>JADFPB010000071.1 GCA_022562515.1 Chloroflexota bacterium | reverse complement strand
TTTCATACAGCGCCGCAGCCGAGTCGAGGCTGCCGGACTCGCCAACCTGATCCGTCTTGTAGTCGACGACCACCAGGTCACCGTTCTCATCCTCGAATATCAGGTCCACGAATCCCTCGAGCGTCGTCCTGCCGTCTTCGCCTACCGGCACCGCAACGTACGCCTCGCGCAACACCGTCTTTGCCGCTGCCGCACGCCTCATCACCCCGGCGCCAAGCGTCGCACCCACCAGCTCCGCCACCTCTCCCACGCGGTCGGATATCCCCTCCGCCTCCGCATGCCGCGCCGACAGCTCGGCGATAGCCCCGCCCGTCGCCAGGTCAACATCCTGCAACACCGCGTGGACTGCACGGCCGACTTCGGTCCCGCCCCGGCCCTTCTGCCACGGCCGTGCCTCAGCGTCCGGCGACGCCGGTTTCGACTCTTCGATCTCGCCCGATGCGGCCTTAAGCGCCGTCGCGCTCACCCCGGCCGGCTTCCGACCGGCCGCCAGCAGCCTCTCGCGCCGCTCTACCCACACTGCGAACTCCGCTTCGCTGCCCCAGCTCTCAAGCGGCTCTGACTCTTCCTCAATCGCGATCTCCCCGAATTCGGTGAGCTCGCCCCACAACTCCGGCTTCCCCTCCAGCCGCTGCGCGATCTGCGAGGCCGGCGAACTCTTGTCCCGGGCCGTGCGGAACAGGCTGACGACCAGATAGTCCTTCGCCCGTGTCGCCCCCACGTACATCACCCGCACCCTCTCCAGCAGATCGGCGTCCTTCTCCAGCTCACTCAGCGACTCGTAATCGCCGTATTCAAACCGACTGCCGCCAGAGCCAATCCTCACCGCCACCTGGCCGGGCTTCGTGCGGCTGACCAGCAGGGGCGAGCCGCCACCGCCCCTGCCCGAGGAGTTGAGTCCCGTCATCAGAACGATTGGAAACTCAAGCCCCTTCGCGTGGTGGACGGTCATGAGCCGCACCGCGTTGTAATCGATGTCGGCCGCCGCGCCCTCGGAAAATCCGTCGCCCGCCGCGGCGCGCTCCCCGGCCCAGCGTACGAACGCCCTGAGGGATGGCCGGCCGGCCTCAGCGAGAATGCGAGCGCTCTCCAGCAGAACACCTATCTGGCGACGCCGCTCACGGCCCAGCCTGCTTCCGTAAGACAGGTGCCGAAGATATTGGCCCTCCACCAACCGCTCGATCAACTCGGGCGTCGGCGTCTGCATCCTGATGTCGTGCAGGTCTCGCAAGACGGATAGCGACTCCGCTATAGGCCCAGACTCTTGCCCCTCAATTTCCGGCTCCAGGTAGTCGAACGCTCCCCCGGCATCGGCCCAGCGGAAGAGATCGACGTCGCTGCAGCCAAACAGCGGCGACCTCAACGCCGCCACCAGCGCGATCTGGTCAGTCGGGTCATCGATAGCGCCAAGCGCCGCCAGGATGTCCCGTATCTCCTGCGAGTTGAGCACCTGCGACTGGCCTTCCAGCGTGTACGGCACACCGGCGTCCTGCAGCGCCCTTTCCAGTTGCGGCAGGCCGGCGCGGCGCGGGAACAGGATGCACAGGTCTGAGAACTTCGACGGGCGGGCCCCATCCGGCGCGTCTTTGTCATTCACGGTCCAGCGGCCACCGCCGATCGACAGCGCCGCGCGGGCGATGCGCTCGGCCTCGGCGGTGCGCACATCTCCGATCGATCCTTCATCAAACACGTCGCCGATGAAATAGACGCCCTGGGGGTGATCGCCCCCGCGAGGTTTACGCGCCGTCTGCAGCGCCACGTAGCGCGCCTGGCCGGGGGTATCGTCAGAGCCCATCCAATCGCCGAAAAGATGGTTCACCCAGTCAACGATGCCGGTGTGGGAACGGAACGTCTCGAAGATCTGCACCCGCTCGCCCTGTACTCGCTCCGGGAGGCGGGCCATGGCCGAAACATCGGCGCGGCGGAACCTGTAGATCGACTGCTTGGGATCACCGACCGCGAACAGCGCGCCCGGCTTCGCCATGCCGCTGCGCCCCTCTTTCGTGGCGTTTACAAGCAGCAACGCGATCTCGATCTGCAACGGGTCGGTATCCTGGAACTCGTCGATGAGAACGTGGGTGTAGCGGCCCGCGAAGTGCGCCCTCGCCCGCTCGCTCCCGCTCAGCAGGTCGTACGCCCAGACGAGCAGATCCTGGAACTCCGCCCGCCCTGATCCACGCCTGGCTTTGGCGTAGTCCAAAACAAACTTCTGTATCGCCTTCAGCAGCGGCGCGAGTGCCGCTTCGCGAGCCTGGGTCAGCTCGGCGTCCAGAAGCTGCTGTATATCGCCGAGCATGCCCTTCAGGGCGGTCGCCGCGTTCTCGCCGTCCTGGTTCATCTCCCAGTTATTCTTGTTCCCTCGATTCGTGCCGATCTTCGGCGCCCGGGCCAGGATGCCGAGGGCCTCATCCGATGTGAGATCAATGCCGTCCAGCGAACGGGCCAGGGCGATCACACGCCTGGTATGTTCATAGAGCGGATCACCCTCGCCGTCGATTGACCACGCGAGTTGCTCTTCGAGCGCCGGAGCGCTGGCGACGAGCGATTTGGCCGCTACCCGTATCTCATTGGTCGTGACAGCAAACGCGACATCGCGAATCCGGTCATATTCACCGTGAAACGCCAGCGCGATATCACGCAACTGGCCCAGCGGGTTGCTGAGCCCAAAGCGGGCCGCCCTGCCGAAAGCAGCGGCGAACTCCTCGTCTTCCAACTTCTCACGCAGCCACGTCCCCCATCGCTCGTCGAACTCCAGCGCAGCGTCAACGTCGTCCATCGGCTCGATAATCAGAGGAAGGCCCGCATCAACGGCGCGCTCCCTGACCAGCGACTCCGCGAAGCTGTGAATCGTCTGAATTGCCGCATGGTCGATGCCGTCCAGAGCCGCTCCGATCTTCAGGGCGTCTTCATCTGACAGGCCGCCATCGCGGGCAAGCTCCTCCAGCCGCCCCCGTATCCGCTCCCTCAACTCGGCCGCGGCGGCGCGCGTGAACGTGATCGCAACAATTCTGTCGATCGTCACACCGCCCTTGAGCAACAGGTTTTCGATGCGGCTGACGAACGATTGCGTCTTGCCGGTTCCCGCTCCGGCCTCGACGATCAACGTGCGGTCGAGCGCCTGCGATATGAGATCGCGCTGCGCCCGGTCTGCTGGAATTCGTTCCGTCACTCGCCCGGCTCCCCGACCAGCCCCCGGTAGCCGGACATCGCATCGTCTTCACGCTTCGCATCCCACATGCGGTCCCGGTTTACCGGGCAGATCCTGTCGAAATCGCAGTAAAGGCAGTTCTCGAATCCGCTGCCCGGCGCGCCATCGGGGACGAACGCAGCTTTGCCCGGACGCGCCGGGAAGATGCCACCGCCGATGCCGTCTGCAACGCGGCTAATCGTTTCGATGGCCTCATCTTCGATATCACGCAGCGAAATCGACTTCAACTCGAAACCGCCGCGCTCCGACGTGAACCAGTAAGCCGCCTCCACATCCCCCGTCGCGCCGAGAATCCGGCGCACCGCCATCGCATAAACGGGCAGCTGCAGCCTGCGACCCCGTTGAAGCGGCTCTTGCTCCATGCTCTTGTACGGCTCCGGGCTGCCGGTCTTGTAGTCGACGACCGACACCCGCCCGTCGTCAGTCTGTTCCACACGGTCGATCGCGCCGCGGAACGTCACGACCTTGCCGCCCGGAAGTGAAACGTCCACCGCCGGCGGGCCATCATGATCGAGCCCGAACTTCAGCTCGGTATGCGACGCGGTGAAGCCCGTGGAATCGGAACGGGCGCGTTCCTCTTCCAGGAACCGGGTCAACTCGCGGCGGATACGCTCCTTCTCCAGCGCCCAGAGTTCCCGGTTCCCGGTCAGGCCACGATTTTCATAGTCCTCGAACAACGACTCCGCTATTTCGAGGATCGCTCCATCTTCATTTGCCTGTTGTTCATCTGGCTGTTGTTTTTCTGGCCGGGCAGACCCGGCATCGATTCTCCTCTGGACGATTTCCTCTAGCACCGCATGGATCAGAGATCCTCGATCGGCGGGAGAGATAGTCATCAACTCCTCCGGCATTGCGAGCGGTTTCAGCCGCAGCACGCTGCCCAGGAAATATCGGAATGGGCAGGATGCCCATGTCTCCAGCCGGGTAGGACTCACCGCGGCGCCACCCACAGGCGCCGGTACGGGCTCTCCCGTCAGATTGCCGTCCCAGGCCGTCCACGCCCTTCCGTACCGCAGGCGTTCCACCTCGGCCGCGCGGCGCAGCCCGCGACCGTCCTCAGTGCCGGCGAGCCAGTGACCCCGCACGCCGATCCCTGCGGCGGCCGACACCGCCATACTCCTCAAGGTGTACTCGCTTCGGGACGCAAGGGCGTCCCCGGGCGCCTCCAACAGACCATGCTCCTTCGAGCGCACAACTTCGAGCCAGCCCTCGCCTGACCGCTTGAGCAGATCGCTGCCCTGCAGGCTCTCGTCGCGTGAGCCTGTGCGGGCCGCATCCAGAAACCACCGCGACGGCCCGCGCGCGCTGCCTGAATCCTGCGCAGACCGCGGCCATAGGAGTACACGAACAGGAGCCGATGCGATGGCGTTGAGGTACCGGCGTCTATCTACTGCTTCTCGTTCTGCCCGCGTCGGGAGCGCCCCCACGCTGTTTCCTCCAGTGGACGCCGCAACGCGGCGGACTCTCTCCGGCAACAGTGGATCTTCGCGGACGGGCGACGGGAACGAGCCTTCGGACATCCCCAGGACATGGACCGCGCGCAACGGCAGTCCGACGGCGTCTCGCACGGGTGCGAGCAGCACGCCGCGCCCCAGCCGCCGCGTGGCGCGAATAGGCGATGACAACTCATCGTGAAGGACAGAAGTAAATCGCGCCAGGTCCGGGTCTGGCCCGCCGATCTCGTCCAGGCTGCGCAGCTCCTGCATGAGACCGTCAATGCGCTCGACGCGCTCTTCCGCCCCGGCATCTCCTCGAATCAACGCCTCGTACGACTTTCGGTGCGATTGGAGCCAATCGACAAAATCCTGCCACCGACCGACCGCGGGCGGCGCTTCGCGCGCCATGTCATTGACGAATTCGCGCAGGCTATCGGCCTCCGCCGCCTCAGCGCGCTTTGCCGTGGCGGCGCCCTCGTCCAGCTCGCCATATCGCTCGCCGCGGGCTGCGCTCGCCCTCAATCTGGCCGAATACTCGCGAAGCCGCGAATCCCACTGCCCCACTCCCCGGACAATGCCGGCCTGCCGGGATATGCCATCCCAGCGAGAGCCGTTCACCTCGCTACCGGAACGGCGCTTCACCGGCGCGCCGGTGAGCCAGTCCATGACCGACTCCCTGGAGAAGTCGTTCTCGAAAACGCTCAGCAATCCAGAGATGAAGCGGCCTTCCGGATGGTGTGCAAGCGGGGCCGGGCCGGGTCCGGACACGGGGATTCCGGCGGCTCGCAAGGCCTCATCCACGCGCACCGCATAAGAGGGATTCCCGTAGAACACCGCTATCTCGCCAAAACGAATACCTCCATCTGGCCCCGGCCCGGCGAGCCGCAAGATGTTCCGAACGACCCACTGCACCTCCTCCGACGGATCCGGCACGGATACGAGGCGCATGCCTTCAGCCGGCGCCTCTCGGGAGGGCGGCGAATCCCCACCGAGCCGCTCGATGAGACTCAAGATCGGCCCGTCGGCAGCGCCGTCTCCCGTGAGCCCGGCGACGAACTCCACGCCGTCGCACCCGGCCAGCGCTGCCATCGCCAGCGCTTCCATCAAAGGTGCGAACGGAGCCGCCGGCTCTTCAAGGAACGCCACTATCAGCCGGCCGAATACGGCTTCAATCACGCCGGGGTCCGCCAGAAGTCGATCTGCGGCCATTCGGGAAACCGCAAGACGGTCCGAATAACGCTCCGAGCGGGACTCGAATACCCGCCACAGGCGGATCACAGCGGCGGCGACTTCGTCTTCTTTCGACATCCGCTCGATCGCGTCAGGGGGAACGGGCCTCAGCTCGTCGAACGCGCGGTGCAACGCCGGAGGAAGAGATGGATGATGCCGCAACCCGGCGAGGGGGCCAAGAAGATCATCGGGTGCGTCAACCGCGACGGAGTACACCAGTTCCGCGGCCTTGAGGTGAGAGAGAGGCGGGCGATCTCCGTCCGCGGCGACAAGTCGCTCAGCCAGATCGTCAAGGCGCAGGAAATTCACGTTGAACAGGCCGCGGCCCCGGGCGCCAAGAGAGCGGCGAACGAAGAACGCGCTGTAAAGACTGGGAACGACAACGGTAATCGGCCCAAGCGAATCAGCGCCGCGGGCCTGCTCGATCCGCTCGTATAGCCGATCGTAAAACCTGTCGCCAACCGGCGCGTAAACAACGCGGCCGGTATCCGTCATGGCCGCGTCCAGATATTGCTTGGGTGACCACGGAGCGAGCCGGGCAAAACAGATCTCCGGCGGACTCAGGTTAGGGTGGTACCCCCGGAGAGATTCGAACTCTCGCACCCGGCTCCGGAGGCCGGTACTCTATCCACTGAGCTACGGGGGCGCAATAAGCCCAAATATACCACGCTACGGGCGCCGTCCAGACCGCATTTTCGTTACCCGGCGTCGCCCGGCGAACCGCTGCCGGCAACCGGCTCGTCTGGCCGCTCTGGCGCGAGGGTGGCGTCTGGCTCGCCCTTGCGCAGACCCGATCCGCCTTTTGCGAATGCCGGCACCAGGAGCAGCGGCGCAAGTACCGTAGTTATCAGGGTCATCATGATCACCACGCCGAAGATCTCGGAGCCGATTACCCCTGCGCCCAGGCCGATTCCGGCAACGATAAGGGCAACTTCCCCGCGCGGCAACATCCCGAGCGCGATGCGCGTCGAGCCCACACGATTGAATCCCACGAATAGCGCCGGAACTCCCGCGCCGAGGAGCTTGCTTACGATCGCCAAGACCGATAGAACGACGCCGAACAAAAGCGCGCCCTCAATGATCGCCGGAATATCCACCTGCATGCCGATCACCACGAAAAAGACCGGCACGACAAACTGGTTGACCGTCCTCATCGGCTCTTCGATCCGGTGCCGCAGCTCCGTCGATGACAGGGCCAGGCCTATTGAGTACGAGCCGATAATCATCGCCAGACCAAACAGCTCCGCGACGCCCGCCGCCAGAAACGCTATGCCAAGCGCCAGGCCAAGCACCGCTCCCGTAGTCTTGAACCAGGTCACGCCTCTTGAGATGTAGTTGGACAGCAGCGTCCCAACGATCGTCAGACCCAGCCAGAACCCGATGGCCTTCAACGCCACGAACACAATGCTTCCGGCCGACACCTCGCCCGTTTCGTTGATCCCGATCACCACGGTGAGAATCAGCAGGCCCAGCACGTCATCTACGACGGCGGCGCCGAGAACCGTCACACCCTCGGGGACATGTAGCTTGTTCATATCCGCAAGAACACGCGCCGTTATTCCAACCGATGTCGCGGTCATCGCCGTGCCAACGAACAGCGCAGGCAAGAACCCAATGATGCTGTCGGTGTCCGCGAAGCCGAACATCAGGGTGGCGACGACCCCCAGACCGAACGGCAGTATGACTCCGCCCATCGCAACGGCGGTCGCCGGACGGGCGTATTTGATGAACTGCGCACGATTGGTCTCAAGGCCGGCTTCGAACAACAACAGGACGGCCGCGAGCTGGGCCAGGAAGAAAAACTCGGGAGCTACCGGAAGGATCGCCTCGGTGTGGCGAATAGCGCCGTCCACGACCTCGATGATTTCGGGTATCTCGAAAAACGGGCCGAAACTGCCGATCGCGATGCCGCCAAGGGCGAACGGCCCGATCGCTATGCCCGCCCCCAGCTCACCGAGGAGTGCGGGAATACGAAGGACACGCTGGGCGAATTCCCCGCCAAGTTTCGCAGCGATCAGAATTACGGCAAGCCGCAGAATAAGTTCGGCGGCAAGTTCAACTGGCGATTCCAAGCTGCGGGGCTGTCTCCTGTTTCAGTGCCATGGCGGCCAGTATGGACCGGGCCTATACGGACACGGCCAGCGCGGATCAGGAAGGCCGCTCATGCCGGCACCCTATTCTCGCATTCTCCGTCGCCACTTTCATTGCAACGGTGTTAACAATATGGAGCTTAAATCGATAGTCGGCCCGATTACGACCCCCGACCTGATGGCGGGAGCGCATGGGCCGACTGAAGTCGTCAATCTTTGGGAGGAAGCCTCCCGAATTGGAGATCCAGAAAGTTATCCCTTACCTATTCTGAACATCTTCGTGCCACACACCGGGCAGACGCCCTGAGTGGCCGGTCGACCATTCTTGAGGGTAGTGGACTGGGGGTCTTTGATCTCCCGCTTAGACCTGCACTTAAAACAGTACGCCTCCGTAGCCATGCGTCTCCTCCTCATGAACCCCTGACTGTGTCCCCGGGCTATACCCTGAATCTCTGGGGAACTTATTAGGCGGACCTCACGGTGTCAAGAGTATTTGAGAAATTTCCGCCCGGTAATCGCAAGTGATATTCGCAAATTTCACGGATACAGGCCGGTTGAATCTGTCGGACCGGCCTATCTCAGGCCGGCGTTATCACCTTGGCGGGCTTCCACCACGGCCCGGAAGGGTCGTACGTCGCCGTAGCTATCAGGCTCCCCTCGGAGTCGTAGATCCGGACCAGCGCGCCCGGCGTCACTCGTGACGCGTCCACCTCCCGCTGCGTCGCCCTCACGGACTGCCCGTGCCGAAACTTATCTTCCGTCAACGGATTCAGCGAAATCGAAGGTAGATGCCGCAACACAGCATCGATCGGCCTGACCTGCTCCTCCCATTCGCCCCGGTCCGCCGCTTCCTGCAGCCCCTCCAGCGTCACCGCATCGTCGATCAGGAATTCACCCACCCGCGTCCGCACCAGACTCGCCAGGTGCGCGTGCGTTCCGAGCGCCTCACCCAGATCATGGGCCAGCGAACGCGCATAAAACCCGCTCCCGCACTCGATCTCAAGATCGAAATCTGGATGCGACCAGCCCGCCATCTTCAACTCATACACTGACACAGCCCGCGGCTCCCGCTCCACCTCCACACCCTGGCGGGCCAGCTTGTAGAGTGGCGTGCCATTGCGCTTGATCGCGCTGTACATCGGTGGAACCTGGGAGAGATCCCCCGTAAAATCCGGCAACTTCTCCAACACGTCCGCTTCCGTGATCGACGACGCATCGCTTCTGGCGGTAACTTCCCCGGAAGCATCGTAGGTATCGGTCGCGACGCCAAGACGCACGGTCATGGAATACCGTTTGCGCCCGTGCATCACGTGCTCGACGAACCTGGTCGCCTTTCCGATCGCAACCGGCAATACGCCCGTGGCATCCGGATCCAGCGTCCCGGCGTGGCCGACTTTCTGCTGGCCCGTTATTCGCTTGATCCGCCGCAAAACATCCATAGAAGTAAGACCGGCGCCCTTGTTCACGTTGAGAAAACCGCCGGTGATCTGCCGGGCAGCCGTTTTCGCCATCAGGACTCTCCGCCCGCCTCGCCGACCGGCTTGTCGGACAGCTCTGCCGCCATCTCGTCCAGAATCGCAAGCACGTCCGCTCCCTCGTCCTGAGCATTGTCCAGCTTGAAGACCAGCTGAGGAATATTGCGCATTCTGATCCGGTCCTTCAGCATGTGCCGCAACGCCACCCGCCCGGACTTCAACGCCGTCAGCGTATCGGCCTGCTCGTCATCCGAACCCAGGACCGCAACATACACCGTCGCCCTGCCGAGATCGCGCGCAGTCGTTACCCGAGACACCGATGTCAGCTTAGACACGCGTGGATCAAGCAACCATGTGGTGATCAGTTTGCCTAACTCACGCTTGAGCGCGGAATTAACGCGCGCTATCTTGCGACCAGGGGGTGCAGGCATCGATCAAACCGTCTCCGATGAGCCAGCCAGTGGGCATGAGTGAAGAATTGCAGAACCAGTTTATGCCCCTGCTGTCACTTCAGGCACATTCCTCGCCGCTGCTTTCGACTACTGATCGGCTTTGCGAACGCGCACCCGCTCGGACACCTCAAGCCCCAGCGCAGCCGTCCGGCCGCCAACTCGCCCACCGACCCGCACAGTCAGCACACCGCGGTAAGGAGCAACCTCGGTCACCTCCAACGCGGCGCCCGGGACGATGCCTGAGGCAACCAGATACTCCAGCAACTCCTCGTCCTCCTCCGGTATGCGGTCGACCACCATCGGAGTATCGACCGGCGCCTGATTTATCGGCATCGAGCCGGATGACGGCGCCTTATATCCGCTGCCGGGTATCGGGTGGCCAAACGGGCACGTCACCGGATCGCCGAGCGCCGCCCGAATGCGCTCCTCCAACACATCCGATATCGCATGCTCCAGCCGGTGCGCCTCAACATGCGCCTTCGACAGATCTAGCCCCAGCAGATCGACCACCATCCGCTCCGCCAGCCGATGCCGCCGCACAATTCGCTCGGCAAACGTCTTGCCCTTCGACGTCAACCGGACCTCACGCTTCTCGCCAACCGTGATCAGCGAGTCGGCCGACATCCGCTTCAACATCCCGGCAACAGACGGCGGCGACGTCCCGAGCCCCTCGCTTGCCGGCGTCCGCTTCAACTGGTGCACCAGATTGGCGTTCGTTACCGGCAGCCCCTCTTCCTGGACCATGAAAATCGACAGCAGATAGTTCTCGGCGGCCATCGTGATCTGGTCGCCCTCGCCATCCACATGCGGCCTGCGCCGCCCGCGCGGCCTGCGTCCCGCGCCCGAGCCATCAGTACTCATACGCCTGAGCCTAGCAACCGCCCGGCCATACGGTCAATTTGCGCCCCTTAGTCCCAGCGCAACCACCCTCGAGAAATTATCGTCGGTAAATCGGAGTCGTTCCAATTGTGAGTCACTACTTGGCACTGCTAGAATCAGGATTCACGGCTCACTCGTTCCGGAGTAGCTCAGTGGTAGAGCAATCGGCTGTTAACCGATGGGTCACAGGTTCGAATCCTGTCTCCGGAGCCAAGCCGTTCATTCTGAACTGGAACAGCGCTGTATCGCCCTCCAAGTACATGGAGGAAAATCATGGATACAGCGGTCGGTTGTTCACCCCTCATTAAGTCGTTTCAGCTTTCGCTAATCGCGGACGGCTTGAAGCCCCACACCATCAGTTGCTACATCAGGGATGTGGAGCGCTTTCTGAATTATTTCGGAAAGTCTGACCCCCTGTTGGTAACCCCAGACGATACCCGCGAATTCGTCTCGTGGATGCAGTCAGAGCGATCCGCCAAGACCGTGCATGAGTCACAGTTGGCGATCCGCAGGTTCTACAAGTTTCTCGTGCGCGAGGGCGAAGTATAGGGTAGACCCCACCCGCTCAACCAAGTTGGTCAGATACCGCGTTGACCCACAGCCCACGTACACGCCTGATGAGGTTGGGCGATTGCTGAGCATGTGTGTAATGTCCACGCCCAATGGAGTCAGAGACCGGGCTATGGTCACCGTGCTGTTTGATACAGGCGTGCGCGCTGGCGAATTGGTCTCAATGGGCATTCCGGATTGGGAGCGGAGATGCGTGTGGGTGGACGGCAAGACTGGACCACGGTTGATTCCGTTGGGCATTCAGGCGATTGAATCTCTAGACCGATACGTCAGACGCTGGGCAATCAAAAATGGTCCCATCTGGAGAGGCAAGAAAGGCCCGTTGACAGGTCAGGGTGCTGCAACTCGTGAGGCGGCTGTGCGTGCGCGCTGACGTGCCTGACAAGGGTGTCCATGCGTTCAGACGTGGGGCTGCGGCACACATGAAGCGGCTTGGCATGAATGACAGCGACATCCTTGAAGTGATGGGCTGGAAAGACATCACGATGCTCAGGCGTTATACCGCAGAAGTCGCGGGCGAATTGGCTCACGCCGCTCATGCCCGGTTCAGTCCCGCAGATGCGCTCCAGAGGTCACGGTCCTAGCGATTTATGGAGAACGGTACATAGTACTAATAGGATTTCTCCGTTTGCACGCACCCGCCATCTAATCGCAGGCGCAGATCACAATCACAGCGCCGAATAATGCAAGTCCAACCGCCGAGACCACGGCGATCGGGATGCTCACGAACAACAAGATATTAATTCGGCTGCCGGGGAGGTATCTGGCCCCGGCGGCAAGCAGGAGGCCCGGGACTATCAGCACTGCACCCGCACCGCTAAACCCCTCCCAAACGTGAAAATCGTCAAAATCAAAGTTGATCAGGGCGTCAAAAAGGGCTCCTCCTACCAGTAGCAGCAACCCCGTGAGGGCGATTGCTGCCCGTCTTTTCACCATTGCTCTTTCCAACTGACTGGAGCTATCCACGCCACCATCCGCCTGAAATTCGCCTGCTTCTCCCAACTTTTCTGGATGCCTGCGACGCGATAATAAACCGACACCAGAATCACAACCACAGCGCCGCCACCGCGTCGCCTGCACCATTTGCGCCCACCCACCTGATCTGGT
>JADFPB010000070.1 GCA_022562515.1 Chloroflexota bacterium | reverse complement strand
GCGCAAGATGGGCCATGTCCTCCTCATGGGCCCGGATACGGATAAGCTGCTCGAAGACGCGGAGGTCCGGAAACGGGATCTTGACGCCGGCCATCCGCTCGCGGAGGGGAAGAACAGCGAGGAGGGCGGCCTCGGTGACCGGTATCAGCGCGTCGATGCCTTGTTCGGAAACCAAACCGCCGACGGACTCACCGAACTCCTGCGGGGAATGGAGCGGGTCGGGAACGACAAATGTTTCACGGCAGTGCCGGGATGCCCCCGCCAGCGCATGCGCCTGCCTGGCGCAGACAAGCACGTCGCACCCTGCCCTGGCCAGTGACCGAACGACCGCGAGAGCAGCCCGTTGGTCGCCATCGGTTACCAGAACACGATTGCTCAATGGAGGCACCACAACCGTCCGTTCAATAAATCATTTAGTGACACCGAATTGCGGAACGTCCTGGCCTCGCGGAGCAGGACACCAACCCTATGTTGCGCTAACGCAACAGTACGCACTGGCACAGGACTTCCTTTATGCACCCAAAGGGAGCTAAGCTACGCAATCACTTCGGGGAGACCATGAAGCGACTCAAGCGGGTGGTGGTGCGGATTCTCGCGCATCCAATCGTGTCCCCCTTGTTTGCCCCCTTCATGCATGGCCGGGCCAGCGTGCTCATGCTGGTCATTCGGCGATGCCGCGGCATGAATAAACAGTCGGTGACCGGGATGATATTGCCAGAATGTCACTGAATAAAGAGATCATCGACAGGCCCGGAGGCGGGAGCCGCTGGAGTCGCAGGTTGCTCAAATTCGCAACCGTGGTCCCTCCAGTCGGATTCCTGGTCGCGTTCGCATACCTCTCTCACCACGTGTTACTGGAGTCCGTTCACACCGCAGTGGCGCTGTCCGCCCTCATCGCCATCTCCGCCCCCATCATCTACTTCTTCTCCCGCTGGGTCTTCGCACGCATCGAAGCAGCAGAGAACCGGGCGTTGAGCCGGCACAGGGAGCTCCTTCTGCTAAATACCGTCGCCGGGGCGGCCAGCCAGCCCATGCGGCTCGAACAGGTCTTGCAGGTCGCCGTCGATGGCGCGGTTGAGGCCACAGGCGTTTCAGGCGGCCTGGTCTGCATCCTGGATGAGGCCAACGAGGAGTTGCTCCACGTGGCCTGCCGCAACATCCCGGACTCCCTCCTCGGGCCGCTGCGGAAAGTGAAACTTGAGGCAGATGCAATCGGCAACCAGGTCGTCAAAACCGGCCAGCCTGTTCAGATCAGAGACATCACGCTGGACCCGCGCGTTGGCGCAAAAGGCAAGAAATCAGGCTTCAGATCCCTCCTTAGCCTCCCCCTCAAATCAGAAGGCAAAGTCAACGGCGTAATGGCCCTCGTCAGCAAAGAGCCCATGACGTTCGACGAATCGCAGGTCAGCTTCCTCCTCACCATGGGCGGACAGCTCGCCGCGGCAATCGAACGCGCAAAACTCAGGCAGCAGATCGCTGACATCGCTGTGATAGAGGAACGGGAGAGAATCGCCCGGGAGATGCACGATGGCCTCGGCCAGGTCCTCGGCTACATCAACACGCAGACACTCGCCTTGAAGCGGCTCCTGTCGGACAACCGCATCGAAGAAGCGAAAGAAGAAGCAACCAAGATGGAAGAAGCCGCCCGCGAACTTTACGCAGACGTCCGGGAAGGCATTCTTGGACTGCGGATGGCCCCGCACCGGGAGGGAGGCTTCCTCCCAGCGCTCAACGCATACATAATCAGGTTCGAGGAAATGTCCGGCATCTCCGTCACGCTTGCCTCATCCGAAGAGGCCCTGAACTCGCACCTCTCCCCCTCCGCAGAAGTGCAACTGATGCGGATCGTTCAAGAGGCGCTCACAAACGTCCGGAAACACTCGAAGGCAAACAGCGTCAGAATCGACGTGGACTGCATCGACGGCCGTCTTGCCATCTGCGTCTCCGACGACGGCGACGGCTTCGATCCCGCCAGGCTCCAGATCGCGGGCTGGCCCAGATTCGGGCTTCACACCATGGGAGAGCGCGCCGAGTCCGTCGGCGGCACCTTCAAGGTCGACTCGGAAACCGGATCCGGCACCCGCGTAAGCGTCAGCATCCCCATCGATGAGCACTCCTGGACCGGCGTGATCGCATGAGAGTTCTGCTCGCAGACGATCACGGCCTCTTCCGCGCCGGCCTTGCAAGCCTCCTGAAAGCATGGGGCCTCAAGGTCGTCGGAGAGGCGGCAAACGGAAAAGAGGCCGTCGAAAAAGCCCGGGAACTGGCGCCCGATCTGATCTTCATGGACGTTTCAATGCCCGAGATGAACGGCCTGGACGCCACGCGCGCCATCAAAGCCGAGTCTCCGGATACCAAGATCGTCATCCTTACCGTCTCCGACGATGATCACGACCTCTTCGACGCCATAAAATCCGGCGCAGAAGGCTATCTCCTGAAAAACCTGCGCGAAGAGGAGTTCGAAGATCTCGTCGACCGCATCGGCCGCGGGGAGCCCGTCATGTCTCCCGGAATCGCCAAAAAACTGCTCGTGGAGTTCGCACGCCTGAAAAAGGATCGGGAACCGCCAGAGGCAACCGCCGGAATAACCGATCGCGAACGCGATGTTTTACAACACGTGGCCCGCGGCACCACCAATCGAGAGATCGCA
The DNA here is from genome assembly GCA_022562515.1 of Chloroflexota bacterium. Classification (GTDB taxonomy): domain Bacteria; phylum Chloroflexota; class Dehalococcoidia; order Lucifugimonadales; family Lucifugimonadaceae; genus UBA1151. Next base: position 9,801 of record JADFPB010000070.1, on the reverse strand, counting down.
GCAGCGCTTTTCATCTCGGAAAACACCGTCAACTTTCACATGAAGAACATCCTCAGCAAACTTCACCTGCGAAACAGGGCTGAAGTAGTCGGCTGGGCGCTGGAACACGGAATCTCCCCCCACCGTCCCGCACCCGATCCGATAAAATCGGCCGATTCCCTCACCGGAGACTAATCTCCAAAAAATTACGAAACCCCGCCGAACCACCTGTCGCACCCGCATAATCGGTTAATTCGCCGGTAATCCGCCGATTGCGCTAATATGCGCCTTCCCGGTGCCCCGGCAGGCATTGAGTCACGCCGCATCTGGCCATTGGGCGCACTACTCGTGCGTCAGACACGGCCACCCCCAACCTCCCACCAACCCGAACAGCGCTAGCCATGCCAGACACAGTAGAAGTTCTTCACAGATCATTCCGCAGCCTGATAGACGCAAAATCGGAACTCACCGTAATCGCATCCGGCATGGGCTTCACCGAAGGTTGCTGCTACATCCCGGGCCGCGAAATACTCATCTGGAGCGACATCCGCGGAAACCGCATGCACTCATGGTCGGAGTCCGACGGCGTCTCCATCTTCCGGGAGCCAAGCGGCAACTCCAACGGAAATACCTACGATCTTGAAGGCCGCATCCTCTCCTGCGAAACCAGCGGACGGCGTATCACCATTACCGAACTCGATGGATCCGTTCACCCCTATATCTACCAGTACGGCGGACGCAAACTCAACTCACCCAACGACGTCATCGTCAAATCTGACGGGACAATCTGGTTCAGCGACCCGGACTACGGATTTCTCCACCCCGAACTCGGCCACGGACAGGACCTCGAACAGGACGCAAACCGCGTCTACCGATTCGTGCCCGACACCCGGCGCATCACAGCCGTGGTGTCCGACATGGACAAACCCAACGGGCTGGCATTCTCACCGGACGAGTCGATCCTCTACGTGAGCGACACCGCACGCACCCACGGAGAGGACCGGAACCACCACGTCATGGCATTCGACGTAGTCGACGGCGAAAGACTGGAAAACGGCCGCATCTTCGCAGAAGTCGAACCCTGGGTCCCCGACGGCATGCGGACGGACGAGAACGGCAACCTCTGGGTCGCGGCAGGCGACGGGGTACAGTGCCACAACCCCGAAGGCCGGCTGATCGGAAAAATCCGCACGCCCCAGGTCACGGCGAACCTCTCATTCGGCGGACCAGATTTGAAGACCCTCTTCATCACCTCCTCAGGCAGCGTCTATTCGATTCCAACCCGGATCGCCGGTGCCGCCCGTCCCAGATAAATCGGACGCCCGCCGTCCCACCCGCATAACCGAAAGACTCGTCCATTGCCAGGCCCAACAGAGACCCTTGACCCTCGATTTGACGACCTCATCGTGCCCGGCGCCGAACTCCGGCGACTGGCCGATGGCTGCATATGGGCCGAAGGCCCCGTCTGGATGCCCGAGTCGAAAACGCTCATCTGGAGCGACATCCCCAATAACCGCATGCTCGCCTGGTCTGAAGACGGCGGCGCTTCCACCTTCCGAGAGCCATCCGGCTACACCAACGGAAACACCCTGGACCGAGAAGGGCGCCTCGTCTCCTGCCAGCACTCCCCCGGCATCGTGACCCGCACGGAGCCAGACGGAACCGTCATCACACTCGCAGACACATACCAGGGCAAAAAACTCAACTCCCCAAACGACCTCGTGGTCAAATCCGACGGCTCGATCTGGTTCACAGATCCGCCGTACGGCATTCTCAGCGACCACGAAGGACACCAACGGGAAAGCGAGATCGGCGCAAACTACGTCTACAGGCTGGACCCCGAATCAGGCGATCTCACCGTCGTTGCGGACGACTTCGACCGGCCGAACGGCATCGCGTTCTCCCCGGACGAAAAGACCGTCTACATCTCAGACACCGGCGAGCCCCGCCACATGCGCGCCCTTGATGTCAACCCTGTCAACGAGGGGGGCACCCTGGCCAACAGCCGCGAATTCGCGAAGCCCGACCCGCCGGCCTCGGACGGCTTCCGCGTCGATGCCAACGGAAACGTCTGGACCTCCGCCGGCGACGGCGTCCACGTATTCACCCCGGACGGCACGCTCCTTGGCAAAATACACACCCCGGAAAAGGCCGCCAACTGCGAGTTCGGCGGCCCGGACGGACACACGCTCTTCATCACAGCCACAACCTCCCTTTACGCCATAGACGTGGCGGCGACCAGAGCGCCGCGCCCCTGATTCTGACCCCATGCACATTTCATCTCCCCGCGCTCCGGCGCCCTGCATCCTGTCCCTGGATATCGGCAGCACCTCTGTACGCGCCCGTCTCTACGACGCCGAGGCCCGGCCTGTCCCCAACGCCGGACATGAGATCAGACGCCGCCCGCAACCGGACGGCGAGGAAGACGCGGAGCAGATTCGCGAGCTCTGCGAAGAGACGATCACGAAGGCGCTGGAAGCCGCCGGAGCCACAGATCCAGCCGCCGGACACATCGACGCAGTCGCCGTCGCGATGTTCGTCGGCAACGTGCTCGGAATCGACGCCAAAGGCAACGCCGCAACGCCGCTCTACACGTATGCGCATGCGGGCGCTCGATCCGAAGTAGAGGAACTCCGCAGCCGACTCGACCCCGAACTCACGTACGATCGCACCGGCACGCCATTCCACACCTCATACCAGGCCCCTCGAATCCTGTGGGTCAAAAACAACGAGCCTGATCTGTACAGCAAGACAGCGAGATGGATCGACCTTGGCACATATCTCTATTCAAAGTGGTTCGACTCCTTAGACGTGCCGAGCAGCTACTCCGCCGCATCGTGGTCGGGAATGCTCGACCGCGCAAAGCCCGCCTGGTACGGACCGATTCTCGACGCCATCGGCATCAGCCTCGATGCGCTGCCGCGGCTCGCCGACTACTCTTCCGCAATGCAGGGACTCGCGCCCCACTGGGCAGCGCGCTGGCCGGCGCTGGCGAACGTCCCCTTCTACCTCGCTGTCGGCGACGGCGCAGGCGCAAACATCGGCTCGGGCTGCGGCGCCAGCGGCTCCGTAGCTCTCACCATCGGCACCACAGGAGCGATGCGAGCGATCGTAAAAGCGGGAAGCCCAACCGTGCCCCGCGGACTCTGGTCGTACCGGGTCGACGCCGGCCATGAGCTGCTGGGCGGAGCGATAACGGACGGCGGGAGCCTGCTCGACTGGCTGCACTCCACCCTCCGCCTCGACGGCGAACGCATACGAAACGAAGACATCGCCGCGGTCGAACCCGACTCACACGGCCTGACCGTGCTGCCGTTCCTGCGCGGCGAGCGGAGCCCCGGATGGGCCACGGAAGCCACCGCGACGTGGCACGGCGTCCGCGCATCCACCACGGCGCCGGAGATGGCGCGGGCGGCCCTCGAAGCCGTCACATACCGGCTCGCCCTGATTTCAGAACTACTCGATGACGGCCGGCCCCGGACTAATGAAGAACCGACTGAAATAATCGCCGGCGGCGCAGCTATCCTCAATCTCCCGGCCTGGCTCCAGATGGTCGCCGACATAACCGGTAAACGGGTAGTGACCTCCCCGGACCGCGGCACCACTGCACGCGGCGTCACCATCATGGCACTGAAAGCACTGGGCGTGCTCGACTCCCTCCACGCCATCCCCGCCGCCCGCAACGACACATACGAGCCGGACCCCGCACTCAACGACCTCTACCAGAATGCCCGCCGCCGCCATGGCGACCTGTACGATATCCTCATCTAAAGCCAAACAAACTCAACTGGCATCCAACTTACTGGCAATCAGGCAGTAAGCAATTAGCCGACAGGACCGTCCGTGACAAACAGGCCCACCAGTCGCTCTGGGATTTCCGAACCCGCCAGCCGCGAACTCGATCAACTCTGCATCAACGCAATCCGTATGCTGGCCGTAGACGCCGTGGAGCTGGCAAGCTCAGGACACGCCGGCGCGCCCATGGGGCTCGCCCCCGCCGCATACGCGCTGTGGGACCGCGTGCTCCAGCACGACCCCGCAGACCCGGCATGGCCGAACCGCGACCGCTTCGTGCTCTCGGCAGGACACGCCTCGCTGCTCCTCTACAGCCTGCTTCACCTGACCGGCTATGACCTGCCGCTGAACGAACTCAAGCAGTTCAGGCAGTGGGGCTCCAAAACCCCCGGACACCCCGAGTACGGCGTCACGCCCGGTGTGGAAGTCACAACCGGCCCCCTGGGCCAGGGCATCGGAAACGCCGTCGGAATGGCCATCGCAGAGCGGATTCTCGCCAACCGGTACAACCGGCCCGGACACGAGATGATCGATCACTTCACATACTGCATATGCTCCGACGGCGATCTCCAGGAAGGCGTCGCGTCGGAAGCCGCCTCGCTGGCCGGCACGATGGGCCTCAATCGGCTCATCCTCCTCTACGACAGCAACGGCATCACCATCGACGGCAGGACCGATATCTCGTTCAGGGAGAACGTCGCAAACCGATTCCACGCCTACAACTGGCACGTCGACGGACCCATTGATGGCAACGACCCGAACGCCGTGGAAACCGCCATAAAAGCAGCGCGGGTTGAAACCGGCCAGCCAAGCCTGATAATCCTCAACACCGTAATCGGATTCGGAAGCCCGAACCACGCCGGGACCTCCAGCATCCACTCAGACCCGCTCGGGGATGAAGAGATCCGCCTTACCCGCAAGGCCCTTGGCTGGAACTACGACCCCTTCGTCATACCCGACGAGGTGACCGGCCACATGCGCGGAGCCATCGAGCGCGGCAGACAGGCCCACACGCACTGGAACGCAAGGCTCACCGCATACCGCGCGGACTACCCGGACGAAGCGGCCGCGCTCGAGAAAGACCTGGCAGGTGAACTACCGGACGGCTGGGAAGAGGCCCTCGATGCCGCCCACCACGACGCCGACTCCGCCATGGCCACCCGCGCCGCCTCCGGCCTTGCCCTGAACGCCGCCGCCGCCGTTGTCCCGTCCCTGACAGGCGGCTCCGCCGACCTCGCCGGCTCCAACAACTCGACCATGAAAAGCCGCTCCCTCTTCCAATCTGAAGACCAGGCCGGCTCCAACCTCGCGTTCGGCGTTCGCGAACACGGAATGGGCGCCGTCGCCAACGGCATCGCCGTCCACGGCGGCCTCACGCCATACACCGCCACATTCATGACCTTCGCCGACTACATGCGACCGGCAATACGGCTCGCCGCACTCAGCGGATACCCCGTCATATACACCTTCACCCATGACTCCATCGGCCTCGGCGAAGACGGCCCCACACACCAGCCCATCGCCCAGTTGATGAGCCTCCGCGCCATGCCCGGACTCGTCACCATTCGACCCGCAGATCCCCACGAAACGATCGAGGCGTGGAGAGTCGCCCTCGCCCGCAGAGACGGCCCCACCGTGCTCGTCCTCACCCGCCAGAGCACGCCCCCCATGGACGCCGGCAACGCCCGGCAACTCGCACAGGGCGCCTATGCCGTGCTCGACTGCGAAGGCGAACCGGAGATCATCCTCATCGCCACCGGGTCCGAAGTCGCACCCACCCTGGAAGCAGGCCGCAAGCTGGCCGAAACCGGCCGCGCAGTGCGCGTCATATCAATGCCGTCATGGGAACTGTTCGACAGCCAGCCACCCGAATACCGGGAAAAACTACTGCCCCTGGCCGTCCGCACCAGAATCGCAGTCGAGGCCGGCTCCGGCATCGGATGGGAGCGCTACGTCGGACTGGACGGCGACATAATTGCGATGAACGGCTACGGCGCCTCCGCACCCGGCGGGGTCAACATGGAAAAATTCGGCTTCACGGCAGACAATATCCTCAGCAGATCAATGGCCCTGCTGGACGACTCGAAGCGGTAATTGCCCGGATGCCGAAATCGCCAGTAACGAAAACATGAAAATAGCCCTCGGTACAGACCACGCCGGCATGGCCCTGAAAGACGACATCATCGATCTCCTCGAGAGCCTCGGGCACGAGGTGATGGACCTCGGCGCATACGAGTTCGACCCCGATGACGACTACCCGGACCTGGCCGCCCCCGTCGCCCGGGCCGTCAGCAGCGGGCAGGCGGAGCGAGGAATAATCCTCTGCGGCAGCGGCGTCGGAGCCGCAATCGCCGCCAACAAGATCCATGGCGCACGCGCCTCCGTATGCCACGATACGTACACCGCCGCACAGGGCGTCGAGCACGACAACATGAACGTGCTCTGCCTCGGCTCCAGGGTCATCGGACCCGAGACCGCACGGGCCGCCACCACCGCCTTCCTTGGCGCGAAAATGGACCCCCACCCCCGCTTCAAGCGGCGCCTCGACAAAGTCATCGCTCTCGAAACAGACAACCGCTAGGTCGCGACTCCACCCGGTCTGGCCTCCGGTTCACCCTCATGCATCGTAAACGTACATGGGAGATAATCACATCATGGCATCCTCGAACCGCAACAACATCCAACTCGCCGCAGACGCCGGCCAGTCCATCTGGCTCGACTTCATAAACCGTGACCTCCTCAAAAGCGGCAAACTGGCGGAACTCGTAGAACTGGGCCTGGGTGGACTCACCTCAAACCCCACCATCTTCCAGAGCGCCATCGCGCAAGGCTCCGACTACGACGACGATCTCCAGCGGCTCGCAGCTCAGGGACTCGACGCCAACTCCATTTTCGAAGGCCTCGCCACTAAGGACATCGGCGACGCAGCAGACATCTTCAGGCCTGTCTACGACCGGACCGGCGGCGCAGACGGTTTCGTCAGCATCGAAGTCGACCCGCAACTGGCCGGCGACACGCAGTCGACAGTCGAACAGGCCCGCAGACTCTCCGAGACCCTCGCGCGGCCCAACATTTTGATAAAAGTCCCCGCCACCCCGGAAGGCATCCCCGCCATCCGCACCCTCATCGGCGAGGGCATCAGCATAAACGTCACCCTCATCTTCTCCCGCGACGCATACCGAAACGTCGCCAACGCATACATAGACGGACTCGCCGATTACAAGGCAAAAGGCAATTCGGACCTCTCCGGAATCGCCTCCGTCGCATCATTCTTCGTCTCGCGCGTCGACGCCAATATCGACGCCCGCCTGGGCGACGCTTCTGGCTCTGGCCTCCTCGGCAAAGCGGGAACCGCCAACGCGAAGCTCGCATACGCCGACTTCCAGGAGATATTCGGTACGGACAAATTCGCCTCGCTAAAACCCTCCGGCGCCAGGGTGCAACGACCGCTATGGGCAAGCACGAGCGTCAAAAATCCCGCCTACCCTGAACTGCTCTATGTCGATGGCCTCATCGGTCCCGACACGGTGAACACACTGCCGCCGAATACCCTCGACGCCTTTCTCGATCATGGCAGCGTCGCCCAGACCCTGACCGATGGCGTGGTAGCCGCGAGAAATGACATGACCGCTCTTGCCGCCGCAGGCGTCGATATCGATGAGGTCACAGACGAACTCCTCGCCGCAGGCGTCGCGTCGTTCACAGACTCCTTCGTAAAGCTGATGGCCAACATCCGGGCCAAGTGCGATAGCCTCGCAGCCGCCGCGGGTCAGCCCCGGGCTTAGATAACGCCGGACTAATGACCATCTCGTTTTCGGCCCCTGTGAGTATCTCTTGAGCCAGTCCGCTATACTCTCCAGCCGCCTCAATATGTGGCTCCGTACGATGCAACCTGCGCAGGGAAGCAGGGGCAAACCGGCGAAACAGGGGAAAAAGCAAAAACCACCCGTGTCGTATTACCAGGCAACGCCGTCCAGGTGGGGCTATGGGGTCGTATCAGAGCAAGACGCCGGCCCGCCAACGTCCTTTTATTCACCCGGCGATAATCAGGGGTAAACATGCCGAGCCCAGATCAAAGCGAATTCCTCTTCGTCACCGCAATCGATCACCGCATCGATTTCGTCAGGCAAATCGTCGGCGTGACGGACGGGTCGCCGACCGCCGCCGACCTTGAGCGCGGCGCACAACTTGAGGGAATCGTCTTTGCCGGACTCGCAGCAGCCGTGGAAGCCGGACTGCCCAAATCGCAGACCGCCGTCTGGGCAGAGCCCGAGCTCGGCGAAGCCGTGCTGCTCAGAGGACGCGGCATGTCCATGCCCACCATCGCGTCCGTCGAGCGCCCGAACTCGGGGCGCTTCCAGCTAAAAAACGTACTCGGATTCACGGAACGCTTGAAGAAACTCGACGCCAGCTTTGCCGGCGCGCGGTTCATCCACACCGTCGGCGGCGAAATCTCGGAAAAAGAGGCCAACTTGCAGACGCTGCGGCGGCTCAGCGAAGTAAGCCGCTCCGAAGGTCCGCCACTGCTTCTCGAGCTAATGCCGTCACCCCGCTCCCTTCAGTCCGGCGACATCACGGGACCAGAAGGCCTGCTGGAGTCGCTGCGAGACCTCCAGGACGCCGGCGTAGAGCCCGCTATCTGGGTCTTCGACGCACCGGCCAGCAAGAAGATGGCCGCCACCCTCGCCGCACAGGCCCACGTCGATGACCGCAACGGCCTGAAAGTTCTCTTTGGCATCGCACAGGACTCGAAGAAATCGATCGACACGGCGGTGCAGGAAAAGATGATCACGCAGGCCGCACGCACCCCGGGCGTAAGCGGCATCCTCATCGGGCCCGGCGCATATGCCCGGGTTCTGCGCGACTACCACACCGGCAAAATCGGCCGCGAAGAAACGGTCGAGAAGATCGCAGACGCCGTCGGCTCAATCGGGAAGAGGTTCATAGAAGCCCTGGCCACGTCGGACATTTCTTGACCCATAGCTCCCGATCCAACAGCACTTCCGACAGCGGCGCGATCAGGGCCGTCATCTTCGACATGGACGGCACCCTGGCCGACACCGAGCGGTTGAAGGCCCGGGCATACGCAGACGTCATCGCCGAACTGCTCAAACTGGATGAGCCCGACCCACGCGTGCTGCCCCTCTACGGAGCATACGTGGGCAACACCGACCGCGCCCTCTGCGAGGCAATGGTCGGCGAATTCGACATCGCAGACCTCCTGCAAGATAACGTGCGGGAGCCGTGGGAAGCGCTCCATACCCTCAGGCTGGACCACTACAGGCGCACCCACGGCCAGCCGGAAAACATCGCCCGCCACGCAATCCAGCACAACGTCAACCTCCTGCGCTCACAGCACGCCGCCGGCCGCACCGTCGCCGTCGCCACCTCCTCCATGACAGACGAGGCGACCCGGGTCCTCCAGGCAATCGGCGTATTCGATCTCCTCGCCGCACTCGTCGGCAGAGACCAGGTCACCAACGCCAAGCCCCACCCGGAGATCTACCTCCACACCGCCGAAGTCCTTCGCATCGAACCGGCGCAATGCATCGTCATCGAAGACTCCCAGCTCGGCGCAGCATCAGCCTTGGCCGCCAACATGCCCTGCGTCATCGTCGCCAACCAGTTCACAGACGGCCCCCTGCGCACCCAGACCGAAATCGACCAGCAATGGATCGTCTATGAACCCGACCTGGTCCAGAAAACCGTCGAAGCCCGCATCGCCGCCACGCGATAGCGCCCCCTCACACCATCGCCTTTCAGGCGCATGTCGAAGATCCAGAAGTAACCGGAGCCGGAAAGACGGGATGTCAAACCCACGATTAGAATTCGTGCCACCTTCAGCCCTTGCGCGACCCACTTAATGATTTCCTGAGCGGAGCCCCCGGAGTCGAAGGACCGTGCCGGCATCCGCCAGAGACGGTCCAATCTCTGGAACGACCCACCGACTATCGCCAGCCGAAAGCCGCTCAACACCGTAAAATCGACCCCCACACCCTCCAAACACCAACGGAACACACCTTCATG
>JADFPB010000069.1 GCA_022562515.1 Chloroflexota bacterium | reverse complement strand
GATGAAGATAACGCCGTTCTACATACCAAGCATGCTCATCAACATGGCCTCGGCCAACGTGAGCAGGATCTTCGGCGCGATCGGCTACAACAACACCTGCGTCACGGCGTGCGCGGCGGGCACCCAGGCGATCGGCGAGGCCGCGGAGGTTATACGCCGGGGCGATGCCGATGTGATGATCACCGGAGGCGCAGAAGCCGGAATCTGCCAGCTCGGAATGGGCGGCTTCTCTACGATTCACGCACTCACCACCAGGTACAACGACACGCCGGAAAAGGCGAGCCGGCCGTTCGATGCGGATCGCGATGGCTTCGCCCCGGCTGAAGGCGCGGCAACCCTGATCCTCGAAACGGAAGAGCACGCCATGGACCGGGGCGCCCGCATCTACGCTGAGATCGCCGGTTTTGGCGTGACCGCGGATGCCTACCATCTCGTTCAGCCGCACGCGGAGGGTCTCGGCGCCATGCGATCAATGCGAAAAGCGATCAAGAGCGCCGGCCTGACGCCAGATGACATTGACTACATAAACGCCCACGGCACTTCCACGCCAATGAACGACGCCGCTGAGACGAAGGCCGTCAAAGGGGTATTCGGCGAAAGGGCCGGACAGGTCCCGATTAGCTCCACGAAATCCATGATCGGGCACTCGCTCGGCGCGTCCGGCGCCCTCGAAGCGGTGGCCGTGATCAAAACGATTCAGGACAACATCATTCATCCGACGATCAACTACGAGACGCCGGACCCCGACTGCGACCTTGACTACGTGCCCAATGAAGCCCGCGCGGTAACCGTTGACGTGGCTCTCACGAACAGCTTCGGATTCGGCGGCCAGAACGCCTCGCTGGTGATCCGGCGCTTCGAACAGTAATACCGGGGATTTCCCCTCCGGTAGGCCCATAACTCACAGCTAATCACCAGCCGGTGTCCTACCAGAGGTTGTGATCGCGGGTGCCAGATACACGATATATCGTGGCATTCCACCGATGCTTTCCGCGGTCGCCCGGTGACGCAGGTTATAATCGCTGCGCGTCTCAAAATGCCGGTTTCGCGGGGTCCTTGAACTGGTTTGCCAGACGCAGCTTTCTTCGGATATTTGGCGATTTTTGTTCGATTCACGCGCTTCCCTTTCGGGCGCGTGCTCGGGACGGGTCAGCGCTTGTTCACCCACCTTCATAACCACTCCCACTACAGCCTCCTCGACGGCATGAGCCATATTGACCGGCTTGTGGCGCGGGCCGTGGAACTGGGCCAGGAATCGATTGCCATCACCGACCACGGCAATCTCTACGGCGCAATCGAGTTCTACTCCACGGCGAAGGAAGCCGGCGTCAAGCCGATTATCGGCGTCGAAGGCTATGTGGCGTCGAACAAGCACACCGATCGCGATCCCAACGACCGATTCCCGTTCCACCTCACCATCCTCGCCCGCAACGAAACCGGCTACCGAAACCTTCTCCAGCTCGTCTCCAAGTCCCACCTGGACGGCTTCTACTACCGGCCCCGCATGGACCGTGAGTTGCTCGAGATGCACTCGGATGGCCTTATCGTTCTTTCAGGCTGCCCCTCCGGCGAGATGGCGAAGATGATCACGTCTGATCGGATGGACGAGGCGCGTGAGGTGGCTGAGTGGTACCGGGGCGTGTTCGGAGACCACTACTATTTCGAGTTGATGAGCCACGATGGCGTTGAGCAGTTACCGCAGATCAACTCAACCCTGATTGAGCTTTCCAGCGAAACAGGCATCCCGCTGGTAGCCACAAACGACAGCCACTACGTCTACCGGGAAGACCAGCCGCTCCAGGACCTTCTGCTCTGCATCCAGACCAACAGCACGGTGGATGATCCCAAGCGGATGAAATTCGATGGCGACTCCTTCTACATCAAGTCCGAAGCCGAGATGGCGGCGCTCTGGCCGGATAATCCGGAAGCCATTGCCAATACCCAGCGGATCGCTGACTCATGCGACCTGACGATCGAGTTCGGCCGGAGCAGGCTCCCTCGCTATCCAACGCCAGACTCCCAGACGTCCATCGAATATGTCACCGAACTCTGCGAAGTGGGCCTGGCAAGACGCTACCCGAACGTGACCGAAAAGATCGAAGAGCGCCTCGCGTACGAGCTCTCCGTAATCGACAAGACCGGATTCGCCGACTACTTCCTCGCCGCCAACGACATCGCGGATTTCGCGCACGACAGCGGAATACTCATGGGCGTGCGGGGCAGCGCGGCAGCGAGCGTGGTTCTCTACACGCTTGGCGTCACGGACATCGACCCGATCGAAACAGGCCTCGTCTTCGAGCGCTTCCTGAACCTGGAACGCCGCGAGATGCCCGATATCGACTTTGACTTCCAGGACGACAGGCGCGGCGAAGTGATCAAGTGGGTTGCCGGGCGGTATGGCGAGGGCCACGTCGCCCAGATCGTTACTTTCGGAACGATGGGGGCGAAGGCCGCAGTTCGCGACGTCGGCCGCGCCATGGGCATGGACTACGGCGAGGTTGATGAAGTCGCAAAGCTCATCCCCTCGCGGCTCGGGACGACCCTCGCGAGCGCCCTCGCCGAAACCCCGGACCTCGTTCGCCTTGTCGAATCGAACGACCGATATCGCGCCCTTCTCGATTCGGCCCGCGGACTGGAAGGCACCGTCCGCCACGCCAGCACCCATGCCGCCGCGGTGGTGATCACAGAGAACCCGCTGACGGATGTCGTGCCGTTGCAACGGGCCACCAGCGGGGAAGAGGGCGCCATCCCAGCCACCATGTACTCGATGGACCCGGTCGCGAAGCTCGGCCTGCTGAAAATGGATTTCCTGGGGCTCACCAACCTGACCATCCTGGATAAGGCGATCAAGCTGATCAAGGAACGCCAGGGCAAAAGTCTCTCACTGGATGAGATTCCTCTCGACGATAGACCGACGTTCGATATGCTGGGCGAGGCGGAGACTTTCGGAGTGTTCCAGCTTGAGAGCGACGGCATGCGGCGATACGTCAAAGAACTCAAGCCCACATCCGTTGCAGACATCTCCGCGATGATCGCCCTCTACCGGCCCGGGCCGATGGAGCACATACCGACGTTCATCGATTCGAAGCACGGCCGGCGGGAGATCACCTATCCACACGAAGACCTGAAGGCCATCTTGGAGGAGACGTACGGGATCATCGTCTACCAGGATCAGGTGCTTCTGATTGCCCAGGCCTTCGGCGGCTACACGCTCGGCGAGGCAGACATGCTCCGGAAATCGATGGGCAAGAAAGACCCGGAGATCATGGCGGCCGAGCGCGAGAAGTTCGTGGGCGGCGCACGCGCAAAGGGCTATTCCGAAGAGCTCGCCACGACGATTTTCGAACTCATCGAGCCATTCGCCGGATACGCGTTCAACAAGGCCCACAGCGCCTCCTACGCGATGATCGCCTACTGGACAGCGTTCTTGAAGGCCAACTACAGGGTCGAATACATGGTTGCCCTGCTTGACGCAGCATCGGGCAACCCGGAGCGCCTCGCAGCCGCCGTTCGTGAGGCGAGGCGCCTTGGCATCAAGGTCTTCGGCCCCGATGTGAATCTGGGCGGCGTGGGCTTCTCAGCCGGTGGCCAGGGCGAGGAAGTAGAGTCCGTAAGGTTCGGAATGGCGGCCGTAAAGAACGTTGGCCCCGGCGCCGTCCAGCCGATCATTGACGAACGCAGGACAGGCGGTCCATTCAAGTCAATTGAAGATCTGTGCAAGCGGGTCAAGTTCCAGGGCATGAACCGCCGCACGCTCGAAAGCCTCATGAAAGTTGGGACGTTCGACCCGCTTGCCTCCCGCGCCGCTCTACTCGAGTCGGTTGATCGAATACTGGCGCTTATACAGCGAGAGGCCAAACTCCGCGACTCCGGCCAGGCGACGATGTTCGACCTCCTTGGCGACGAAGTTCCTACTCCCGCGCCGGATCTGGGCATCTCCTCACAGGACGAAGTCAACGAAAGCGAATCGATCCTCTGGGAGCGCGACCTGCTTGGCGTGGAAATAACAGAGAGCGCGTTTACACGCGAGATGCAGGCAAACGCAGATCACTTCATAGTCTTCGCCAGCCAGGTGACCGGCGACAGAAACGGGGAAAAAGTCGGCCTGCTCGGCCAGATTCGCCGCGTCCGTGAGCTGTCCACCAAACGCGGTGAGACCTTCCTCGCAGTATCGGTCGGAATGCTCGATGGCGAAATTGAGGTCGTTGTCTGGCCCAATGTCCTTGAGACGACTCGCGGGCTCTGGGAGGACGGGAAGTTCGTATCGGTGATGGGCCAGATACGAGAACGCGATGGCCGCGTTTCCGTATCGGCGAACGAGGTCCGCGAATACAAGTATGCCGGCGGTGGCGCCGGCACATCAGACTCGGCAACGGAGGAACAGGTGGAGCAACGGCCGGAAGAGGCAAGCATCGAGCCACAGGTGGGTCGCCAGGGGTCAGGCCAGGCCGAAGCCGCGAGCGATACGAATTCGTCCGATCCGGTGAAGTCGGTGGCCGAAGCGGCCGGATCGTCGAACGGCTCGTACCACATCGGCGTTGGGGACGGTATCTCTTCAAATGGCCCAGGGAATGGCGCAATCGCTGCCGGAGCCAACGGTGCCGCAAAAGGCAGCTCCAGCGGCAATGGAACGAAGAAAGTGGCTGTTGGCCTGATCGTCAGGGTCGTCGAAACCGACCACCCTCGGGAAGACCGCTACCAGCTCGAAGACGTGGTCAAGACATTGCTCAACTTCCGTGGCGATGAAGCGGTGACGCTTGAGATCAAGATCGCGGAACAGACGGTCAAGATGGAGATGCCGTTCGTTCGCGTCAGGTCGTGTCCCGAGCTGACGGACCGTCTCACGGAAATGCTGGGCTCGGAAAACGTGCGCCCGCTGACGTGAGCGGCTCAGGCGCCGCCGAGGCCTGAGCCCCCTATGGCGGCGCCTTCCATCGCGAGCAGCCGCTGCTTTAGCGGCAAACCGACACCACCCCCGAAGCCGCCCAGGCTGCCATCCGCGCGCACCACGCGGTGACAGGGTATGAACAACGGCAATCGATTTCGCGCCATCGCCTGCCCGGCGGCGCGTGGAGCGCCCGGCCGGCCGGCCTCCGCGGCAAGCCAGGAATAGCTGCGGGTCTCACCGGCCGGGATCCGTCGGCAAGCCTCCCACGCCGCCGCGAAAAATGGTGGCGCATCCGAAAAATCGATAGGAATGACGTTTAGATCGACCGGCTCGCCATGGAGGTACCGCTCCACCAGGTCGGCGATCGGGCTGAACCAGTCAGGATCATGGACGCCCTCCAGTTGCGCGGGAAAGATCTTGTCCTCAGCGTCATCGCGGTTGGGCTCCGGAAGTGACATGCGCGTCAGACCGGCGTCGGTCGCGGCTGCCGCAATCCATCCCATGGATGATTCCCAGACGTCAAATCGCAACATATTTGAACCATCCTCTCTCCGCATCGACCATCTCAGGGGCGACTATCTCGTGCAGTTACTGGCCGGCAGTTACCGGCCGGCCAGGCGCCAGAGGGAGCGGCCCAGCAACGCCGACCGCATCTGTTTCCACGCCTCGTTCATTTCCGCAGCGTCGTTTTCGTCCGTCCTGTGGCCGTAGACACAGGCCTGGTATCCATCGGCAATGGCATACGCCTGCGTCGTGATGGTAGGCAGCCTGGCCGCCAAAATCCCAGCATACTCTGTCGGCGTCTGGCTTTTGGCGCGCCGGAGACCCGCCATCCTGCCCAGGCGGTTCATCTTCACATAGGCTCGCTCGGCTGGAGTCAGTTTGCCAAGGCCGAAGTGCCACAAAGTCATTCCCAGGGTCAGCAGGCCGAGAATGCTCATTATGGTCGCGGCGATCGCGACGACCGGGATGTCCGTGCCACTGGACAATTCAGTGCTGCGCTGCGCCAGCGCCAGCAACCTGGCCGCCTCCTCCAGTTCGCTCAGCTCCTCATCGAGAAAGAAGTCTGCTTCAAAAAGATTGCCTTCCGTGAGTGGCGGCAGGTCCCCGGATTGGGGCGAGGTGGAGAAGGCCAAACCGCGTGAAAATAACGCATAACCCGGAGTCGCCTCGACATCTATCCAGCCGTAGTCCGGAAAGTACGCTTGTGCCCAGCCGTGCCTGTCTGAGCCCAGGATGATGAATCGCGTCTGTTGCGGCAAAAAGCTGCCCGCGGTGTAACCCGCTACCATGCGCGACGGCACGCCAACCGAGCGGAGCATGACGGCCATCGCGGAACCGAAATACTGGCTGTATCCCTTCAGCTGGTTGTTTTCGCAGGGGTTCGGAGAGCGATCGTTCGGGCAGGGCTCATCGACTGTGTCAAACAGGAAATATTCGATCGCGTCCTGATCGGGCCTCGGACCGTCAATCACCTGGCTATAACCCTGTTGCTGCAAGAATTCCTGGAGTGACGCGGCCTTCTCAAACGGCGTCTCCGCACCGGCTTGAGAGACTATGCGCTCTGCGAGGCTGCGTACCGTAATCGGCAACTCGTCCGGCAACTGCAGGTACCGGTCCGTCACCCACGCCGGATAGTCCGTCCCAGCCGCGCCTAGCTCCTCGTCCGTCGCGATCGAGATCAACTGATCTACCAAGTACGAGTCGAGCCTGTTAATTGTCTCTGCTGGGGTGAACGCGATCTGTTCAATCGGCGGCGGGTCTGCGCGTACTACGCGCAGATTATGCAATGAGCCGGTCCGGTCAAAGCCAAGCGATATCACGGCAAGACCGTCCGGTAGTAGCTGGCGGGTTCTCTCCTCAATCAACTTTTGGCCAACCGGAGCTATCTCATCCTCATCAAGAAACACGAACTCGTCGCGCAGCGCGTCGACAAACCGTCGGACATCCGACGGGAGGGGTCCAAGATCGCCCTCCACCATGGTCAGTATCCACTCGACCGGCGCGAGCACTTCGCTGACTCCATCCTCGGTAATTGAAAGCGTGTTGCCCACGGGCATCACCCAGTTCGTGTCGACGTTCGGAGTGAATCGCTGGGTAATCAACCGTCGCGCTTTCAGGTCTTCCCGCCGCACCAGCACATCGCCGCCTAGCGTCGTCTGCTCGATAGTCGGGCCCGTCAGCCAGCCTTGAGAGGTGTATTCAGCGTAGATTCGGCCGGCGTGAAGGGTTGGGAATACCGTTTCGACGAACATCACCGGCTCATCCGGGAGATTGATGGAGCCCTTGAACGGTAACGCGTCATTGAACGCCCCGAAGCCGTTGGATTTATTGCCCTTTATACCGGAAAGCAAACGGGCCACATCATCTTCCAGGGTGCGAAACGGACTTTTGAATGCGTCCCAGACAGACTCCACCTGATCGTTACGCGGCTCCCAGAGAGGCAGGACCGCCGCGATGAGAACAACCAGGATGCCAAGCGTCGCGCCAAACTGAATGCTCAGGCCGCGAAGGTGAGCAGGAAACCTGATGCCCGCCGCCTCCCAGTGGATCGCCCGCTGAATCGCCGTAATATGAGCGAACAGCACGATCGCGAGCGCCACGAAAATGAACATCGTGTACTCGAACTGGCCCTGCCGGTAGCTCAGGTTAATCACGATGGCCG
This sequence comes from Chloroflexota bacterium, assembly GCA_022562515.1. GTDB lineage: Bacteria > Chloroflexota > Dehalococcoidia > Lucifugimonadales > Lucifugimonadaceae > UBA1151. Next base: position 4,954 of record JADFPB010000069.1, on the reverse strand, counting down.
TGCCGAGGATTATCACGGGAAACCAGACGTTTCTGAACTTAAAGAGGATCCAGGATGAGAGGTAGGAGACTATCCAGGCGACAGAGAGCAGCATGACCTCGAACGGCAACGGGTCTCTGCTGATCCCGCCGTTTCGCGCCGCTTCCAGCCAGATGAAAAAACGTTCCCATACGTCTCTCGACGTTTCGATGATGTTGCCGCCATCGGCGCTCTGGCCCACCTGCCAGAAGATGACGATCCAGCCAAATATGAAAGCGGCCAGGTGGGCTATCGGCAGGCCGAAACGGTGCCTCGCAGCCAGGATTCCCATCACCCCGCCGATGAACACCGTCGGCTGCGTCAGCGGCCCGTTCAGCCATCCCGCGAGTTGAACCGACCACGCGACGGTGGCCAGCATGCCGAGAAGGATTATGAGGGTCAGGCCATCCTCATACGGCCGTATCGTGAAAAACCGGCCTACCGCCCTCTCCACGAACGACCCGATCCGTTCGTCGACAGACGGACCGACATCAAGTTCAGTACGCTTGAGGCCCACGCTCGCGATGCCGTATGTGCCGGTTGAGGCGCTCACCCGGCCGCCTCTCCAACCGACTGGATTCGATCAAGCAGCCCCGGCAACTCCGGCTCGACCAGCGCCGCCGCGGGCGATAGACCCCTGCGCACGACGTAGGTCCGCACGCCATAAGCCACCAGCCGCGCACGGGTGGTCTCCTCTTCAAGCTCCGGATCCCATGACGAGCGGTCGAGCAAGACCACGACTGCCTGTACGCCTCGCTTCTGCAGCGCGCCCAGGGCGTCCACCCATTCGCCATCCGGCGCCGAAGTGATGGCGACGATCGATGAACCCCTGCCGACTTCCCGCTCTATCTCGCCCAGCAGTGAGAACAACGGCTGCTCGCCTTCCGGGCGGCTCTTTGCCAGGTGCCGGAAAACCAGACTGCGCTGGCCAGGGCCTCTCTCCGGCGCCAGGACCGTGGATTCGCTTCCCACCGACGCAAAACCAACCGGAAGCTGCAGGCCCAGGTACTTGTGCACCGTAGATGCCGCTATCGTCGCGGCCGTCTCATCGGTCGAATCCGCGCCCTCTCCCATGGCCGTCTCAGCCTGCTGGTCCAGGACCACCCACATCTCGTTTGCGCGGCCCTGGTCAAATGTCTTGACCATCAACTTCCCTGAACGGGCAGTGCTGCGCCAGTGGATTCGGCTGATGGCGTCGCCAGCCGAGTAGTCACGCACGGAGGAGACTTCCGGCGAGAGGATATAGCTGCGGCGGCGCCGGGACGTGTCCCCCGCCAGCAACGCAGACGGAGATGCATAGTCCGGAAGATCCACGACTCGCGGATAGACCAGAACGTCCTGTTTGTCTGCGTATCTCGCCTCGTACGGGAAAAGACCGAATGGATCTGCGGCCCGCACGATCAGCGGTCCAAGCGTGTATTCGCCCCGCTGCCGGAGTTGGAAGTCGATCTTGAAACGCCGGAAGGTGACGAGGCCGGGAAGGCTCACGACCTCGGCGATGTGGAGGCCGGGAATCGTTGTCTCGTCCTCGACTTCCACCCACGACTTGGGAGGACCGCCGTTGTTTTCGAGGGTGATCAGCTCGCTTATCGTATCGCCGACGCTTGCTTCAGTGGCCGGCCGCTCGACGCTCGCGGATATCCGCTCGAATCCCCATCGCGACCATATCCACGAGATGGCGATAAGCAGTATGAGGGCGTAATTCAGCCTTACGGCAAGGTCGAAGCCGGTGCCAAGGCCGGACGCGAAAAGCACCGCTATTAACACGAGCAGAAGATAGAGCCGGACAGTCCTGGGCAACCGACGGCCGAACCGTTGCGGCCCGGCCATGCCAGCCCAATCACGGCTCGCCTGCGCCCGCATGCCGGTGCGCGCGCTATTTCGTACTGTGGCAGATATTCCGCGTAGTGCTACGAGACTTGCCTTTCAATTCTGGTCACCCCGGATCACTCCGGGTTATTTCCGCGTCCCGCCGCATGTCCGGCCATATAGCGAGCCGCTTTATTTATCGATACCTAAGCTGATACAGGAGCTTTCGACCTCGTTGCTGAGCCTGCTCCAGGCACCGGCGTCGCATCCAGCACCTCTGCGACGAGCGTGTCTCCGGTTGCCTCGCGCATCCTTGCGGCGGGAGTCAGAATCAGGCGATGGCTCATCACCGGCACAGCGATCGATTTCACATCGTCCGGGACCACGTAATCACGACCGTCCATCAAGGCGCGCGCCTGGCTGCCGCGCATTAATGCCAGAGATGCCCTGGGCGATACACCAAGCGCGATGTCCACGTGATCCCGGGTCGCATTCGATAGCGCCACGATGTACTGCTTCACCAGATCGTCGATATATACGCCTCGCACCGCTTGCTGAAGCCTCACGATATCGTCAGGAGCCGCTATCGGCTCCAGTTCCTTGATGGGCTCCGAGGTCAGATGGCTGTTCATAACCGCGACCTCATGGTCGGGGTCGGGATAGCCGAGCGATATGCGCAGGAAGAAACGATCGAGCTGCGCCTCGGGGAGCGGGAACGTTCCTTCGTACTCGATCGGGTTTTGCGTAGCCAGAACCATGAACGGTTGGGGCAGCTCATAGGTGACGCCGTCCACCGTCACCTGCCCCTCCTCCATCGCCTCCAGCAGGGCTGACTGCGTCTTCGGGGTTGCCCGGTTCACCTCGTCGGCGAGGACGATCTGAGCCATGATCGGACCGGGCCGGAACTCGAATTCGTTGGTCTTCTGGTTATAGACAGAGACGCCAGTTACATCGCTCGGCAGCAGGTCCGGGGTGAACTGCAATCTTTTGAACTTGCTGCCTGTGGACCGGGCAATGCTCCGGGCCAGCAACGTCTTTCCTACCCCTGGCACATCCTCGATCAACGCATGGCCGCCAGCGATCAGGGCGATGACGCCCAACTCCACAGGCGAGCGCTTGCCAATGATGACCTTCTCGACGTTGTCGACCAGGGCTTGCACCAGTTCTCTCGGATCTGTTGATGTAGTCAAGTTACGTCCTTATTGGCGCCGGGTTGCCAGAGAAAGTCGCCCGCCTGCCCTTATTCCGAATTGCAAGGCGTATCGGATCAACCACGCGTAAAGGCAATATACACGGGCCGTCAATTAACTCCCTGGCTCGACGGCGGAAGTGCCAGAAGTACTGCAAAACTCTCTCCGCGGCCGTGTCTAATGCCCCCCACCGCCGGAAAAGAGAAATTTGGTGGGCGATAGAGGACTCGAACCTCTGACCTTCTGTGTGTAAGACAGATGCTCTAACCAGCTGAGCTAACCGCCCACGCATGCTCATTATGCCGGTTTAGAAGCGCGGGGAATACTACAACAGGAATCTGGAGACGCGTGCGCCGACGCGCCATCCATCCCGTCGGTGCCACAAAAGGCGGAGCGAACGGTTCTCAGACCCACCCGCGCCAATCCGCCCGTCACGCACAGAAGTAATACACTTCGGTGGTTGTGAAGCCCGTCACATTCGCAGGCTTCCGTTTCAGGCTTCACAGGGCGCACGCAGGGATTTCAGAGGACAGGCAGTTGAGCGCCTCCACCTCATCGCCAACCGACGATCAACCGGATATCAAAGACAACCCCGCCGAGCAAGAAGGCGAGTTCCCGCGTAGCTTCCTGGAAAGCAAGCTCTGGTTCGCGGCCTTCGCCGTCGTCGGCGTCATCGTCGCGATCACCGCGGTAATCCTCCTCACCCGCGCGGACTCCGCCAGCCAGGGTTTCGCCTACACAGAGCTGGTCCCACCCCGGGAGACCCTGGACTTCTCCCTGACGAACCACCGTGGCGAGAACTTCACCCTCTCGGACCATGCCGGCGAGACGACCATCCTGACGTTCCTCTACACGAGTTGCACGGACGTCTGCCCGTTCATCGGAGCGAAGCTTCGGCAAACGCTGGACCTGCTCGGCGACGACGCTGAAGGCGTGAACGTTGTGGCGATCACCCTCGACCCGGAGCGCGATTCGCCCGAGCGGGCCGCCGACTACAGCCGATCGCTGAGGATGTTCGACGACTGGCACTACCTGCTCGGCGAGGCCGAAGAGCTTCTGCCGCTCTGGATCCACTACTTCGCCGGCGAGCCCATCATCACCGATCAAGCAGTGTTCGCAACGGATGAAGAGATCGAGCTGTACGGCGTCAACGCCGGGCTTACGGACCTGAATGAACGGACGGCAAACCAGACCCGGTTTGAATTCGGCGGCGGCTACGACGTTGGGCACGCAACGCCCGTCATCGTCATCGACAAAGATCTTAAGATGCGGCTGGTAGCCGGACAGTCGCTCGAACCAGACCGCTTCGCCGAGGACGTTCGGCGAATCCACACGGAGAGTTGATGCAGCCTCTTAGACTTCCGGGTAACCCGTTGCGCACGCTCGCGCCGCGCCTGCTCAGATCGAGAGCCCTCGCCGGAGCTTTACTGGCTACCGCCGCGGTAGCAGCTTTCACGGTTCCGGTATCGGCCAACTCTCACGAGCCGTCGGCGGATGGCGCATGGGGCTGGTGGGTCTTCGACCCGCTGGCGATCGTGACAGTCCTCGGGCTGGGCATCCTCTACTACCGCGGCCTCAAGGACTGGAAGAAGCGCAGCCGGCCACTTCACCGCTGGCAGATCGCCTCGTTTTACACCGGAATCACCGTTCTCTTAATCGCGCTCGTCTCGCCCATCGACTCCCTGTCGGACCAGCTCTTCATCTTCCACAACATCCAGCATGTGCTCCTCCGGGTCGCTGCGCCCGCGCTGATCATCCTTGGCGCACCCCTCACGCCGGTCCTGCGCGGCCTGCCCATCGAGTTGCGCATGGGCCTGGTGCGCCCACTGGTCTCAAACCGCCCCCTGCGCAAGGTGTACAAGACGCTGCAAAACCCCGTTCTCGTCCCCGGCCTGTTCCTGATCGTCCTCTTCTTCTGGGCGCTGCCGGGGCCTCAC
>JADFPB010000068.1 GCA_022562515.1 Chloroflexota bacterium | reverse complement strand
TTCACGTCGGCGTCGCGATGACGCGCCCCGAATCGTACGTCAGGCCGGGCGCGTTGCCGATTGTCGCCCCGGGCAGCCTGAAGGACGACCTCGCCCGCAGGGATTTCACCATAAACGCCATGGCCGTCGATATCACACCGGCGAGATGGGGCGAACTCACAGACCCGCACGGCGGTCAGCGGGACATAGTGATACGGAAGATTCGCATCCTCCACGAAGCCAGCTTCGCCGACGACCCCATACGCGCGCTGCGCGCGCTGCGTTATGAGACCCGGCTGGGATTCAGCCTGGATCCCGGCACACAGCAGCAGATGGAACGCGATGCCCACTATCTCGGGAACGTCAGCCCCGCCCGCATCGTGGCCGAGCTGGAGCGCCTGCTCGACGAGCCGTCGCATAGCAAAATGCTTCAACACGCAGATGACCGCGGTCTGCTCGGCGCCATCCACCCCGGCTTGAGGCTGTCAAAAGCGCCTCTTGAGGCGATCGCCCAATCGGACCTGCCGCAGGGCGAAGAATCTCGACTCTTCGATATCGCCCTCATCGCGACCGCGCTCACCGAGTCTGAGGCCGACTCGCTCGCGAGCTACCTCAGCCCGCCTTCAGACTGGGGCGACGTCATCCGGGCCGGCCCCGGATTCAGGGCGCTGGTTCCGGTTCTGGAACGCCAGGACCTCCAGCCAAGCGAGGTGGTCGAGCTTCTCGAGCCCTTTCCCGAATTCGCACTGAAAGCCCAGCTTGCCCTCGCGCCGCCCACTCTCCGGCGCGACCGACTGCGGTCGTATCTGAACGACTACCAGCACGTCCAGCCGGATTCGACCGGTGACGACCTGCTGCGCCTCGGAGTGCCCGAGGGCCCGCTGGTGGGCAAGTTGCTGAGTGAGCTGCGCACCGGGCGGCTAAACCGCACGCTGAGCTCGCGCTTCGAGGAAGAGGCCCACGTCAACCGCCGCCTGCCATTGCTGAAGGGCCGCGGAGGCGGTTAGCCGGCAGCGTCCCGCCCAATCCCAGGGCACGGGCCCATCGTCAACTGGGAGAAACAGGCACCGTCCCTGATTTCCTCGACAGTGGCCCGTCAAAAGTACAGTTAGTTTTTGTCCACGATCACCTGGAGAGCATCAACAGCCCCGCTCTCTGCCGCCGCCGCCTCGGACCACTTCAAATCTCCTGCCTCAAAGCGTTCGATATCGTTGCCCCGCTCGAGTCCCTCTAACCAAAGTTGGACGGCCTCGGACCGAAGCTCCCAGACGTTCAGTTCCGCTGCTACCAGACGGTCTCCATCCGGGTCTGAAAACTCAAGCGTACCGATGTCAGCAATAGCATTCGCAAGTGCTAGCTCAAATGGCGGCAGGACAATCTTCATTTGGAGCAGAGCCTCCGAGCAATCCGCTTCGGTCTGGCAAGCCCGCAGGGAGACAAGCCCCCGGACGACAGATAACTGGAATGAGTTCAGGTCCCCTGCAATCCGATTCAGGCTAACCAGCCCACCCGCGTCGGGATCCGAGCTTGAGAACACGGTTCCTCGCAAGATGGGGATCAGTACGACAACACCGATCAACACCAGTGTGCCCAGCACGCTCCAACCCAGGCGTCTCGGCACGCGTTCTCGCCAACTTGAGGTGTCGACTTGCGCGCCGTGGTCCCGTTTCATGTGCCCTTCGAGGGCCCAATCAGTCCGGAAAGTCTGGGAACACTCTTCGCATACGAGCTGCTCGTCTGCCATGATTGCTCCCCATTATCGGCTGTCGAATAGTATCCACACAGTGTCAAGGCAAAGATGCATTCAGCGTTTTTCGGAATGGGAATCGCACTAAGCCGAGAATTTCTCAAGAACTTCGGTGTGGATTCGCAATCGGCAACCAGATCGACGGCAGGTATGGCCGAACGATCTGTCATTTCGGGCGCAGTCGTGGGAACACAGCCTCGTCAACGTTTCGGCGGCATATCTATCGCAACGGCCGTTGATCAGCGGGCGAGGCAAACCCTGCCTTTACCGAATCCGGCAGTAACCTACGGTCCCCGCCCCGCCTGCCTCTGCCGGTGAAACAGGTACTGCTGCACGTATGCGCCGTCCTCGCCGAACCTGTCGCGCGCCCACTCTCCGGCGGCGCTGTTGTTCATCCGCTCGGGCATCCCGTACCACCCCACCAGCGCCCGCTTCACCCAGCGGTCCACCGGAAACGCCGCGCCCTTGTCGAGCGAGAACGCCAGCACGCAGTCGGCGATCTTCTCGCCAATGCCGTGAATATCCGTAAGCGCATCCCGAGCGGTCATATAATCGGCCATCCTCAAAGCTTCAAGATCCAGATCGCCCGACATCACGCGCCGCGCCGCATCGACGATATAAGGCGCACGAAAACCCAGTCGCAATTCACGCAACCGGGCTTCCCCGGCTTCCGCCAGGCTCTCAGGTGACGGAAAAGCGAAGTCCCGTTGACCAGACCCAACCCGGGAGCCAAGCTCGACGGCCATCGACCCGACGTTCAGCTTTATGCGCGGCACGTTGGAGGTGGCGGACGTGATGAAACCCACCAGGCACTCCCACGGATCCTGCCGCAACAGCCGCAGTCCCGGCCAGCGCCGCAATGCGTCTCCGATGACGGGGTCATCGGCATAGCGCGCTCTGAAACCTTCAAACGCGCCGTGCAGTCCCAGGTAGCTCTGAAGTCTCTCGATCTCGGCTCCGTCCAACGGCCCGTTCAGGGCCTCGACGGTGATCCCGGAGTCGCCGGGAGACAGAAGATAGACGCGATCAGCAACAACGCCCCGATATGCCCCGTCTTCTGCATACCAGCGGAAGGCCTGCCCGCCGTCAACCGTCGACTCAAGATCGACGCCCGCGCTGCGGGGCAGGACAACGCTATTCGCCCGCGCTACCAGCTCAGCCAATCCTTCACCCTCGCCCCAAGCGCCGCAGACGGCACCCGCTCGATACGGCAGTCCCCCAGCGCCCGGATAAACCTCTGGCCATAGCGCTTCGTCTCCACCCGGCTGTCCAGGATCACGAACGCGCCTTTGTCAGACCTGCTCCGGATCAAGCGGCCAAAGCCCTGCCTGAACCGCATCACTGCTTCTGGCACGGCGTACTCGCTGAAGCTGTCCTCATACTGCTCGGAGCGCGCTTCGAAGACCGGCTCGGACGGAACCGGGAACGGGAGTCGCGCCACCATGAGAGTTTTTATAGAAGCGCCCTCGAGGTCTATCCCCTCCCACAGAGAGCCACTGCCAAGCGCAACCGTTTGCGGCTTCTCCGCAAGCATGCGCATGATCCTGTGCGGCGTCCCGTCCGGTCCCTGGCCAATGACGTTTATCCCCTCCGCGCCGAGCGTGTCTTTCAGGGCCTCGCGCGCCGTCTGCAGGGCCGAGTTCGACGTGAACAACACAAGCATCCGGTCCCGCGTGGCGAGCGCAACGTCGGAGATGGCCTTCGCAACCGCCGCGGGATAGCCCGGCTGGCTGGGCTCCGGCAGGTCGTCCGAGATGGTCACAAGCGCAGCCTTCTTGAAATCGAACGGCGATCCCAGCAGCAACTCCCCCGCCACCGGAACGCCAAGCGAGTTTCGCAGCCTATCGAAGTTGTCGCCCTCACTCAAAGTCCCGCTTGTGAGAATCACCGACCGCTCTCTGGCGAACAGCTCTTCTTGCAGAATTGGCCCCACCCGCAACGGCGCGCCGTTGACGATGGTGACCGCGTCGTTGCGATACGACGTCAGCCAGTAGATGCGACCCTCTTCGGGCTCGGTGATTGCCTGCCGCAGCGATGAGCGCGTGGTCTCGATAGATTCGATTGCGGCGGCGGTGTTCAACTGCGCCGCCTCGGCTTCGTCGTTGCCTTTCGGCAGAGCGCGGGTCATACCGTCATACAGGCTCTTGAGGCCTGATTCGACGCTGCCCGTGGCAAGGTCCATGTTCTCCCACGCCACCTCGAGCTGCGACCACGATGGCTGGGCGCGCGTCGCACCCGTGATCCGCAGTTCATGTGTGTAGCCGCCGCGCAGGCTTGCGGAGACGGTAGAGAGCAGGTCATAGAACTCGCCTATCGCCCGGCGCGCCCGCCGCACTTCCGCCTGCGTGTTGTTCGCAGTCTCGACCAGCCGGTCGCGCTGCGGAGCATCCGAAGCCAGCGCGGACAGGCTGCGGATGGCGTCCGCGAGCACCCCGCGCTCGCCCTCCAACGCGGCGATGTCGGCCTCGAACTGCGGCTGATTGACGCTAAACCCCAGATGCCTTGTCGCCACGTCCTCCAGATGGTGCGCCTCGTCGATCACAAGCGCCGAGTGATCAGGCAGCAGCCCGCCGCCCATCACAACGTCGGACATCAGCAGCGCGTGGTTCACGACGATAATGTGTGCGGTCTGCGCCGCATATCTCGCGTGGCGCAGGAAACAGGGACCCTCCTGCGCCGGACAGCCCATCGCGCCCTGCGCCGAGAGCCTGCTGAATATGCCACCCTCCGCACGCGGCAGGCTCAGCTCACCGCGGTCCCCGGTCTCAGTGGTTTGCAGCCAGTGCAGCGTCTTCCCCAGCACACGCGCCGTCTCCATGTCCCCAATCGCGCTCGACTGCGCATGCGCCCAGCGCTTGAAGCAAAGGTAGTTGCCCCTGCCTTTAAGCTGGGTAGACCTGAGCGTTCCCCGCGGAATCCCCATCGTCTCAAGCACCGTCTCAACGGCGGGCAGATCCTTGTGGATCAGTTGCTCTTGCAGGTTGATGGTGTTGGTAGAGACGATCACCGGGCCGCCGCCGGAAAGGGCGCGCAACGCCGCCGGCACCAGGTACGCCAGCGACTTCCCGACGCCCGTGCCGGCCTCGACGATCAGGTTCTTGCCGTCCTGCATCGCGACCGTCACCGCCTCCGACATGAGCACCTGCTCGCGCCGGTGCTCATACCCCGGCAGGTGCTGCGATAGCACGCCATCGGGTGCGAAAACATCGCCGATATTGTCCATAGCCGACGGATTGACGATCGTCCCCGACTGCGTCGCCTCGACGCGAAGCCGGTCCGAGAGTGCTTTCCGGTCGACCCCCGGTGGCGCCAGCAACGACCGGCGCTGCTCTGCCGGAAGACTTTGCAAAATGCGCGAGGCCAGCGCGGCAACGGTCCAGTCCGTGCCCTCCCCGAGCCGCTCGAACTGTCTGAGAATCGCGGGGTCCAGCTCGGACAGGCGGCCAATGAACAGGGTAAAAATGTCACGCGTCGCAAGGGCGTCAGAAAACGCGCGATGCGGGTTGTCGTGCGTGAATTTGAAGCGGGAGCTCAGCCCGCCAAGCGAATAGTCGGGACTGCCCGGCAGCAGCACCGCCGCAAGCTCGTACGTGTCGTACAGAGCTCCCCTGGCCGGCGCGTTATGCGATTTCAGGAACCCGGCGTCAAACCCGACCCGGTGGCCAACCATCGGATGCGTGCCGATGAAAGCCGCCACGTCAGCCACCACCTCGTCCCACAGCGGCGCGCCGTCGACATCTTCCTGCGATATCCCGGTCAGCTCCACGATAAACCGGCTGAGCGGCCGCATCGGGTTCACCAGCGTGGAGTAGGTATCGATCTCCTCACCGCCACGGAACTTGATCGCGCCGACCTCGATGATGCGGTCCGAGTTCGCATCGAGCCCGGTCGTCTCAAGGTCGAGCGCGACCATGATCTCCTCGTTCGGCGAAAGGTCGGGTTGAGCGCCGAACTCCAGCGGTGTCTGCGTCATGATTTTTCGTCCGGACGCCCTGCCACCGCTACGGTTGCGCCGACCCGGATCGCCTCGGCCAGCTCGGCGCTCGTCCGCGGCCGGCCCTCGATTCTCGTCAGGCCCGAGCCAATCCCGTGCGCGGAGTGAGCGTCGCTCCCGCCGGTGGTCGAGGCGCCCAGCACGCTTGCCGCCGCAGCGGCGAGATCGTTGTCAGCCGGAGATGTCGCCCCGTTGGCGGCTTCGATGGCGTGGACCTGCGATAACTCCGGAATGGCCTTCGCAAGCGCTTCGGCATTCATGCGTAGCTCTGGGACCGGCTCCGACAACCCGGCCGTGAGCAGGCATGACTGCCCTGCCGGTGGGTCCGTGTGGTGCCGGAACGGATGCGCGAACACGAGGGCCACACCGTTCCGCGACGCGAACTCAGTGAGCGCGCTGAACCTGTGCAGCCCGGCCTCATACCGGGGCAGTCCGATTGCCAGTACATGACCCACTTCGGTCTCTATCTCCCGGCCGGAAAACAGCGCCAGACCGGTGCCATCCGCCACTTCCTGCAACTCGGCATCGCTCCAACTCCCGCCATGTTCGGTAATGCAGACGCCATCCAGGTTGAGTTCGTTCGCCACCGAAACAAGATCAGCAGGACTCAGCCCGGAGTCTGTCGAGCCACGCGTAGTGTGAACGTGCATATCGATCAACAAGGCGACAGCAACTCAGGCAAGACCCGCGTTCTTGAGCGTCGTTGCGATATTAGACGGGCCGGGCGCGATCTCTCTATTGTCGATGGCATGAATCATGTCCACCACCGCCGCGTTCACCGGCGTCGGTATGCCCGCCTCCCGACCACACTCGACAATGTACCCGTTCATGTAGTCGATCTCCGTGCGCCGACCCTTGTGAACGTCCTGCGCCAGCGACGCCCGCCATGGTGAAGCGTTCGGGTTGTCCGGCGTCATTGCGGCGTCCAGCGCCTCGAACACGTCGCCCTGATCGGACGCGGCCCAGCGCTCCGCCGGCTGGCTGCCGAAGTCAGGTATGTCGTACCCCAGCGTGATGCCCACGGTGGCGCACTCCCGGGCGATGTTGATCGCCAGCAGCCTGCCTTCCCTCATGCTGCTCACCTCGCTGCCCCCCAGCCCGGACATGCCGTGGAGTGGGTTTCCCATGCTGTTCTGGCTGAGCTTCGACCATCGCTGCCCCCACAGATTACCGGTCGCCTCCGAGCCGTCGATCGGCGCCAGCATCTCGGCCAGCGCCTCCACACGCGGCGTAATCGTGCCGTCATGCTCGCCCGCCCGGAACACGTTGTGCCCGCGCGATCGCCCGCTGGCCACGCCGCGCTCAACAACGCCCGGCTCCCAGAGAGCCACGGAGATGCCAGACATGATCAGCCCGACCGCGCGCTCCTGGCCGACGATGCCTGCGATGACCGGGTCGTTCCAGCAGTTCTGCGCCGAGACGAAGTAGCCCTCCGGCTTCACAAACCGCCGGATGAAATGCGTCGCCCACGCCGTGTCCTGCGACTTCATGGCGATAAATCCGATGTCGTAGTCGGCCTGCAAAAGCTGGGCCTCGTGGATGTGATAAACAGCCGGGTGAGCAGTAAATGTATCGTGCGGCCCCTTCACCTCAATGCCGTCCGCCCGGACCTTCTCCACCTGCTCCGGCCACGGGTCGACGATCGTTACATCGTGGCCTTCTTTAGACAGCCAGCCACCCACGTAGCTGCCTATCGCGCCCGCGCCTATGAAGAGAAGTTTCATGCTCAAGCTACGCGCTCCCCGCGCATCGGTCTAAATCGCTATGCTCAGTGAAACACAACCCGGCGAGCCGGTGTCCCCAACCCGTAGGGGAGAGGCTTGCCTCTCCCGAGCCTGTGCGAACGGCCACGCGGGATGGGCGGGGCGAGCCGCCGCCCCTACGAAATTCCTGAACCCACGCGGGCAAGCGGGTATGTAACGGCCAACAACGCTCCAATCCCGAGAAGGGTGCAGGGGACACCCGGCCTGGCTGTCGATGGGCGCCGCAGCGGTTTCATAGATGTTTCGTGATCACGAGGAAGTGTATCTTTACGTCTCCCGGGCGTGAATCAAGAAAGCGGGCCGATGCTACCGCCCCGAAACGCACGACAGGAAGCCAGATGAAAATCGTAATAATCGGCCAGGCCGCCTTCGGCAGGTCTGTCATGGAAGCGATCACGGATGCCGGAAAAGACGAGATCGCCGGGGTGTTTCTCCCGCTTGATCGGGAGGGCCGGCCGGCCGACCCGTTGAAGGATGGCGCCATCGAGCGATCTATTCCCGTATTTCAGCACGGCAGATATCGCTCGGAAGAGGCTATCGAGGCGTTCAAAGCCCTGGATGCAGATCTGTGCGTGATGGCATTCGTGACCGATATCGTCCCTGACGAGATGATCGAGGCGCCGGGGCTGGGAACGATTCAGTACCACCCGTCGTTGCTGCCGAAGCACCGGGGGCCCAGCTCGATCAACTGGCCGATTATCCAGGGTGAGACGAAAACCGGCCTGAGCATCTTCTGGCCCGATAAAGGGCTCGATACAGGTCCGATTCTGCTGCAGAAAGAGGTGGAGATCGGTCCGGACGACACCCTGGGTTCGATCTATTTCGACAGCCTTTACCCGATGGGTGTAGAGGCGATGGTTGAAGCGATCGACATGGTGCGTGACGGCGCTGCGCCACGGATCGTGCAGGACGAGTCGCAGGCCACGTATGAGAGCTGGGCGAAGGCTGAGGACGGTGTGGTCGACTGGTCTCAGCCGGCCGCCGACGTCTACAACCTGATTCGCGGCTGCAACCCGCAGCCGGGCGCAAGCACGACGCACGACGGCGAGACGCTCAAGCTGTTCGATGCCGAACGCTTGAATGGCCCGCTCGACGCCGTTCCCGGCACCGTGACCGAAATTACTGATACCGACGTCACCGTCGCTGCTTCAGGTGGACAGATTCTCTTGAAGCGAGTCCAGCCGCCCGAATCACGCAAGATCCCAGCGACCGAATGGGCTGCCCAAACTGGACTTCAGGTTGGCGAAGTACTGGGCGGATAGATTGAGTATTTCAGGGTGGCCATATGGAACTCGAAGTATTTGTCACACCGGGGCTGGGCGATAACAGCTACCTGCTGGCATCAGGCGATAGAGGACTGCTGGTAGATCCGCAGCGCGACGCCTGGCGATTCCTGGACGTGGCGCGGAGGCGCGGCATCCGGATTGAGCGGGTGCTGGAGACGCACGTTCATAACGACTATGTGTCAGGCGCCCACGAGGTGGCAGCGGCCGTGGAGGCCGAGATCGTGGCGCCGGAAGCGGGCGGCTACCAGTTCGATTTTCATGGCGTATCTGAGGGCGACGAGATCGGGCTGGGTGACTATCGAATCGTCGCCTGGGAGACGCCCGGACATACGCTGGAACACACAGGCTACCTGGTGCTGGACGGCAAGTCAGACCTTCCGGTCGCGTTTTTCAGTGGTGGAAGCCTGACAGTCCAGAGCGCGGGGAGAACGGACCTGCTGGGGCCCGATTACGTCGAGTCGTTGACGAACGCCCAGTTCGAGTCGGTCAGGCGCATCGCTCGACTCCCCGGCGATGTGCAGCTTCTGCCCACGCATGGCGCCGGCAGCTTCTGCACTGCCACGCCCGGAAGCAACGTCAGGATCTCAACGATAGGCGCGGAACGAGTCTCAAACGTTGCATTGAGGCCCAACACCCCGTCCGAGTTCGCCGAACAGCAACTGTCAAGCCTTGCGGACTACCCCAGGTATTACGCGTTCATGGCCGGGATCAACCGCGCCGGGCCACCGATCTTGCGGAAAGTTCCGGATTGCCGGCCTGTTAACGTGGCCGCGGTTATGAACGCGATGGAGAGCGGCGCGATCGTGGTCGATACCCGGAGCGCGACAGACTTCGCTGAGGCGCATATCCCCGATTCGATCAACATTCCCATGTCCGACTCCTTCGCTACGTACGCGGGTTGGCTCATCAAATTCCAAACACCGCTGATTCTGGTTCTGCCAGAAAACGTTGCTGGTGTTGCCGGGGAGGCTATGACTCATCTGTTTCGAATCGGGTGGGACGAAGTGGTTGGTCACCTCGATGGCGGAGTCGATGCCTGGATAGATGCTGGCCGGCCGACGAGTCAGAGTGCGACCGCAACGGTCGATGAACTGCATGATGCATTCGAGTCTGAATCTGATTCGGGGCATTTCATCCTGGACGTTCGACAGCGCAGTGAATGGGATGAGGGGCACGTCGCCGGGAGTTCCCATTTCCATCTTGGTGATTTCCACGATCGGTTACCGAAAATTCCGCCAGGAGCCGAAGTATGGGCCATCTGCGCAAGCGGCGAGCGAGCGGCTATTGCTGCCAGCCTGATCGAACGAAGCGGCCACCGCGCGCGAGCCGTGATCGGGGGCGGCGTCCCGAGCTGGGCAGCGAAGGGCTATCCGATTGAAAAGCCTGGCGGGTGAGGCGTTGCTAAAATCGCCACATGGAGCAAGACGAAGCCGCCATCAAGTCGCCAGAGACGCCAGAGACGCCAGCGCCTGATCAGAGCGCACCCGCGTTCGCCGAGCGCAGCCCTGAGGCGCTGCTTGAGTTCGATCGCGTTCTCGAGATGCTCGCCGGCCACACGCGCTTCAGCCTGTCGCGCGGCCTGGCGCTGCGAACGACGCCGGTGTGGTCTTTGCAGGAGGTCTTGCGCCTTCAGGATGAGACGGCCGAAGCCCGGCTGCTACTCGACAGCGCGGGCGACATCGGCCTCGGCGGACTGCGAGATCCAATCGGCCTGCTGAGACGCGCCGGACTCGATGGGGTGCTGCGGGGCGAGGAGTTGACGAACGTCGCATCAGCCCTCGATGGGGTGCAGGCGGCCGCAGTTCCCGTTCGTTCGATGAGCGGCGAACTCCCGCTGATCAGCGCCATCACAGACCGCATCGGCAATTTCACCTCTGAGATCGAACAGATCGAATCGGCCATCGGCGACAGCGGCGAGGTGCTCGATTCGGCATCGCCTGCCCTCGGCCGCCTGCGCCGCCGGGTTGCCTCCTCGTACAACCGTCTGCTCGGCAGCCTCGAAAAGATCACCGCCAGCAGCGAAGTCTCGCCCGCTCTGCAGTCGGACGCCATCGCAACGCGCGGCGACCGCCTGGTGCTTGAGGTCCGGTCCGATCAGCGGAAGGCCGTGCCGGGCATCGTCCACGACGTGTCGAACACCGGCGCGACGGTGTTCATCGAGCCCATGGGCGTAGTCGAGCTCGGCAACACCTGGCGGGAGACAGCGGCCGAGGTGACCCGCGAGGAGGAACGCATCCTGCGTGCGCTGTCGGCCTTGATCGGCATGCGCGCCGAGGAGGCGATCGACTCGGTGCATGCCGCCGCCGAGTTGGACGTTATCGTCGCGCGCGGCCGCCTGGCAACGAGCATGCAGGCGGCGCGGGTAGAGGCAATCGAGACGGGCGGCGAGTCCGTGGCAAGCCTCATCGACGCGCGGCATCCGCTGCTTGGAGCCGACGCAGTCCCTGCAACGATCTATCTTGGGCCCGGATTTTCTGTGCTTGTGATCACCGGCCCGAACGCGGGCGGCAAGACCGTCGCGCTGAAGAACGTGGGTCTGCTGGCGCTGATGCACCAGTCCGGGATGCAGCTGCCGGCATCCGCCGATTCTTCGCTGGCCGTGTTCGGCTCGGTCTTCGCCGACATCGGCGATGCACAGAGCATCGAGCGGTCGGTGTCGACCTTCTCGTCACACATGGGCAAGGTAATCGAGATACTGGAGCGGGCGGACTCTGGCTCGCTCGTGCTGCTGGACGAGCTGGGCACGGGCACCGACCCGGAGGAGGGTGCGGCGCTCGCCAGGGCGGTGATAGAGGAGTTGAGCGAGCGCAAGATTCCCTCGGTGATCACGACCCACCACAGGGGCGTCGCCGAGTTCGC
Organism: Chloroflexota bacterium; assembly: GCA_022562515.1. Lineage (GTDB taxonomy): Bacteria > Chloroflexota > Dehalococcoidia > Lucifugimonadales > Lucifugimonadaceae > UBA1151. Next base: position 990 of record JADFPB010000068.1, on the reverse strand, counting down.
AATCAATGCCGACGGCATCGAGAACGCCAGTATGGAGCTATCGCCGGAGACGATGACGCCCACCTATCACCTGGTGATGGGCCTGCCGGGCCGCAGCTATGCGTTCACGGTGGCGGAGAACCTCGGCCTGCCAAAATCGGTGCTCGAACGGGCCCGGGGTCTCGTAGGGTCGGCCCACACCGATTCGGAAGAGTTGCTCACGCAACTACAGGGGGAGCGCCAAAAGCTGGCTGAGCTGGCTACTGAGGCCGAGGCTGAGCGGTCCGCCGCGGAGACGGCCCGGCGCGAGATCCAGCTTGAGCTGGTCGAGCTGCGGCGCAGACAGGACGATATTGCCGAGGAGACCCGCTTCGCGCTGAGACGCGAGGCGGACGAGCTGAGGAACACGCTGCGTCGTATCGAACGGGATGCCCGTCAAGAAGGCCACCACGAGGCGGCGCGGAAGGCGGCGGACGAGGCGCGGCGGACGCTACGCGACCCGAACTGGACGCGGTCGCTGGTGCCTGATCCGCCCATCAGCGAGACGGTCGCGGAGAGCCTGCCAGAGATGGTTCAGGAACCGGAGATCGCCGAGTCGCTCGAGGTGGGCGACGTGGTGGAGTTGCGCGGCCTGGGCGCGCGGGCTGAGGTGCTGTCAGTATCCGATAAAGGCACCGTCGAGTTGCTAATCGGGGGTGCGACGGCTCGGCTGCACATGAGCGAGGTGCGACGGCTGGAGGGCGTGAAGATCGGGACGACGGAGGGGCCGGGCTTCGAGCTGTCGCGCGACTCAAGGGCGGAGACGGAACTCAGCACGGGGTCGATCAGCGAGTTGGATTTGCGGGGCCGGCGGGCGCACGAAGTCCACGACGCGGTGATGGAATTTCTCGATCGGATGATGCTGCAGGGTGGGATGACGGGCCGGATCATTCACGGCAAAGGCACGGGCGCGTTGCGGGAGGCGGTGCGGGAGACGCTCTCGCGCCACGATTCGGTCGAGACGTTCTTCGC
>JADFPB010000251.1 GCA_022562515.1 Chloroflexota bacterium | reverse complement strand
GTCAGGGACCACCAGCGGCGCCGTATAGACTCGCTCGCGCGTGACAGTGCCCGCGTAATCGACAACTTTATTGTCGTGTTTGATCTCGTAGTGATCCACCACCAGGGGCCGGCCCGTACGATCGAACGCTGAGAACGCAACCGAATCACCCACTCGGAGACCGCCCTCAATCGGTTTCGACGTCTCAAAGCTCATGAAGCCGAAAACGGGGTGAGTGTGGCTGCCTCCAGGGCGAGCCGTCGCATCGGTGTCAGGCCTGTCAGGGTCGTGTATCTCTATGTCTGCGAATACCGTCAAGTTCTGTGATCTGGCCCAGATGCGGATCGTCCTTGGCTCGGGAATCAGCCGGGGTGCTGTGTAAAGCCCGTCGGAACGCATGATTCCGCGATCGCCAGGCACATTGTGGGGACTGGCAATTCCCCAACTCGGGCGGTCGATAGTTACGCCGTTCTCGGAATCGACCAGCGAGAAACTAACCGCCTCATTAATGAATATCTGGTCGACCGGCGGCCGGATGACAAATATGGACGTTTCACTGGGATCTGGCGAGGGGATCTCTCGCTCCGTGGCGCCCGAGCAGCCGACGACGATCAGCGCGAGTACAAGAGTCGCTACTTTAGCGACGCCTCGAAATCGCGCCCGCTCAGCCACGCTGCTCGCCGAGGAGCGACCGCCGGATACGATTGAGGAGCGACCGCCTTCCGGGCTGGATGTTGCTTGCCAGAAACCCGACGATTTCAGGTGCTCCTACGATGACGGGTCTGCGCCATGCCCTGAGCCTTTTCATGGTTGCGGGCGTCTCGTCATAGGCCGTATCGAACGTGGTGAAGGCCGACCATGTGGAGAGCAAACCTCCGGTCTCGGCTACGTCGGATACGACAACGTTGCCTCCCGCTTCTTTCACCATCAATATGCCGCCGGCGTAATCCCACGCCGCCGCCGGGCTGCCGATCAGCGCCTGGGCCCTCCCTGAAGCGACCATGAGGAGGTCGTAGCAGAGGCTCCCTGTCACACGGGGTTCGCCGAGTGATCGGCCAAGTTCCTGGGAGACTGTGAATATGTGGGTGAGCCCGAGCGGAATCATCGTGATCCGCCCGTGCTGCGGGGGGGAGCCGTCAAGCGGGCCCTTTACGTGTATGCGCTCATCATCCATCCACGCGCCGCCGCCTTTGCGGGCATGGAAGATCACGCTGCCAGCGCCGTTCGGCCACGGCAGGTAGAGCGCGGCCGCGACGGGGCTCCCCCGGTACATTGCGGCGACGGATACGACGTAGGTGGGGAGCGCATTCACGAAATTCGTGGTGCCGTCGATCGGATCGACCGCCCATACGAAGTCCGGCGCTGGCGGATCCTGTTCGGGTGGATCCTCCTCGCCGAGTAGTTGATGGTCCGGAAATCGCTCCGTGATCAACTCTGCAATGATGCGCTGACTCTCACGATCCGCATCGGAGACCAGGCTGCGAGTTGCGTCATCCTTCTCCTCGACGGTGAGAACGCCGCCGAATTTGCTGGCCACATATGCGCCCGCGCGTTCAGCGGCGGCGATGGCGGTGCTTTCCAGTTCAGAAAGCAACTGCTCATCGAGGTCGATCTGGTGCTGTAGGGGCGTGAAATCAGGCGGTTGAATCAACCCGCATATCCTCTGGCAGTCGTATTAGTTATTCGAGCGGGCGGCTCTGCGACCGCCGGTCAGGCCCGCAAGCACGGTTCTGGTACCAAATCGTGGATTGGCCGGAGCCATTCGCTTACAATCACGACAGGCGCGATGCATCTGGTCTGTACAGACGCTTCGAAGCCGGACCGGCCGCATCATAAAGGAATATGGCTACTGGGCCGTAGCCGGTCTGCATCCCTCTTCCGGAGGAATCGATGGCAATATACGGGCCCCGCAAATTGACCAGGGACAAGGGACTCATGCCCCGGATGTACCTGACGATGTTCCTGATGGGCATTCTGTACGCCGCTTTCGTGCTGATTCTCTGGTCTTCCGGAATCAGTATCATCTTCGTGGGGCTAATTGCTGGAGTCATTCTGGCGGTTCAGTACTTCATGTCTGAAAAACTGGTTCTCAGATCAACCGGCGCCAAAGAGGTGGCCAGGGAGCAGGAACCGGAGCTTTATGCGATGGTCGAGCGGCTGGCCGGGGTGGCCGGGATGCCGATGCCAAAGCTGGCGGTCATCGATTCGCCGGTGCCGAACGCTTTCGCAACCGGGCGCAATCCCCAGAATGCTCTCGTGGTGGTGACCACAGGTATCAGGCAGCGGCTGACCGATCGTGAGTTGAACGCGGTGCTTGCGCATGAACTCGCCCACGTGACAAATCGGGACATGCGGATGATGGCGATAGCCAGCTTCTTCGTCACGATGGCCAGTTTCTTGATGCAGATGTTCATGTGGCGCATGATGTTCGGCGGAATGTTCGGCGGGCAGCGCAATCAGGGCGGGGCGATTATGGGCATCTTCCTGGTAACCATCCCTGTCTACTTCATCGGCTCGATCCTGATGAGATCGCTCAGCAGGTACAGGGAGTATGGCGCAGATCACGGCGGCGCAGAGTTGACCGGCGACCCGGGGGCCCTGGCTTCGGCTCTCGAGAAGATCAGCGGCTCGCTTGCCAGGATTCCGTCTGATGACCTGAGGAAGCTCTCCACGGCAAACGCCTTTATGATTATTCCGGCCCCACGCGGCAACGGTATCGGCAAGCTGCTATCCACACATCCTGCCGTTGAAAACAGGGTGGCGCGACTCCGCGCGATGGAGCGCGAGATGACGACGGGCCTGAG
>JADFPB010000250.1 GCA_022562515.1 Chloroflexota bacterium | reverse complement strand
GGAAATGAAGATCAGTTCCGGCCGATCACGTCCAAGTGTCCTGATGGCCTCGGTCGCCGTGGTGACGGTATCTATCCTGCCGGCCCGCGCACTGGCGAAATCGGCCAGCTGGTCGCGGCCCTCTTTGGAGGGGTCTATGATCAGCACCCGCGGTCGGGGTACGAGCGACTGCGAGGTCACGAACTCGTCCAGCGCGGTTCGGTTAAACCGCCATGATCCGCCGATTTTGGCAGCCGGCACCTCCCGGCGTTCGAGAAGTTTGTAGAGGGTGTGGTGGCTTATGCCCAGATAGCCGGCAGCTTCCCGGATATTCATCAATCCCTGTTTCATGCTTTCGGTCATTTTCTTCTGTGCTGCTTTCCTTAGACTTATGCTATGCGGTTTCCAGGGGATGTGGGTGGCGCACTCGATGGATTGGGTATTATTATTACCCGTTCGTCGTGATTTATCCAGACCCGGATAGGGGTAGATTCCACCCTTATTGCCAGGTCTGGAGACGTCTGCCAATACGATTATGTCCCAATAAACCTTGACGGTATTGTGACGAAATCTCACCTGAATCGCAAAGATACGGTTCTTAAACAGTCTCGACCGTATCTTTCACCTTCCTGCTGAGCGACCGGCCCAGTTTTTTCTCCGCAAGTTCCCGCAGCGCCGTGAAGTCAGACTGCATCTGGCGCTGAAGCAGACGCGAGTCCGAAGAGTGGAGTATGAACCTGGCGCCCGCGTTTATCGCACGGGTGGAGTCGGAAACGTTCTGCTGATGGATCATCACGGGCCGGCCGGAGGCTTCCGACTTCGTGATTATTCCGTCAACCACTTCCCAGTATTCCGGATTTTCATAGTCATCCGGCTTGCCCAGCGAGGTGCTCATATCGTTTGGGCCGATGAATATGCCGTCTATGCCTTCTATGGCGAGTATCTCGTCCAGGTTCTTGTAGCCGGGCACGCTCTCTATGCCGATGATGATGATGTGGCCCTCGTGACGCTTCTCAAGGTAATCTTTCGATTTCTGAGAGACAAACTCACCGGTCATGGCCGCCCGCTCAAGATATTCGCCCTTCATCGGATGCCAGCGTTTGACGCTCACGCAGTGGCGAACCACATCGGGATCCTCGCAATACGGCACCAGCACGCCATCGGCGCCGGTGTCCAGCGCCATCGCGACATAGTGCGGCACGGGGTATGGAATGCGGATAATGGGCGATATGCCGACCGCTTTAAGGATGGTGCAAAGGTCTGAAAGTTCTTCTCTGCTCCGCTGGCCGTGCTCGGTATCGATGATCGCATAGTCAATGCCGCCATCCGCCAGCACAGCGCCCCACTTGATGTTCCTGATGGCGCTGATCATGAACCCGAACACGGCGCCACCATCCTTCAGCGTCGCCTTGATTTCGCTGCTTTTCATCCCGCTTTCCTCCCTCGGGTCACTTCACTGGTTCGATCAATAGCTGCCATCGGCTGTCGCTGCGGCCCAGAATACCTGCAACATCACGCATGCGCCGCCTGCTCAAGATACCGGATCGCCGTCATCGCCTCGGCGGCTACCACTGCCGGCCAGGTTTCGGGCGCGATGTTAAATCGTTGGTGGTGGGATGGGTAATGGGTCGCGGGGTCATCTCCGGCAGTGCCAACCATGAAGAAGACGCCCGGCCTGTCCTTGAACCAGTGATAGATCGTATCCGCGGCAAGGCGGGGGTGGCGCATGTCTATGACCTTTTCGGATCCCAGAACCTCACGTGCCGCCGACCGCATCACATCCACTTCATGGGCCGAGGAAACCACTGCCGGAAGATTTCTTAGCCGGTAATCCAGGACATACGCGGCGCCCAGCGAATCGCAAACGCCCTTCACCACTCTTTCGAACATCTCCGGCAGCCGATCGCGAATCTCCTCACTTGAGATCCGGGCGGTGCCGGTCATCACCACCTCACCCGCCAGAAGGTTGGAAGCACGGCCGCCGGAGATGGTGCCGACGGTGATGCTCACGGCCTCTTCGACGTCGAGCTCACGCGCGGTCATGGACTGGAGCGAGGTAACGACGTGGGAGGCGACGACGATGGCGTCTATGCCGGTGGACGGCACGGCACTGTGTGATTCGCGTCCTTTGACGGTCAGCGTGAAAGCATCGTTGCCGCTGAAAGAGGAGCCGGCCCGCAGTGCGATCGAGCCGGCGGGCCAGTCCGGGAAGAAGTGCGCCCCGAATACGGCGGCCGGCGCCGGGTTCTCCAGCGCGCCGTCCTCGATCATCGCCAGGGATCCAGGCTTCTCGCCTTCCGGAGTCGCCTCTTCCGCAGGCTCGAAAAAGAATTTTACGGAGCCCGCCAGTTGATCGCGCATCCCGGCCAGGACATGTGCCGCGCCCAGCAGGCCCGCGACGTGGCCATCGTGCCCGCAGAGGTGCGCGACGCCGGGGTTTTGCGACGCGTACGGAGCGCCGCAAAGATCGTCCATCGGGAGGGCGTCCATCTCCGCCCTGAAGGCCACCGTAGGAGCTTCCGATGCCCCGGCTGATTCGGGGGGCGGCGAGCCTTCAAGAAGGCCTACAACGCCGGTCCCGCCAACGCCGCGCCGGACTTCAATCCCCAGGCTCTCCAACTCGATGGCGCATAACTCCGCGGTCCGGTGTTCTTCGAAACGGAGTTCGGGATGGGCGTGGATGTCCTCTCGGATGGTCATCACCCGCGCCGATATTGCGTCCGCCGCCGCCCGGACTCTTGAGGCAATGGGGGAGGCGTTGGAAGAGCCCCCGGGGGAGCCAGAGTCATTTTCGTGGTTCATCGCCGACGCAA
>JADFPB010000067.1 GCA_022562515.1 Chloroflexota bacterium | reverse complement strand
ACCGCCGCCAGCCTCACCAGGGGCATGGCCGCCTCCGGCCTCTGGGCCGCCACCGCCGCCACCCGCGCAGCCGCCGCCAGCCTCACCATGGGCATGGCCGCCCCCGGCCTCTGGGCCGCCTCCAGCCTCTGGGCCGCCGCCGCCGCAACCACAGCCTCCGCCACCCCCACCGCAGCCGCAACCGCTTTGCATGTTCGGGTTGGAGATCACGAAACCGCTGCGCTGGAAACCGTCGACATAGTCGATGTTGGTCCCCTCAATCAGCGGCGCGCTGTCGGCGTCGATCAGAACGCGGACCCCGCCCGCGTCAACTACCGTGTCGTCATCATCGGCAGAGTCTTCCAGACCAAGAATGTACTGCGCGCCACCGTGCCCGCCGGGAGCGAGGGTGATTCGCAAAAAGGCATCGGGCGTGCCCTGCTCTTCCAGGATCTCCTTCAGCTTGCCGGAAGCGGCTTCACTGACGGTGAGAAGCGTGGAGTTTTCGGTGGTCATGTATGACTCCTGGCATTCAAAAGTACGGACTGGCGGCCTGTTAGCTGCGTTATAAACCGACGTGCACACCGATTTTACCGCTTAACGAGTTAATAATCCCAGCCAGCCATATTTGGCGATTACGGAAATCGTACGAATCTACTCTTACATGGAGTCCTATCTGGCGGTATAGTGAAAACTACCCCATTGGCTGCGGCGGTTTCTGCCGTTGTTTTCTACAGGGGAAACCCTTCACAACGCGTTCAATAACAGGGCTCGAGAGGTTTCATGGACAAGCTGGACCGTCAAATAATACACATACTCGAAGAAAACGGCCGCGCTTCAAACGCTCGGATCGCTCGCAACGTCGGAGTGAGCGAAGGCACCGTCAGGCGGCGGCTCAACCGTCTTGTCGGCGACGCGATAATCCGTGTCGTCGCCCTGCCGGACCCGCGCGCGCTTGGCTTCGAGTCGGAAGCCTTGATCGGCGTGCAGGTCGATCCCGACAAGATCGACCAATGCGCTGATAGCCTCTCAGATCTGGACGCCACACGATGGGTCGCCGTCACCACCGGCTCATTCGACATGTTCGTCTGGGTGGTCATGCGCGACCCGGAAGCCCTCGGCAAGTTTCTGCGTGAAGACGTAGGCCGGATTCCGGGAGTTCGCAAGACGGAAACGTTCGTCAACCTCTCCGTCCGCAAGCGCGACTACGGCCTGCCTGTATAAGATCGCCCCGCCCCACGGAGGGTGAAACGGGCCCAATCAAGTAGCCCGGTCGAGCCAGCCCGACCCGGCTGGCCCAGACCGGCGCCGTATTGATTTGCCAGCAATTTTTGGACGGCCGTGCTGCGCGGCTGACCCGGAGAAGAAAGAATGCAACCGACCATCGCCTCAACGCCTCGCCAGATTTCCGGCCAGTGGCGCAAGTGGCTGCTTCTTGAAAAAGAGAGCCCTTCCCTTCTCGACGCTCTGGCGCCGGGCCTGAACCTGGCTCAGAAACTCGCCATCGCCATCGCCTTCATCGCGATAGTCGCACTGCTGGCGCGGGCAAGATTCTTTCTCCCGGACAACCCTGTCCCGATCACGTTCCAGACATTCGGCATCCTCATGATGGGCGGCGTTCTCGGATGGCGCTGGGGCATCTTCAGCGGAGCCGGCTACTACCTGGTTGGAATGGTCGGCCTCCCTGTATTCGCAGGCGGCGGCAGCGGCTGGGGAGCCGTGAACGGCGCTACCGGTGGATACCTGCTCGGCTTCATACTGGCAACCGCGCTCGTCGGCTTCCTCTCCCAGCACGGCTGGAACAGAAGCAGGTCCATCTGGCCCATGCTCATCGGTGGCCTGATCCTCTATGTCCCCGCGCTAATCTGGCTATCCGTTCGTGATTACGGCTGGCCGGCCGACGGTGAACTCTTCTCCGCCGCCATGTACCCATTCATTCCCGGAGACCTGGTCAAATTGATGCTGGCGGCACTTGTCATTGGCGCGGCATGGAAATACGCCGACTATCGCCACGGTCGCAGGGGCGGGCCGCGTGTATAGAGACAGGATGTGCGGCGACCTGCGGGCCGGAGATGCCGGCAAGACCGCCACCCTGGCCGGCTGGGTAAACCGCCGACGGGACCACGGCTCACTGATCTTCATCGACCTGCGCGACCGCACGGGTATCACCCAGGTCGTCTTCAACCCGCAGCTCAACGAGGCCGCCCACGCCGCGGCGGAAAATCTCCGCTCGGAATGGGTGATACAGGTCTCCGGCGAAGTCGTGGGACGCAGGGAAGGGGCCGAAAACCCTGAGCTGCCCACCGGCGAAATTGAACTCGTCGCAAACTCTCTCACCATACTCAACCCGTCCAGGACTCCCCCATTCGAGGTCCGCGATGATATCGATGTCGACTACGCCACCCGGCTCGAATACCGCTACATTGACCTCCGCCGACCCCATATGTACGGCCGCCTCGCCCTCCGCCACAAAGTCGTGAAGCTGATGAGGGACTACCTCGACGACAAGGGCTTCCTGGAGATCGAGACGCCGATCCTCACCAGGAGCACACCGGAGGGCGCCCGGGACTACCTCGTCCCCAGCCGCATCCATCCCGGCAAGTTTTACGCGTTGCCACAGTCCCCGCAGCAGATGAAACAGCTCCTCATGGTCTCCGGGGTGGACCGCTACTTCCAGATCGCCCGCTGTTTCCGGGATGAAGATTTAAGATCCGATAGGCAGCCCGAGCACACCCAGCTCGACCTCGAAATGAGCTTCGTCGAACAGGAGGACGTGCTCAATCTCATCGAGGACCTCTACATCTACGTCACGGAACGCGCGCTACCGGGCGTCGAGATCGAAAAACCGTTCCCGCGACTCACGTACGCCGAGGCATTGCGACGCTTCGCCACGGACAAGCCGGACCTCCGGTTCGGCCTCGAGATGGCGACCCTGACGGACGTCGTTCGCGATTCCGGGTTCGGCGTCTTCAAAACCGTCGCTGACTCCGGCGGTGTCATCCGCGGATTCTCCGCCCCCGGCTGTGCCGGCTACGCCCGCAAGGAAACGGACGAACTCACCAGCATCGTCAAGAGCGCTGGCGCACACGGCCTCATCACCCTGGCCATCTCAGACGGGGCATCGTCAATCGACGACATCGCTCCTGAGAACGTCCGCTCAGTCATCAAATCACACGTCGAGCTGGATACCGTCAAAGAGATTTGCAATGCCACTGGCGCAGCGCCCGGCGACATGGTGATGATGATCGCCGGCCCGGAAGGAGTCGTGAACACCGCTCTTTCCGTTCTTCGCAACCACCTGGGCCGTCGCCTCGACCTGATCGACCCCAACGAGGTCTCATATCTCTTCGTCGTCGACTTCCCGCTCTTCGAGTGGGACGAGGACGGAGGGAAATGGGCCGCCATGCACCACGTATTCTCATCGCCGCGGCCCGGCGACGAAGAGAAGATCGACTCAGACCCCGGAGCGGTCATCGGCCAGTTGTATGACCTTGTCTGCAACGGTATCGAACTTGGCAGCGGCAGCATACGAATCATTAACCGTGAGCTTCAGGAGCGCGTCTTTGAGCTTATCGGCCACTCCCGCGCAGACATCGCCGAACGCTTCGGCCACCTGCTGCGGGCGTTCGAGTACGGCGCCCCGCCACACGGCGGAGCGGGATTGGGCATCGACAGGCTGATGATGGCGCTTACTGGCGATGAAGGCATCGGCGATGTCATCGCCTTCCCGAAGACCCAGCAGGCGGTCGACCCCCTCTTCGACGCCCCGGCCAGGGTCGAGCCGGACCAACTGGAAGATCTCCACATCGCGATCGTCCCCGGGCCGGTCCCAGAATCGATCCAGGAATCGGCCCAGGGTCCGTCAGAATAGACTCTCAATTCCCTGGCGATTCCATGGAATCCCTGAGAGGGAATCCCTCGGAGAATCAAACTGACCGCATGCTATACTCGATTGAGTCCCGAATTAGTCTGATTCCATGCATTCGCGCGTGCCGCCGGAGATCTGTGTGAAGGTATCCCAAGACGATATTGTTGATCGACAGGCAGTCCTGAATATCGAGGTCGACGCTGAGTCGCTGGAGAAGCATCTGGACAGGGCCTTCCGCAACCTCGTGGACAAGGTCACTGTCCCGGGTTTCAGAAAAGGCAAAGCCCCCAGAGTCATATTCGAGCGAGCCTATGGCAGAGACCGCCTGGTGGATGACGCTCTGGAAACCATGGTTCCGGAAGTGGTCGATAAGGCTATCGAAGAAACCAAATTGGAAAAGGGTGGCACTCCCAGGATTGAAGTCCTGGAACGCGATCCCGAGCCGAAAATCAAAGCCACTGTTCCACTGGTGCCCCTCGTCGAACTTGGCGAGTACAAGACCATCTCATTCGACGAGCAACCCGAAGAGGTTACCGACGAACAGGTTGACCAGGCGCTGGAGCGGGTCCGGGAAGGACAGGCCTCATGGGAGCCAAAAGAGTCGGCTGTCGAAACCGATGATATGGCGGTGCTGGAATCAGTGAAGGGCAAGGCCGCCGGTAAAGAGATCATCTCTTCCAGGGCCGTTGAATACGTCGTCTTCTCTGAAGCCACATACCCCGTTCCAGGATTCTCCACAGAGATCATCGGCATGAAGCCGGGCGACACGAAGCAGTTCTCGATAATCCTGCCGGATGACTATCCTGATGAGCACGCCGCCGGCGAGACAGCGGAATTCGAAGTCACCGTCTCCGAGGTCAAGAAGAAAATACTGCCGGACCTGGATGACGAACTCGCCAGTGCCGTAGGAGAGGGCTTCGATACCCTCGAAGAGTTGAAGTCAAAGGTCAGGAAAGACCTCGAAGCGCAGTCCAGTGATTTCTTCAGGCGCCAGATCGAAGACAAAGCGGTAGACGCCGTTGTGGAAATCTCCAAAGTGGAAATCCCCCCTCTGACGCTGGACCACGAATCAGAACACGTACTCGCAGAGCAACAACAGCAGCTGTCCCGCTACAACATGTCATTGCAGGATTACATGGGTGGGATAGGCAAAACCCCCGATGATCTGGTCGCCGAAGCCCGCGAAACTGCACAGGCCAGACTTACCAGAGCTCTGATTGTTGAAGAACTGTCTGCCGCAGAGTCGATTGAGGTTTCGGACGAACAACTGAGGGAAGAGATCGACCGCCTGAAGCAGACGGCCACATCCCCCGCCGATCGCGCGTCCTACGAGACTGACAGTGCCCGCGAGTCGATCTCGACGATAATACGTCGCAGATCGGCGCTCGAAAGGCTTGTGGAGATCGTGACGCCGGACCGGGTGGAAAAAGCGTCCGGCAGCGCGAAAAAGTCCGGTCCCGCCCGCAAAACGAAATCCATAAAAGCCCAGAGCATAAAAAATGCGTCCGGGAAGTCGAACCTGACGAAAGGCACAGTGAAGGCGTCCGGGCCAAAGCCGGTGTCATCCGCTGCAGCCAAAAAGTAGCCCGCTAGCACTAACCTGTTAACAAACGGACAGAGACTAAAAAGTGTTCCAACCAGAATTCATATCAAATACACAGGCCCCGGAAAACATCATCCCCATGGTCGTAGAGACCGGCGCCCGCGGCGAGCGCGCATACGACATCTACTCACTGCTGCTGCGAAACCGCATCGTTTTCCTCGGCAGCCAGATCACCGATCAGGTAGCCAACGTGATCGTCGCCCAGATGCTCTACCTGGCCCAGGAAGATCCCGATAAAGACATCAACCTGTACATCAACTCGGCCGGCGGTGGCGTCTACTCAGGGCTGGCGATCTACGACACCATGATGTCGATACCCTGCGGCATAGCGACGTACTCGCTCGGATTCACCGCCTCAATGGCAACGATTCTCCTTACCGCCGGCACCAAGGGCAAACGCTTCGCCCTGCCCAACTCCACCATCCTGATTCACCAGCCTTCCGGCGGAGCGCAGGGCCAGGCCAGCGACATCGAGATCCACGCCCGCGAAACCCTCAGGGTCCAGGACCAGTTGCGGCGTATCCTCGCCGAGCGGACCGGCCAGACCTATGAGCGAATAGCCAGAGACACCGACCGCGACAACTTCCTGACGCCCGAACAGGCGGTAGAGTACGGACTCGTAGATGAGATATTCTCCACCGGAGCTTCTGAAGAGCCAGAAGAGAAAGAGTCCAAGAAGAAATAACGACTGAGCGAGGGAACAGGTAAGCCAGGCATCGAGGAGGGAAGTCCCGGAGCGACCCGGGGCAACCCGCCAGAATAGACGCCAGAGACAAAAATAGGGCCAGGGCCAGGGGCCAGCAAGAACACTTATGACCAGTAAGTCCGGTGACGGCGGAGACAAGACAAAAGGCAAGGGTCGCAACGGCAGCAGCGCCTCAACCGACCGATATTCATGTTCGTTTTGCTCGAAGCCGCAACGATCTGTTCAGAGGCTGATCGCCGGACCCGGCAAGGGCGTCTTCATCTGCGACGAATGCGTCGTCAGATGCCACCACATTGTCACGGACGACCGCACCGAGGCGACGCCGACAGACCGCCCCAGGACACCGAAGGACATCTCCGATCGACTGGACGAGTACGTCATCGGCCAGGAGCGCGCAAAACGCGTCCTGAGCGTCGGCGTATACAACCACTACAAACGCGTGTGGCGGCCGGCTGAAGACCCGGACGTTGAGCTTCAGAAGACCAACGTCATGCTCGTCGGCCCAACCGGCTGCGGCAAGACCTACCTCGCCCAGACAATGGCGAAAATCCTCGATGTTCCATTCGCCATCACGGACGCAACATCACTCACCGAGGCGGGATACGTCGGTGAGGACGTCGAGAACATCCTCCTTCGCCTGATCCAGGCCGCAGACTTCGACATCTCACGCGCCGAACAGGGAATCATCTACATCGATGAGATAGATAAGATCGCCCGCAAGTCCGCCAACCCCTCCATTACACGGGACGTCTCCGGCGAGGGCGTTCAGCAGGCGCTGCTAAAAATCCTGGAAGGCTGCGTCGCCTCTGTTCCACCCCAGGGCGGCCGGAAGCATCCGCACCAGGAGTTCCTGCAGATCGACACCACGAACATCCTCTTCATCCTCGGCGGCGCGTTCGAAGATCTGGACGGCGTCATCACGCGCCGGCTGAGTAGCGACCGCTCAAGCTTCGGCTTCGGGTCGCGAAGCCTCCGGACCGGATCCGACGAAATCGAAGATATGATGGCCCATGTCACGCCGGCAGACCTCCTGGAATACGGATTCATTCCGGAGTTCATAGGCAGAATTCCGCTCATCGTCGGTCTCGGTGATTTGACCGAAGAAGAGCTGATCCGAGTCCTCACGGAACCGCGTAATGCTCTCATCCGGCAGTACCAGGCGCTCCTGAAGATGGATCAGGTAGAGCTGGAGTTCACCGAAGACGCGCTCATCGAAACCGCCTCAGAAGCAAAGGGCCGCGGCACCGGAGCCAGGGGCCTGCGGGCAATCGTCGAAGAGACGCTTCTGGACGTGATGTATGAAATCCCATCCATGGAGGGCGTAAAGAAGTGCGTCATTGATGGCGAGACGGTAAAAGAACGCTCCCCCGTGCTGCTGCTCGATGGCAATGGAAAGAAGCTGCTACCTGCCATCGCAGACGCAGACGCAGAATCTCCAGCAGCCTGACACACAGCGCCTGATCCGGCCGCAACGGGTCGCTTCTCTACTACGCAGACGCTGTAGCGGACGCGACCGCGGCCTCCACGCTTGCCGTCAGCTCCAGCGGGCCGCCGGGCGGCGCGTGCGGCGGGGCGAGTTGGCCTGACGCAATCGCCTTGAGAGTCTCAATCAAAAGCGGCCGCTCCCGCGCAAGGCTTAACTCCCGTATCGCCTTGAAAAGCTGGAAATTCTCGCCCTCCCGCTGCTTCAACTCCTCTATCGACTGTCCACGGGCGCGGAACCACATCCAGTCCAACTCTCCACCCACGATCGGGAACCTCGTGTAGCTCAACACCGGCCCCAGGTCTACGTCCGGTGTCGCCACATGAATCATTGCGCCGGTCTCCGTCGCTCCCATCTCGATCAATTTCCAGATAACGTCCTGCCACATCCCCGCAGGCTGGCCGGGCAGCGCAGGGTGCTCGTTGATCATCGGATATCTCTGACAGATCAACGGCGCGATCAGCATGTAACCGGCCGACACCGTAATCTTCGGCTCGAAACCGCCCAGCTTCGCTATGACGGCCTCGTCATAAGGCTCCCGCAGCCGCTCCCATGGCAAATCGCCGCTCTCGCGCTTGAATTTGTACGACGACAGCGTGACCACGGGGATGCCCTTTTTCCGGGCGAATCCAAGGAACTTGTCCGTTGCCGCCCGCTGGCCGGGATCACGATTGCAGAAGAGGAACTGGATCGTAGCGTTCAACTCGCCTGATTCAATGGCGCGCACGGTTTCGCGGAGCATCCCCATGGAACCCTCGCCTCCACCCGAGGAGAACCAGCCGATGGTCAGCGCGTCGCTCTTCCCCGAGGGCTGTGCTGCCGAGCCCGCGGCCGACGGCGCGTCTTTCTTGATGGATGGAGCGGCATTCGCCCCGGGCTCCCTGGGACCGGCGACAGGCGCCTCGAGCCCCTCGGCGCCCGCACGCCTCGCCCGGCGCCTCGGCGGGTCGGCTCGCGGCCTCTTCCCGCTCCGGTGATCGTCCTCGGTTTGCTGCCCGCCCGGCATCGGCGGTAAATCACGCCCGCGGATCGGGTGTTCGGCTCGCTCTGCCCGTTCTTCTTCCTGACTCGGGGCATCTGGCCGCCGTCTCCGCCCGGGCCGCCCGCCTTGCCTTCGCCGTGGACGTTCTTCCACCGTTACGCGTCCTCGGCATCGTCATCCACCAGGCGCATCTGCTCGGCAAACGCGGTCTGGAGCCGCGAAACCTTCAACTCCGCCGATGAGAGGAGCTCGTTGCAACGGCGGGCCAGTTTCATGCCCTCCTCAAACAGCCCCGTCGCCTGATCGAGCGGCAACTGGCCTGCTTCCAGCTTTCTCACAGTCTCTTCCAACCGCGAAAAAGTCTCCTCGAAGGAGCCGTTTTTCTCAGATTTCTTCGGGCCTCTGGCGGTTTTTGATTCTTCAGCCATGTTTCACGCCGACGATAGTGGACATCGCCCCAATTGTAACCGTGGCGCCGCCGTGCTCCTCCCATAACCGGCCAGAACCGCAAAAAGCGCGCTAGCCGTCGTTGGAGCGCAGCTCAACCGTTTCCGCCGCTATCGTCCCGCCCGACACCGCGATATCCAGGCGGTCGCCGGCCCTCGTCTGCGAGGGGCTCGAGATAATCCCACCGTCAGAGGCCGATCGCACTATCGCATAACCGCGCTCAAGAATTTCCGACGGCCCCAGTGCTCTGAGCTCATTCTCCAGCCCCCGGGTGCGCTCCTGATAGACCTCCAGCCTGCTTCTTATCTCAGCAGACGCCACCCTGAGCAACTCGTCGATTCGCACCCGCGGCGTCCGAGTATCCGGCGCCCGCGCCGCCAGCCGGTCCGCTGAGAGCGAGACGCTCCTCTTCCGGTCCTCAACGCCCTGGATCACCCCGTCGATCATGAACGTGGCGTAATCGGAAACCGTCTCGAGCAACTCTCGCCGGTCCGGCACGATGATCTCCGCCGCGGCAGACGGTGTCGGCGCCCGGACATCCGCAACGAGATCGGCGATTGTCGTATCCGTCTCATGCCCGACCGCGCTCACCACAGGGACGCGGCTCGCGAAGATGGCGCGGGCGACGACCTCCTCGTTGAAAGCCCACAGATCCTCCAGAGACCCCCCGCCGCGCGCAACGATCAACACGTCGATGTCCCGCTCCCGGTTTACCGCCCCGATGGCATCGGCAATGAGCGGCGCAGCGCTGTCTCCCTGAACCGCCGTGGGCGCAAGCACCAGCTCGGCCAGCGGATACCGGCGCGACAGCACGTTGAGAATATCCTGCAACACCGCGCCGTCAGGAGACGTCACCACGCCGATGCGCTGTGGAAACCTTGGTAGACGCCGCTTGCGGCCGGGGTCGAAAAGCCCCTCCTCCTCCAGTGACTGGCGCATCTTCTCGAAAGCGATCTGGAGGGCGCCAACGCCTTCCGGCTTGATCAGATCCACATAGAACTGAAGATCGCCGCGTTGCTTGTAAATGGAGATGCGGCCGTGCGCCAGCACCTGCTCGCCATTGGCCAGGAACTCGTCCCCGCGGCCGCCCCGGAACATCACACAGCTCAACGCCGACTCACCATCCAGGAGCGTGAAATACGAATGGCCTGATCCCGCGGTGTGAGCGCTGGAAACCTCGGCCCTGATCCACAGATCAGAGACATTCGGATCCGAGTCGAGCGTCGTCTTCAGGTAGTCCGTAACCTGCGAGACGGAGTACACCGTCCGAGTTTCGCCGGTCATCCCACCTCCGCCGTCAAACAATGCAGCTAGACCGAAACCTTGGCGGCCTGCTCCATGTTCGGGGAATACTCTCCCCGCCGCGCCGCTGAGACGATCTTCGCCCGCTGGGCAAACGCGCTCTGGGCAGCGCCGATATCCGACGTATCGCTCCCCCATACCTTGAGCGGCGACGCCTGCAATCCCCGTCCGTACGAGAACGTCAGTTCCCAGGGGACACTCTCGCGGCTACGGTTTATCGCATCCAGGTTTGCCGACGCCTCATCATCGCTCTGCCCCCCGGAGAGGAATGCGATGCCGGGCACGGCGGCTGGGACGGTGCGTTTGAAGTTGGCGATGGTCTTTGCGGCTACCTCTTCGGGGCCTGCCCGGTCGGGGGCGTCGGTCGCCGAGATGATCATGTTCGGCTTGAGGACGATGCCTTCCAGGTAGACGCCGGCGTCGTGGAGATCAGCAAAGACCTTCGAGAGCGTCGCCTCGGTGACCTCATCGCACGTGTCGATGCTGTGCGTGCCGTCCATCAGCACCTCGGGCTCAACGATCGGGACGATTCCGGCTTCCTGGCAGAGCGCTGCGTACCGGGCCAGCGCATGTGAGTTGGCGGCAATGCAGTGTGGAGTAGGTATGCCGTCGCCGATGGTTATGACGGCCCGCCACTTGGCGAATTGAGCGCCCAGCTCCCGGTACTCCCCGAGCCTGCCGCGCAGCCCGTCGAGGCCGTCCGTAATCAGCTCGCCCGGCGAGTTCGCAAGCGGGTTGGTGCTCTGGTCCACCTTGATTCCCGGCATCGTGCCGACTGCGGTCAGGTGATTGATGAGCGGGGTGCCGTCGCTGCCCTTCTGGCGGATCGTCTCGTCGTACAGAATGACGCCGCTGATGGAGTCGCCGAGGCCGGGCGTTGTGAAGAGCATCTCGCGCCAGGCCCGCCGATTGTCCTCGTTGTTCTCGACCCCGATGCCGTCGAAGCGCTTGCCGATGGTGCCCGTGCTTTCGTCTGCTGCGAGAATTCCCTTGCCCGGGGCCACCATCCTTTTCGCCACATCAGCGAGACGCTGCTTATCCATCCGACTCTCCCCGCGCCCGTTTTGATCGGGCATTTCAGTGATCATGCACCCGCAGGCCTTAGGCCTGGCCGCACGTCTAAGATTAGGGCGAATTGTCCGCCACCGCAATGAAACCACACCGACCGAGGTGGGCAAGGAGAGCCGAAACGCGGTATTTTGTTGCATAGCGCCGGACCCGCCCCCCGACCCTCATGACAGCTACTATCCCCAGTGGACATTTGCGATAACCAGGGCCGGGCCGGCAGGCTGTGTGGGAATCCCTGAAATCGGCTATCGCGACAGGCGTGACAGGTTGGAGGAGTGGGCCATGGCAGGCATGCCGCCGACGCTGAATCAGTTCATCCGGGCCAGGCAGCAGGACTATCCGGACGCGATCGGCGAGTTCAGCGAGGTGATGAACGCCATCGCGCTCGGCGGCAAGCTGATCTCGCGCGAGATCAATCTCGCCGGGCTGGTCGACGCCACCGGCTATACCGGACGGACGAACGTCCAGGGCGAGGAGGTGGCCAAACTCGACGAGTGGTCGAACGACCTGCTCGTGGACCTTCTTGGCGAGACCAAATGCGTCTGCGTGATGGGCTCCGAGGAGGTCGAGGGACCGATTGTCCCGCCGGAAAGCGCTTCCAATGGCCGCTACGCCGTGCTGTTCGATCCGGTTGACGGCTCGTCTAACATCGACATCGCGGCGCCGGTTGGCACGATATTTTCGATTCAGCGGCGGGTGACGAATTCAGGGGCGGGCCACCTGGAGGACCTGCTGCAGCCCGGCAAGAACCAGGCCGCCGCCGGATACATCCTCTACGGCTCTTCGACCATGTTCGTCTACACGACCGGACAGGGCGTCCACGCTTTCACGCTTGATCCGACGATGGGCGAGTTCCACCTCACGACGGAGGACCTGAGGTTCCCCGAGAAGTCAAACGTCTACTCGACCAACGAGGGCAATGCGGGGACGTGGCGGGAGCCCGACCTGCAGTGGGTCGACTGGATAAAGCAAGACGACCCCGGGACGGGCAGGCCGTACAGCGCCCGCTACATCGGCGCGCTGGTGGCCGACTTCCACCGGATCCTCCTCAAGGGCGGCATCTTTGCCTATCCCGGCAACACCGCCAGGCCGGACGGCAAGCTGCGGCTCCTGTATGAGTGTTCTCCGATGGCGTTCATCGCCGAGCAGGCCGGTGGCGCAGCGACAAACGGCACGAGGCGGATCCTCGATATCGAGCCGTCCGGCCTGCACCAGCGGACGCCGTACTACATCGGCACAGCACGCGAGGTCGAGCTGATCGGCCGCTTCCACGGCAGCGAGGGTCCGGGATAGGGACTCACACAGGGGCGCAGGCCAAGATTTCTATCGCCCCCCTTGCGCCTTTGCGTGACGCCGCGTGCGCGCTCATAATCGCGGCGAACCCGAATCCCCGGCAACGCCTGCGGCCATTTGTGGAGAGAACAGAATGTCAAAGCTGCGAATTACGAAGATAGAAGTCCACGAGTTCCAGTTCGAGATGCTGGACGTTGGGAAGGACTACAACGGCTTCAACCTTGTCTATGAGAAGGGCGGCAG
>JADFPB010000066.1 GCA_022562515.1 Chloroflexota bacterium | reverse complement strand
TCACAGGAGCGCCCCCGCCGCCATGGTCATCGGCCTCTGGGAGATGGCTCGAAATCCCGCTCACCACGCCAGATTTTCCCTTCTGCTCATGTTGACGGCCGGGCTGGGTGTATTCGCCGCCAGTTTCGGGTCCACGCTCGAACGCAGCTTCGAGGAACGGGTGCTCTACGAATCCGGTGCGGACGTGCGTCTCATCGGATTGCAACCGGAGACAGGTGGGCCGTCAAACTCCATCGTGGGCATCACACGGGGACTGGATGGCGTCGAAGCCTCGACAGCCGCTTTCCGCAGCCTGGCATCGGTACTCGATCTGAGAAAAATCAACGAATTCGAACTCCTCGCCGTCGATCTGAAAACGGTCGAAAACGTAGCCTGGATACGCGACGATTTCGATGCCGCGCAGGATCCCGGCCTCCTGGCGCGGATAAGCGCCGAGCCTGCGGGCGGGCTGGTCCTGCCCCTGGACGCAGCATTCCTGAACCTTCGTTTCAGGCCCAGCCTGATACCCAACGGCATAACGGTGATTTCAGCACGAGTCCAGGATGCCAACGCGCGGTTTTTCAACATAGAACTCGGGTTTCTGTCCGGAGGCGGGCTGACCGGTATACCTCGCAACTCACTGGCGCTCGATGACAGGCAGGTCTGCAGTTTCGACGCCGACGGCTGGTGCGAACTCTCGGCCGGCCTGGAACAGATCCGCCTCGTTGGCGGAGAGCTATTCCAGCCGGCGTTTCCACTGGAGATTCACGCTATCGGAATATCACGCTCCGCCCGGCTTCGATTCGGCGGCAACTTCCAGCCCGCCTCGATGGACCTGGACACGCTGTCTATCACCGATCGCGCGGGGAACGAGATTGTGGTCGAGTCATTCGAAGACACCAGCCGCTGGCACGCGCTGAGAACTTCCCCGGGCTCAGGTGGCGACTTGTTGAGAATGGCGGACGAAAACGGAGTTTCCATCCCCGGTATCGCCCGCTTTGTGTGGACCAGGGCAAGCGTTGCGGAGTTCCGGGGGATTGGATTCGGCCCTGAGCCCGGCCCCATCCCTGTGCTGGTCAGCGAGACATTCCTGGACGAGTTCAATATGGAACTCGGCGATCAGACTACGATCGCATCGGGCAGGTGGTCACTGGACGTTTTCTTCGTCGACACCATCGATTTCTTCCCCACGCTGGATCCTCAGCGCAGACCATTCATGATCGCCGATCTTTCCAACTTGATCCGCGAAACGAACTTCTCCCAGATCGGATCGGAGGTGCATCCGGACGAGATCTGGATCACCACGCCGGCGGACGGCCAGCAACTGGCGGACGCGCTGCCAATTCAGTTCGTCCAGGTAGTGGAGCGGACTGAGTTGCTTGGCCGTCTCGAGATCGACCCGTTGCTGTCCGCTGGATGGCGGGCCTTGCTTGCAGTCTCTTTCTTTACGGTACTGGCGGTCAGCGCAATAGGGCTCCTCGTGCACTCCAGGGTCACGTTTGAGTCCAGGTCACGGGACTTCGCGCTGCTGAGAACCGTGGGACTGTCGATGCGCCAGCTACTCGGACTGGTCATCCTCGAACACGTCCTCGTAATCGGGGTCGCCATCACGGTGGGCGCTGTTGCGGGCGCGCGGCTCGGCTCAACGATAATGCCCTACCTGGTCAACTCCGGCGAAGGCATCGACGTGGTGCCGCCGATGATTCTCCAGATTGACTGGAGCAGCTTTGCGATCGCGTTCGGCCTTCTCGGCGGCGTTCTCGCCGCCGTAATCGCCTTCGTGCTCTACGCCGTATACAGGATGTCGATTCACTCAGCGATGCGGCTGGGGGACTGATGCAAAGCGTGTGCGCGAATCTGTGGCAAGATCTGGCGCCCGCCCGCTCTATCTGCCCTGGACGGACTCGATCGGATTCACAGTCACACGCTTCATCGGCACTGAGCCAGTGTTCTTGAACTGGTGCCGCACGCCGCCGGGAACCAGCACCGCATCGCCGGCCTTTATCGGAAACTCCTCGCCGTCGAAGATCAGCACTCCGGCGCCTTCGGTTATGAACGCCTGATGCTCCCACGCGTGAGTGTGATCCGGGCTGGATTCACCGGGGCCGTGCTGCACAAAAAGCATCACGTATGTGGATACCCCGTCTTCCGGCCCCAGCAGCGGGTTGCTATTGCCCTCGAAGTTCCTGATTACAGGTCCCAATTTGTTCTCCAATCTGATCCAGCCTGGTTAAACGGCTCAACGAGCAGTGCTCCCAATTGAGTGGCGCATCATAACGTTCTTCGGGCTCCACAGGAACGCCACCCGGGAGGGGCGATCAATCACCCGTTGGAGCGGGCTGCCTGCGTCTTATCCTGCGTCGCTCGGAGATTGGCACGGGTTCAGGCACGTAGACGCGATAGTGGTGGAAAGTGACGAACGACAGGAAGACACCCACGGACGCGATGCCTGCCGACACCTTGAACACGACGCCGAGTGCATCTGCCAGGGAGTCACGAGTGTCACGCAATCTCGAATCAAATGCGGCCTGGCCCAGCAACGGGTCAAGCAGAAAATCAGCCTCCACTTCCTCCAATCGTTCTTCCGCAATCAACAGTCCGGGATCCGCGAATTCGGCCGCTGGGCCGGTCAGGTCACTTTCCAAATTAGCCGCGACTTGAGACGCCAGAATCGCGCCCAGTGCGGCTGCGCCAGCAGCCATCCCGAACATTCGGGCAAACTGGAGGCTGGACGTCACAACGCCCAGCACCCTGTCCGGCATGGCGTTCTGGATGGGAGCGGTGTAAGCGGTCCAGCCGAACGTGAGTCCGACACCGAGAAAGCCGGTTGACAGGGCGATCGACCACATTGGCGTGTCCTGCCCCACCGTGCTCAGCCACAGGAGAACCGCCGTCGCGACGCTGAGGCCGAAAATGGCGACTTCCCTGGGCCGGTTGAAGCGGGAAAGCAGCTGCCCTGAGATGTTCGAACCAAGCGCCGTGCCGACCGCCAGCGACATCAGCGGAATCGCCGACGCGGTCGCGCTCCCGCCTTTTACGCCCTGTATGAACAAGGGCAGGAACGCCGTAACGACGATGAAGCTGGTAACGATGGAGAGAGACGCCACCATTCCGGCGGCAAAGACCCTGGATTTGAATAACTCCAGCGGTACCAGCGGGTCCACAGCGCGGCGCTCGATGAGAATGAAGGCGGCTATCCCGACAACCGTGGCCAGGCCCAGGGCCCCCATCACCGGCGAGACCCAATCGACGCTGTCTCCCCCGATCGAGAGCGCGAACAGGGACGCGGTGCTGAATAGCACGAATGCGGCAGTGCCGGCCAGATCAAAATTCATACGCCGCCGGTCTTCCCGGATGTTCGGCAGCCACACCAACAGAAGAACAACTGCCAGGACCCCGAACGGAACATTGAGAAAAAAGATCCAGCGCCACGAGCCGATATCCGCGAGCACTCCCCCGACTACCGGGCCAAGCACGCCGGACAGCGTAAAACTGGCGGCGGTGATGCCCATCCACTTCGCTCGATCGGCCTGCGGCCACAGAGCGGCCATGATGATCCACACGCTGCCCATCGCGCCGGCGAAACCAACTCCCTGGACTACCCTGATGGCTATGAGCTGGTTCATTGATTGCGCGAATCCTGCGGCAATGGATGCTGCGATGAAAACGAGCAAAGACACCAGGATCACGCGCTTGCGGCCGGCGATGTCCGAAAGCTTCCCGATGATGGGAACCGCCACAGCGCCCGCGAGAGAGAATCCGGCGAAAAGCCAGGTGAACTGATCGAAGCCACCGATATCGGCAACGATGCTCTGAGCCGCGGTGGCGACTACCGTTTGAGAAATCGTCGTGACGAAAAGCGTGACCGAGAGGGCGGCCACAACCAGAAGTTTCCTGCGGTAGGCCAGTTCGAGGAGTGACGCGGGGGGTTCAGAACCCCGTCCTGGCACATCTATCGCGTCGTAGCTGGCGGTCATTTCACAAACGTTACGCTTCCAGTAGCCCGGATGTCTGCAACGTCGCTCATCTTGCGGGCTCACTTTCCGGTCTCATCAAATGGCCTCAGGGAGCGGCCTCCAGATTGGTCATGACGAGCCGCGCCAGCGATAACAGATTCTCCGGGGAAATCACGAATGAGCCGTCTTCGGCGACCGTCGTTGAGAGTTGGGTGAAAGTATTTCGCACGCGGAATCCGATCAGGCTGCTGAGGCGGTCGGCATTGGCGATGAGCTGAAATGACTCCTCACCCAGCGGCCCGTCGCGAAATGTGGCATCCGGCTCTAGATTGAGCAATATCGTTCTTGCGCTGGCGAGCAGCCGGCGGCGCTGGGCGCCCGCCGCTTCCGCGGTCTCGAACGCCGTTGCGGTAACCGTCATCGTCGTCCCCGGTTCCCCGTCAAACGGACTCTCCCTGTATTCGAGCACGCATGACGAGACGATTCCGCGCCGGCTGGCATCGCCCGGAATGCCAAGGTTGAACCTGTCCAGGGCATCCCTCAGCAGAATATTTGCGCCATCCGCAGCTTCCACGACGTCCTGTTGCTCCACAAGTCCGGTACAGGCCCTGAAGTCAACGTCGCCTACTCTCAACAGCGTCTCCTGCTCCGCCGTGAGCGTTGGGAGAGGCTTCGTACGGCCAGAACGCTCGATGTCCTCTGCTGTGAATCCTGGAAGCGCATCGGAATCAGATGAACAAGCGACGAAGGAAGAGGCCAGTACGGCCAGCGCAATCACAAAGAGACGGTGCGAGGGCAAAGTGGGAGATCTCACGCGCGAGTTCCGGAGGCGATAGGCGATTTCATCTCAGGGGCTGCCGCAGCCCGTGAACCGCGAGGCCATCCAAGTGTCGCAGATAGTGAGACTGGCGTTCCACTGGATCTGTGCGGCTCCAGCCAGATTAGTTGCTATCTCAAAGCGCGGCTGTCAGAGGGGACTTCTAACTCATCCCAACTTCCTCCCAGCGGGAGAGGGGGATCTTGAGATAGTTTCTTATTCGGCCCCGCCTATCCGCCCATGATCGAGTTGACCAGATCAACCGCTCTTGCAGCGTCCGGAGCGTAGCCGTCCGCGCCTATACGGACGGCAAAGGCGTCGCTGACCGGAGCGCCGCCGACCAGTATCTTGACCTTGTTGCGCAACTCCGCTTCAGACGCCGCCTTTATCGTCGTCTCCATCATCGGCATGGTCGTGGTGAGGAGGGCCGACATGCACAATATTCCAGCCTCGTTCTCTTCCACGCACTTGAGGAAATCTTCCGGCGATACGTCCACGCCAAGATCATGGACGTCGTATCCGGCGCCTTCCAGCATCATGCCGACAAGGTTCTTGCCGATGTCATGCAGGTCGCCCTGGACCGTGCCGATCACCACCGCGCCTCTGGTGGACTCGCCCGATTCCGCCAGCAACGGCCGGACCAGCGCCATCGAGATTTTCATCGCACGGGCCGAAATGAGCACGTCCGGCATGTAGTACTCGTTCTCTCTGAACCGACGGCCCACCTCGTCCATTCCCGGAATCAGGCCATCATCGATGATCGTCTTCGCCGAGATACCGGAATCCAACGCCTTCTGAGTCCAGGCTTCGGCGCCGATGTGGTCACCGACGATCACCATTTCGCTCAGTTCCTGAAAGTTCATATCACCAATCCTGGTTTTGCTGGTTGTATTGAGACTCGACGAATGACTCTCACGCTGCGATCGGGTACTTGCCCATCTCTTCCACCATCTCCGTGATCCTTCTGATCCTCGATAGCATCGAGCTGGGCATCACGTTGTCACTGACACCAAGGAAGAAGGCGTCACCAGGCGCAATGGCCTTGAACAGGTTTTCCATGTACTGCTCGAAATCCGCGTCTGACACGTCATCCTCCAACATCACAGACGGCACTCCGCCGAAGATGATCATCTTGTCGCCCCACTTCTCACGCGCCATCTCGATAGTCGCCTCCACCATCGGGGCGGTGACGAAGCACTCCTGCATGTCGTAGCCGGATGCAAGAAGCTGGTCCATGATCCCGCTCGTGTCGTTATCGGCGTGCTGCGTCACGGACTTGCCGTGCTCATGCATGTAGTCCGTGAACTCACGTATGTACGACGTCATGTACTGATCGTAGAAACTCGCAGGAGTCGTCTGGGTGGCGAAGTGGGCTCCGTGGAGGATCAGCCGCGCAGACGAGTTGCCAACGACTGGCCAGAGGCGCTCTTTATAGACCTGCGTCATCGTCTCAAGCAGCCGCTCGACCTTGTCGGGAAAGTCCATCAGGTCGTAGTAGCCCTTGTCGTAGCCGGTCAGGTTGCCCAGCCAGTCATGGAACGGCACGTCCTCGATCGCCACCATGGGCAGCCCGCGATCACCGATGTCCCTGTCGTACGCCTCGAACTCCTCGTAGGCAGGGTAGTACTCCGTGTTCTCACAGATGTACATGACCGTCTCGTAGTCTTCGGGGCGCTTTATCAGCTTCTTCATCATGAGGCCCTGGATGCCGGCCTTATCCAGGTCAACGGTGCGCTGAAACGTCTCAGAGACCATGCCGACCGGCGTGCGGTACTCGGTCGTCGAGAACATGCCGTCGAGACGGGTCACGACGTCCACGCCGCGCAGACGCTTCGTGTACACCCGGCCGGTACGCGCCGATGCGCCGATGCCAAGGTCTTTCTGAATTTCGCTGAGCCGCAGCTCCTGGTACTCGGGTGGCAGCGTTCCCGCCAGCCGGTGGGCCGTATACCAGATCTCCATACGCGGAATCCATGGAATCCGGTCGGGGCTCCTGCCTTCCAGGATGGCGATCTGGCGTTCCCGTTCGGTCATCATGGGCAATCAACCTTTTCCGTGTTTCGTGCTTGTGTCATAAGAGCCTGCGTCATAAGGCGAGTGCGGCAGGCGGACAATCTCAAGACGCTTTTCCGTTCAGTTCACGCGCCGTCTCGTACATCGCCACGATGTTCTCCGGCTTCACCTCGGCCAGGATGTTATGGACGGACGCCAGAACGTAGCCGCCACCGGCGCCAAGACCGCCGACGCGCCGCCTGACTTCCGCTCTTACGTCTTCCGGCGATCCGAAAGGAAGGACGATCTGCGTATCCATGCCGCCCCAGAACGACAGGTCCTTGCCGTACTCCCGTTTCAACGTGTCGGCATCCATGCCGTCTGCATTCACCTGCACCGGGTTGAGCACCTGTATGCCGGCGTCGATCATGTCCGGCAGCAACTCGTGCACTGCGCCGTCGGTGTGAAGAATCATCTTTGCGTCCGTATGCCGGCGCACCGTCTCAACCAGCCGCCGGTGGTGGGGCTTCACCAGGTCGCGGTACAGCTGTGGCCGCATGAACGCCTGCGTCTGGATCCCCATGTCGTCGGCTGTCGCCACACCATCGACGAGATCGCCCACCTCGGCGACTGCCGCGTCGGCTATGCCGCAGACGACGTCCGTGACTCGTTCCATCAGAGCTTCTGCGAATGCCGTGTTCAGGATCAGGTCCTCCAGCAACTCGGTGAAGCCTCGCAGGCGCTGAGAGAGAGCGAAGGTCGTGTTGCCAAGAGAGAGGACTATGGCGCAGTCAGTTTCGTCCCGGAGTTTCTGTGTCCGATCGCGCAGCCCGCGAATCCGGCCGGGGTCGTTCGGGTCCGGCCAGGGGAATTTGTCGATGACGGCCGGCTTGGGATCAACCAGGTTTTGCAGCGGGCATTCGAAGTTGATGTAGGGCGCCCGAGTGTTCGCCTTGCGCCAGATAGAACTCCACTCGTCCCTGTATGAGAGGGGGTCCAGCTGCTCCACCGGCTTGCCGTCGGGCGCGCCCACCGAGACGCCTCGCACGTCAATATCGAAGTGCTGGAGGACTTTCTCACTGGGAACGATTACCTGGCCCTCGCCCTGCCCGCCCTCGACATCGGCGCCTTCGACCTCCTCCTCGGGCTCAAAGCCCAGGTAGGACAAGAGCGCCTCGTAGGCGTCCGGGTGAATCTGGGTCGCCGGCCCGCCGCCGAAGTCGATGGGCACACGGTCGGTTGGTTCGTGATTGAGCGCTTTGACAACGCGCTCCCGGTGGCTCAGCGTCATATTCCACTCTCCATCCAGTCCGTTTCGCCTGCCATAAGGCGCGGCGTTTCGGCTATGATTCCAATGAGACGCCGCCCGAAATTTGAACAATATCCGGTGCCCCTGTGCCCGCACCGGCACGCACCAGAGAAGCCGCCATGCAAGTTCAACTGGACGTCGTCAAAGAGATCGAGATCGATCTTTCCCGTGAGGGTGTCCTGCGCGCCCTCGGTTCGCCTTCCACGAATAGCAACATGGCGGCGGACCTGGACCGGGCGATCGAAGAAGCGGAGCGTCTTGCTGAGCCGCGCGCTCTTCTCCGGTCTCTGCCGATAGACGAAACAGGGCGCGGAAGGGTCGTATTCGCGGGCGGAGCGCGGATCACCGGGAAGATGCTTCCGCACCTCTTCGACGGTGCGGACGGCGGAATATTCGGCCTTACCACGGCCGGGCCGGGCATTGAAGAGGCCGTCAGGGAGTTGTTCGAAGCCGGCGACTCGCTTGAGGCGTTTGTCCTGGACGCGGCCGGATCTGCGATCGCCATGGACGCCCTTACGCAGATCATCACAGACGTGGTCGACGAACTTGATCGGACGGGCTCGAAGGCGGGCTACTGCCTGGTGCCGGGAAGCAGTTACTGGGAGTTGAGCGGGCAGAGGGCGGTATTCGACGCACTGCCGACAGAGCGGATAGGCGTGCGGCTCCTCGATTCGATGCTCATGCTGCCGCAAAAATCCCAGTCCGTCCTCATTCCGTTTGGTAAGAACATTCGTGTACATGGGGATCCGACCGCTTCTCCTTGCCGCACGTGCAATGCCGTTCAATGCCCGATGCGCAGCGAAGAGTTCGCCGGAGAGATCACGATCCCCTAAACCAGAGCCGGACCGGGCGTCTACGCAGGAAATCTATTCAAGCGGGTGTGAAGAAGGCATGAGGAGCGCGCTCCCCTCAGGGTCGGACCATGCTCCCGTCGGCGCGCCTGATCGTGTCCCACGCTCCGCCCCATGCCTGTTCCTTGAACGGATATCTGGCGGCCAGATCCTCATCGATGTCGACGCCCAGACCGGGCTTGCCGTTGTCCCACATAAAGCCGTCCCGGACTTCGGGGCAGCCGGGAAACACTTCGCGGGTACGCGGCAGAAACATCGCGTACTCCTGGATGCCGAAGTTGGGCGTGTTCAGGTCAAGCATCAGATTTGCGGCGTGGCCTACCGGGGACGTGTCGCCGGGCCCGTGCCATGCCGTGCGAACACCAAACGCTTCACAGAGCGCGGCCAGCTTCTTCGCCGGCGTAATGCCCCCGTAGTACGAGATGTGCACGCGCAGAAAGTCGATGAGGCGGTCCTTCACGACGGGGATGATCTCGTGCGGATTCGAGTAGATCTCCCCCATCGCCAGGGGCGCGGCTGACTGCTTTCTGACAAGCCTGAAGTAGTCATTGTCTTCGGGGGCGAACAGATCCTCCAGAAAGAAGAGATTGAACTGCTCGACGTCCTTTGCGAATTGCACACCGAGAACGGCGGGAAGCCGCTCATGAACATCGTGAAGCAACTCGATCCGGTCGCCCAGGGAGTTTCGCAAATGTTCCAGTAACGCCAGTACTGAGCGGATGTATGGCTTCGGTTCGAAAACCCCTGCTGGATGCTGGTAACGGACTCCGGGCTCGTACTTTCGTAGCCGCTGAGTGACCCATTTTGGGCCGTCCTGTGGGTCGTGAGCCGTCGATCCCCCACGGGTCACGCGGCCATAATCCAGATCGGATTCCGTGGTCCCGATTCCCGTGCCATAGTTGAACTCAAAGCCCGGCGTATCAACCTGGACCCGGACGTGGTGGAATCCATCTTCCATGAACCGCCTCACGGCCTCCTCCACGGCTTCCGGCACGTCGCCTGAGGCGTGGACGTAGACCGCTGCGGCTTCCCGCGCCTTGCCACCCAGCAGATCGTAGACGGGCATCCCGGCCATCTTTCCCTTGACGTCCCAGAGGGCCATGTCGATCCCGCCAAGCGCGTTGTTCAGCACAGGGCCGTTGCGCCAGTAGGACGAGACATAAGACGACTGCCAGATGTCTTCGATGTCAGCAACGTCGCGGCCGATGAGGAACGGGCGCAGGTAATCCTCGATCGCAGCGACGACGGCCGTTGGACGCATCGTGAATGTCGCGCATCCCAGCCCGTAGAGCCCCGGCTCGCTCGTCTCCACCTTCACGATCACGAGACGGATATCGTCCGGCTCGGTCAATATGACCCGAATATCGCGAATGGTTACTGGGCTCATCTTGTGTTCCGCCTCTTGCCCGCTCTGTACAGGGTGATGGGGGATGATGGCGCAGGAGTCTATCGCGCGGGCGGGGTTCTCGTGGGGTGTCGAAATGTCGAAAGGCCCCATGGAGGCCATCGCAGCATTCCTCACGTAATTCTCACGCCATGATGATCACTGTCACGCGCCGCGCACAACTTTGCCGGTACGCTCGGGGGCCTGGGCGCCGCCCAGACCGCTGAGGCCGAATCCGCCAGAAGAGCGAAACCAGACAAGCGAAAGAGGTATGTGATGCGACCCCTGACCATAATCTCCACAGCCGTCTTGCTGGGCGGCATCGGACTGATCGCGATAGCCGCAACCGGAATCGGCGGCCCCGGTGTCTCAATTAGCGCGGCAATTCCGGGAATTTTCATCGCCCTGGCGGGAGGAACCGGCCTTACCGGACTGTTCACGGGTGGCTTATTCACGAACCTGAGCAGATCCGAGAAGGTGGCATTCGAACGGCTGGCCGCGAAGCGCGGAATTGAGTTGGGCGATTGGGCACGCCCGGAGTCGCAGTTCCAGAGCGCCGTGGTCGTTGGCGGCCAGGGAACATGCCCTCTGGCAATGGTCGACGGTGCGCGATGGGACGTTAGCCCACTGGGCCGTCTGAACATGCCGCTCTGCAAGCCGGCGATTGTTGCAGTCGAGCGAGCACAGGCCGCCCGCGAATTCGGGCTCTCCATCTCTACTGCTTGTGCGTGTCCGCTGGGCGACCAGTCGGTCTCATTCCGCCTGGAACCAACCCCGTCCTGATCGGCCTGCCTGCGAGTTGCGCTCCGCGCCGCAACAACCCGTCCAGCGCGCTCACACACTCGTGCTCAAACGGGTATCTATTGCCCGAAAGTCACGATGGACCGGACGACTGATTTAGCTGACGAGCCCGGATGGACGCACGATGCCCGTCTTCCAACATGCGCTGAATAGCCAGCCCTGGATTACAACGCATTGACATGCGATCCATCGCACCACGAGCCGCGCGTGCTGATGTTGCTCGAGAACCGGCCTGCCAGATTTTCAGTCGACTTGGTAGCAGCGGGAAATATGTGGTCGCCAGACGGCAGTGCGGAAAAGCTGTAAGCCGCATCAGGGGCGGACAAGACAGTGAATACCGGCCCCGCCAGCGACCGGGCGGAGTGGTTTCCGCAGCGTAAGGCCGGGAGCTGACATCCGCTCGGACCACAACAGTTGCGAGGACCAGAATCGTCGCTGGTATCGCGCTGATAGAAGCGGCAACGGCAAACAGAGTACGTTGTCTTCTTCGGGTGGTTCAGCCTCATCCCGTAACCAGCTCGAGGCAGCCATGGCGCACAGGATATTCCGGACGGCCGTGGCCGGGGCCGGATTTGCGACTGCCCGCGTTCTGGAATCGTCGGCAACGCGAAGGCGGGCGCCGTTGCTGGCGCCCGCCTATGTCGTAATCAGTGGGATTGGCGAGCCTTAAGGGGTTGGCTTTGGGGTGGCCTGGGTTACTCGCCGGCTCCTACTGCTACCGGTTCCTCAACAACAACGTCTGTGTCGTCTGCGGGCACTGTCGCCGGGTCGTCGACGATGGTCGCTGTGCCTTCGATCAGACCTTCAACAACGTTGATGGCTGAGGCAGCGTCAATGGCGCTCTCGATCAGGTCGAAAACCTGGTCTTCAACGTCGCGCTGGCGCTCTTCGATGTTGTGTCGTGCCTGACGAACCTGGGACTCGAGGGCTCTCGCCTCATCCCGCAATTCGCTGATTTCATTCTCCAGGACTCGAATCCTGGCCCGGATGGGCGTGAGAAGCTCAGTCTCCATCTTGCGGACTTCCTCTTCCACATCGTGACGGCCATCGTCGAATGAGTGGAAGAAGTCGTTCATCTCAGCATCGATAGCAAACCGCATGTCGTCCAGCTCGTAGCGTCGCTGCTGAATCGACTGGAATGCGTCGTTCATCTCGGCCTGCACTGCACGCATCTCTACTTCGGCGTTCCGGTAGAACAGTTGCAGCTCGTCGTCCAGCGCCCAGAGCTGGTCTTCCATCTCACGGGTGCGGTCCTGCAGGTCCTGCTCCATCTGCCACGCCGTCTGCTGCAGCTGGTCGATCAGGTCCCAGTTCACGTCGTTGCCGTTCTGCGAACCGTCAGCAATCTGGTTGATGACGCCGTACAGGCGGTCGATCTCTTCGTAGATGTGCTGTGCCGGGTCGTTGGAGTACAGCGCGTTTACCTTGTTCTCAAGCTCCCACCTTCGGTCCTCGAGGTGGTTGATCTTGGACTGGTACTCGTCCTCCATCTCGTCTAACTGCGCGTAGAGCGACTGCAGATAAGAGTCGTCCACGACGGGCGAGGTTCCGGACTGGGGGAGCACAACGCTCATCTCAGCGTAGACGTTCTCGATCTGGCTCTCCCAGAACTTGGTCTCCTCGGCGATGCTCCGGGCAAGGTCGTCCGCCCAGCCGGTGTAGAACGCTTCATCAGCGTCACGTATGGCGTACAGGTCGTTGAGTGTGGCCTCGAGCGCTGCGACGGCATCTTCGTCGATGACGAAGTCGACTACGACAGCGGCGTCCGCGAGTGCCTCGAGGTCAGCAATCTCAGCTTCGAGGTCATTGATCCGGACGAACACGGCGTCCACATCTACGTTCCTCTGCGTCTCAACGCCTGCGACTGCGTTGTCTGTCTCGGTGTAGACAACGCTGAC
>JADFPB010000249.1 GCA_022562515.1 Chloroflexota bacterium | reverse complement strand
CTGGCTGCTGCCGCGCGACGAGCCGGGACTCGGCATCGAGTTCGACGAAGAGGGCGCGGCAAAGCATCCGGGACCGCCGCCGACCGGCCAGACGGCGCTGCGCTACGACGGCTCGATCGCAATTCGCTAAACGGCACCAGAGTGAGGCGCTACAACACATGGCACTGAACATCGCGCTCGTCGGCTGCGGGGGCATGGGCCTTCGCCATCTCCACGGCTTCATCGAGCACAGCAAGAAGTTCGACACATTGAATCTGGTTGCTGTCTGCGACGTTAACGATCAGGCTGCGCGGCACGTGGCAGACGTGGCCGAGGAACAGCTCGGAAAGCGGCCCGCGATCCACACAGATTTCGACGCCATGCTGGCGTCTGAGTCGCTTGATGCCATCGACATCGTCACGGACACCCGCATGCACCACGTGTTCGGGGAGGCCGCGTTCGCCGCGGGCGTGCATGTGATGACGGAGAAGCCGATCGCCATAACGATGAAGGCGGCCAGGAGGATGCGCGAGGCCGCCACCGCATCCGGCATGACGCTGTCGGTGGCAGAAAACTACCGGCGGGACCCGCTGTGCAGGCTGGCGAAGGCGCTTCTCGATGAAGGCGTGATCGGCGTTCCAAGGATGGTGATGGAGGTGTCGCTCGGAGGCGGCGACACGCTCATGCACAACACGGCGTGGCGGGCGCTGAAGAGCCGGGGAGGAGGCATGCTGATCGACGCCGGAGTGCACACGTCGGACCTGCTGCTCTACTACCTTGGCGACGTCTCGCGGGTATACGCAGAGACCGGGCTTTTCGAGACGACCCGTTACCGGCGCGCCATGCCGCCCAACCTGGCGGCGTTCTACGGCCATCGCACGGACGATGTGCAGGCCGAATCGGAGGCGGTTAAGGTCGATGCCGTCGATACGGGCTTCGGCGTGGTGCGGTTCGAGTCGGGCGCGATCTGCAATCTGACGATCAGCGAGGCGGTGCAGGCGCACTCGCTGCGCATCGGGACTATCCACGGCTCGAAGGGCACGATGACGATGCCGGGTCCGCGCTCAGGCACGCGCGGCGCGGAGATCACGCTGAATGGACAGGACGGTGTGCTGAGCGGCGACGATCTGCTGGCGCTCGCGCCGTCTGACTTCAGGCTGGACGACATCACAGCTGAGTTCTTTGGCGGTCCCGGGCCTATCGCCTCCTACAAAATGACGTTCGAGCAGGCCGACCGCACGCTCCTGGCAATCGAGTACGAGGAGTTCGCGCGGGCCGTAGAGAGCGGGGAGCCGCCGGAAGTGGATGCGACCGTCGGGATGAAGGCGCTGGCGCTCTCTTACGCGCTGCTGGAGTCTGGCGAGGTGGGCGCGCCGGTGTCGCTGGACGACGTGATGGAAGGCCGAGTGGCGGAGTACCAGCGCTCGATAGACGCCGATAACGGGGTGTAGCGGCGGCTCACCTCGCGAGATTCGCGATCGTTATTTATGAGGTGCGAGGGGGCCATACGCGACTTGCACCGTGACTGGACAGCGCTCAGGATTGCCTGACGCCCCAGAGTACCAGCGAATCCCGACGGGCCAGAAAGACGCCAATGCCAGATCCGACATCCGCCACTGGTGCGACGGCTTCCCGCAGTAGCCTTCGTGAGATCGCGGGCATTTTCTTGCGGCTGGGGATATTCGCGTTTGGCGGTCCGGCGGCCCACATTGCCATGATGCGGCAGGAGGTTTCGCGCAGGAAATGGATGGACGACCCGGAGTTTCTGGACCTGGTAGGCGCGACCAACGTCATACCGGGACCAAACTCCACGGAGCTGGCTATCCACCTCGGCAACCGGCGGGGCGGATGGCGAGGACTGCTCATCGCCGGGATTGTGTTCATCCTGCCGGCCGCCATTGCCGTTGGCATATTGGCATGGGCATACCAGCGATGGGGCACTGTTCCGGAGGTCGAGTGGCTGCTCTACGGCATCAAGCCGGTGGTCATCGCCATCATCGTTTACGCCGTTTACGGCCTCTTGAGAACCGGCCTGCGGCGCCGAACGCTGCTGGCCGTCACGGCAATCGTCATGGGTCTCGCCCTCCTCGGATTCAGCGAGCTTGTCTTGCTCTTCGGCGCAGGCGGGGTAGTCCTCCTCTTCAGGCTCGGCCCGCGGCTCGGGAAGAGGGGAGCCGGGGCGTTCGTTTTCGCGGCACCCTTGGTAGCCGGCAAACTTGGCCTGTCAGCCGTCGCTGTGCCCATCGGTTTCAGCCACCTCACCCTGTTTCTGACGTTCCTCAAGATCGGCGCCGTCCTGTATGGCAGCGGATACGTGCTGCTGTCGTTCGTCGAGGCCGATTTCGTCGACAGGTTGGGCTGGCTCACCGAGGAGCAGTTGATCGATGCGGTCGCCATCGGGCAGGTGACGCCGGGGCCGGTCTTCACTACCGCCACGTTCGTCGGATACGTCACGGGCGGCTGGTGGGCGGCGGTTCTCGCGACGCTGGCGATCTTCATTCCCTCTTTCATCTTCGTTGCGCTGCTGGGCAAGATCCTGCCCCTCGTACGCCGCTACGACTGGGCCGGTGCGACGCTCGACGGTATCAACGCGGCGGCGCTCGGTCTCATGGCAGCGGTTCCGGTGACCCTTGCGCGGGCGTCGTTCGTTGACGTGACAGCGGTGGTCATCGGCGGGGCGTCGCTTGGAGTGCTGATCTGGGGACGCGTGAATATCGTCTGGGTCATCGCAGCCGGGGGCATAGCGGGCATCGCATGGCGGGCGTTGACCTGAGGCAGAGCCAGTCCGATACACCTTGCACGAACATGATTCCCGGCAGAACAGGGGACCGGGAAACGCGGCTCCCGACACCCTCCCTG
>JADFPB010000248.1 GCA_022562515.1 Chloroflexota bacterium | reverse complement strand
TTACGTGCGCCGGGTCGAGCCGGGTGTGTACGTCAAAGCAGATCTGGATGTCCGGTCCCACGGCCTCTCGGACGGCCGCCATCTGGTGCACGGCGATGCGCATGGACTCGACAGGCTCGAGGGTGGAGTAGCCGCGGGCCTCGAATTCACCGGATGTTTCCGGCTGGCCCCAGCGCACGAATTTCCAGCCATCGCCGACCACCGCCTTGCAGTTTTCGACCAGGGCTTCAGTAGTCGACCCCTGCGTGTGCGGATAGCAGACTACTTTGTCTCTGACCGGGCCGCCCATCAACTTGTAGATGGGCATGTCAACGGATTTGCCCTTGATGTCCCAGAGGGCGATGTCTATGCCACTGATGGCACAGGCGTAGACCTTGTCGGCGGGGAAGAAACCGCCTCTGAACATCTGCTGCCAGAGCCGCTCGGTCGACCACGGATCCTGCCCGATGACTATCTCCGAGAGATGTTCGACGGCTTTCTCGATTGCGGCTCCCCAGAAACGGATCCCGACTTCGCCAATGCCGGAGATGCCGGCGTCTGTCTCAACGATGATGAAGTGGTACTTGCCTCCAGCGGCGTCCTCTACCGGGTATGACTTGAGCGCTGTGATTTTCAAGATGGGTACTCCTCCGGGGTCTTTATTTTTCACGGGCAATGGCATTGCGTTCGCGTTGGCTTCGGGGCTCGCTAACGGTAACGGCCGGTACGGGCAGGGGCAACCACTGAGAAAGCCCGGGAGAGAAGCTGAGCCGTCACTTGTTAGCGTTCACTAACTTCCAGGTAAATCCCGCGGGTAAAACGCCTAGCCGAATGGTTGGCAATCTCTCTACCCTCAGCGGAACGTCGCGGCGTGTGGAGCGCCGCATCCCGCTATCTGGAGGCTCTGTCATGCGGACCGCATCTATCACACTGCTCGTCATTGCTTTGATATCTGGCGCGATGTTCAGCGCCGTTTATGCGAACGACGCCCGGGCGGATGACGCGCCTCCTGATACGCGTTTGCTTATCGCCGTGGATTCCCTGGTCGTGTCAGTGGATAGACGGGATGCAGATGTCGCCGACTCGGTGACCCGGCTGGCGGCCGGGCAGGCAGACAGCGAAACCATCGCGCTGATGAGCTACGCCAACGAGGCGGGCCAGATAGTTGAGTTCGACTTCGGCACCGCCGCGCTCATTGAAGGACTCGATAAGTTCCACAGCTTCTCCACAGTTAGCGTACGCGGCGGTCAGTCCAACCAGTTCCGGGCGATTGCTGCAGGGTTCGACTTTCTCTCTGAATCCGAAGCGGCGCCGGGAAGTCGAATGATCCTCCTGACATCGGATGGCATGGAGTCGGCGAGCCGGTCGACGCGGGACAGACTGCTCTCCCTGGTCCGGCTGTTCGCAGCGGAAGGCTGGAGCATTGACGTTGCGATGCTTCCTTCGGCAACGCCGGTATCACGGGCCTTCCTGGCAAGCATCGCGGAAACGAGCGGAGGAACGGCCTATGACACGGGGGCCATCGATGGCCTGGCGAACTTCGCGTCCGATACGTACGGCATTCAGCCAGTCCCGGTGATCCAGACTCTTCTCGCTCGGGGCGGGAACGCTCTGGCCCCGTTTGACGTCCCGCCGCTGGTCGACCTGATGACCATTTCTATCACGCGCGGCTCCAGTGACACCGTCATCGAGATATTCGACCCTCGCGGCGCCCCGGTCATATCGGCGCGGTCAAATGTGACCATCGTCGAAACGGCGGCTGCAATTCTTATCCGGGTAGATACCCCCGAGGCCGGACAATGGACGGCGCGCGCGCTGGGAGACGACTCGGAGCTACTGATCTCAGTCGATATCGACCACAGCCTCGCGATTGAACTCGCGGATGGGCTGCCGGTTCCGGTTGGAGAGCCTGTCCTGCTCACCGCCCGGGTCACTTCACACGATGAGCCGGTCAATCTGACGGGAGCATTTATCGATGCAACGGTGACGAGCGCCGATGGCTCTGTCGTCTACCGTCTCACGGACGAAGGCACCGCCGGTGACGTAATCGAAGGTGACGGGCTCTTCTCCGTCCTGGTGCCCGGATTCGCTGCGCAGGCGACCAGCGACATAGCTCTGGTGCTGCGATGGGACAACTTCGGCGCGACGATCAAAGACACGGTCGTGTTGCAGGCCGAGCATTTCCCGACGCTGCGAGTCCGGGATCTTCTGCCTGGTCCGTTCGATCTGGGTGCGTTGATCGACGTGGCGGAAATTGAGATCACGAAGGCTGATTTCCCGTTCCCGGTTCAAGCGTCTGAACTCAACGTGGCAGTCATAACGCCAAATCGCAGAGAGATACCGTCAACCATCACTGCCGTTGATTCTCTGGAAGACGGCTCCGCCTGGAAGTTCATCGTTTCCGCGGCGCCTCAGGGGACGGGTAAATACCGGGTGGAGGCCAGCCTTGGCACCGTCTATCTGGGCAGGGCGTATGAGACCGGAGAAAGCATCGGGGATATTGATATCGGTGTGATTCCGCCGCCGGTGATTGTGCCGGTGCCGGAGCCGAGCTTCATTGACGAAGTCCCGGCATGGACATGGGCTGCGATTGTTATTGCCATTGTCCTCGCTGTCATGGCGATCACTCGCCATCTCGTCGTGCGCTCGCAGTCGACTCCGTACGGATACCTGTACGACGATGCCGGAAGGATGCTGGTCGACTTCGGCCAGGTGCGGCTGCGCTTCATTCGCCGGTTTCTCACCCGCAATCGAGTTTCGACCTCATACGTCCGGGAACTCGGACTTGGCAGGGGCGAGTTCATCTTCAGCGAAGATAGCGTGACACTGAGGAGCAGTGATGCAAAGCCCAACATCCGGGTGGATG
>JADFPB010000065.1 GCA_022562515.1 Chloroflexota bacterium | reverse complement strand
GAGCTCCCGACGACGGTCGGCAGGTACCAGTTCGCACACGCGCTGTTCCAGGAGACGCTGCTGGACGAACTGTCTCTGAACCGGCGGGTACGGTTACATGCCGCCGTCGCCGACGCCCTGGAGAAGCTGTACGGGGACGAGGCAGACGCCCACGCCACGGAGATGCTGCGCCACGTCCTGCAGGCGGAATCACTGGTTGGTCCCGAGCGGGTCGTCCATTACTCGTTGGTGGCAGGAGAGAACGCACTGGCGGGCCATGCGTTCGACGAGGCCGAGCAGATCTTCAGCCGGGCGCTGGCGGTCAAGGAGCCTGCAGCCGTCGCTGAATCGGAGCAGAACGAAACGCGGCCGGCAGATGCCGACACGGCCGCAATCCTGTTCGGCCTGGGCCGTGCCCAGGTGGCCACGCTGCCGCTGTACCGGCTGCGGGAGGCGGGTGCCAGTCTCAGCCGCGCCTTCGACTATTACAGCGACGCGGGCGACGTCGAACTTGCGGTCGCCGTCGCCGCGCACCCGTTCCCGCCGACGTTCGGGCACGTCACGGGTATGCCACGGCTCATCGCCCGGGCCCTGGAACTGGTGCCGCCGGACTCCATCGAGGCCGGACGGCTACTGTCGATATATTGCAGGTTGCTCAGCGAGGAAGAGGGGGACTACGAGGGGTCCCAGGAGGCGTTCGACCGGGCGCTTGCCATCGCTGAACGAGAGGGCGACGT
This sequence comes from Chloroflexota bacterium, assembly GCA_022562515.1. Classification (GTDB taxonomy): domain Bacteria; phylum Chloroflexota; class Dehalococcoidia; order Lucifugimonadales; family Lucifugimonadaceae; genus UBA1151. The sequence goes on along the minus strand of JADFPB010000065.1, from coordinate 12,468 downwards.
CGGTCTTCAGATGCGGACGCTGGTCGCCGCCGCTGACGCGGACATCTACGACCTGAATTGGGATGGTTCCCATGAGAAAGGGTCTCGGGCGATCGAGCTTGTTGGTCGCGTTGACGATCCCCGAGCCGAGGCGCTCGCCTACTTCGACGTGGCGATCGGCCACATAGTCCAGGGAGCTCCAGACCTGGCGGACGAACCGGTGGCGGCCTCGGTGGCCGCTGCGGAACGGCTGCGCCACCACTTCTATCTGGCCCGTTCGTTGTTCCTTCAGGCGATTCTAGCCACTCTCAGAGGAGACTGGTCAGCGGCAAGAGAGTGCAGCGGACGTGCGCTGACCGTTTCACCACGAGAGCCCAGACATCTCTTCCATCTCATGATTGCAGAGTACGAGACGGGGAACATTGGACAAGGAAAGGCCCTCCTTGAGCGGCTACTGGAGGTGACACGGCTCACGGAGCCCGGCGCCACACTTGAATATGGTTTCACCGCTCTGGCCTCCCCATGGATCGCCCTCGTCACTGGCGAAAACGTCGGGTTAGACGTTGCTGTCGACGCCAACAAGACGGTCCTCTCCGCGGGGGTTTATCCTCTTGTTGCGGCGCTCGCCAGACTCGGCGAGGCGCTGCTCGCGGTGCACCGGAAAGATGTAGCGGCGGCGGAGCGACTGTACGCCGGATACAAACGCACCGGGGTTGGTGGTTTGTTTGGTTGCGGAGATGACCGTACGCTGGGTTTGTTAGCCGGCACTTTGGACCGGTTCGACGATGCGGCGGGCCACTTCGAGGATGAAATGACTTTCTGCCGCCGGGTTGGCTACCGGCCGAGTCTTGCCTGGACCTGCTCCCATTACGCCGAGATGCTCTCGGAACGCGGCGAACCCGGTGACCGCGAGAAGGCCACCGAACTCCAGGATGAGGCCATCGCCATCGCCCAGGAACTGGGCATGCAGCCGCTGCTGGAGCGCGTGCTGGCGCAGCGGGAGATATTGAAGGCGTAGGGGCGCTAGTCGATCACGGTGACCCGGCCGATCTCACCATCGACCCTGATCCTGTCGCCGCCCTTGAGAGGTTCGGGATGAAGGCGATAACAGGTGTGACGCTCATCGACGGCACCGGCGGGCTGCCGCTCTCGAACGCGACTGTTCTGATAGACGGAGATCGCATAGAAGCCGCGGGCGCGAGAGATGCTGTTGAGGTTCCGCCGGACGCGGAGACGATAGACGCCTCAGGCATGACCCTGCTTCCGGGTCTCATCGACTGCCACGATCATCTCGCCTCGTTCGGCTACGAGATCGCCAGCCGGTGGGGCATCACCGAGTCTCGAAGCTTGAGACACATGCGGATCGCCGCGGTGCTCAAGCAGACACTGGAAACGGGCTACACAACGGTCAGGGACGCCGGCAGGTTAGACGCCGGGTTCAGGATGGCCGTGGAAGAGGGTCTGATTGCTGGCCCAAGGCTTCTAGTGGCGCTGGGATTCATCACGCCGACCGGTGGGATGGCGGACCTCACCAGTCCCCTGGGGCACGCCCCTCCCAACCCTCTGGATTCCGGCCTGCCGTGGGGCGTTGCCGATGGGCCCGAGGGGATGCGTGCCAAAGTCCGAGAGATGGTTCGGGCCGGAGCCGACGTCATTAAGGTGGCGACAACCGGGGGAGCCAGTTCCACCTCTGGCCTTGGACCTAAAGACCAGCTGTTCGAGCGCGACGAGCTTGAGGCGCTGGTAGATGAGGCTCACAAACGAGGGCGGCGGGTCATGTGCCACGCGCTCGGGGGTCCGGGTCTGCGACTCGCCGTCGAGACCGGCGTGAACTCGATCGAGCACGGCGCGTACCTCGATGAAGATCCCGACCTTCTGCCAATGATGGCCGACAAAGACATCTACTTCGTCCCCACTTTCAGTGTCTATACCCACCACGCCGCGAAGGGAACGCCTCACGGGAAGGCTCGTGCCGCTGAGCTTCGGGTCCATCACATCAAAAGCCTGGAACTGGCGATGGCCGCCGGTGTCAAGGTCGTCGCCGGTACGGATGAAGGAGGCTGGGCGCACGGCAACAATGCCCATGAGATCAGTCTGCTGGTGGACGCGGGCATGACTCCGATGCAGGCAATCGTGGCCGCCACCGGCCACGCCGCCCGGTGCCTTGGCCTGGAAGATGAGATCGGGCGAGTGGCCAAAGGCATGCAGGCGGATCTGATCCTCGTTGACGGCGACCCGCTGGAGGATGCGACGTTACTGGAGGAAGGTAGAGGCGTGCGGTTCGTCATGAAGGGCGGTGAGGTCTATGTCGACCGCCGCGACGATGGCCAACATTGACCCCCGGAAGAAGGCCGGTTGTTGGAGCGCGTGCTAACGCAGCGGGAGATATTGAGGGCGTAGAAAACCTCTAACCTGTGCCGCCAGTCATGAGGTCGGTGAACGCTGCTGCTGCCTGTTCCTGCATGCCTGGTGAAACGTGGCGGTGGACCTGCATGGTGAGCGCGGCCGACGCGAGGATGGCTGTACAAGTGGGCGAAGACGGGGATGGGCCTGCAGGGTTGCTCGCTTCAGGATGCGAGGGCGGCCTGAAGCATGGCGCGGGCATAGCCGACGGTATATGCGAAGCCGGTGTAGCGCCCGGACGATATTCCCGAGTCCGGGTGGTCTTTGTCGGCGTCCATCACGGGAGGGTGTTCGGGGTAGACGAGCCGCGGGTACTTCTGGCGGACCAACTCCTTCATCACGGCGAACATATCGACTTCGCCTTCATCGATGAAGACTTCCGTGTATAGCTCCCGTGGAATGTGCGTGCGGACGTTACGGAAGTGGACGTGGTTGATCTGGTCGCGCTCGCCGAAGTATCGGCAGGTCTCGACGGGGTCCTCTCCCATCTCGCGGGTTACGCCGCAATCGAAGGTGATCCCGCTGTGGGGGCTTGGCACGATGTCTACGAGGCGTTTCCAGCCCTCCACGTTGCCCATGATCTGTTCTGAGCCGCGGCTTATGGGCGCGGGCGGGTCGTTCGGGTGGAGCGCGAGGCGCACGTTGGACTCTTCCGCCACGGGCACGACGGCTTTCAGGAAGTAGGTGACGTTGTCCCACATCTCGTCCATCGTGTGTGCGCCTTCTTCGGGCAGCGGTGGCAGGTCCTTGATCCGTTCGTAGTCGAAGGCGGTGAGGATTGCTCCGCCTCTGCCCGGGGCTTCGATATAGCCCTCAATAATGCGGTGGGCATAGAAGTTGTACTCAACGACGGGCAGGCCGCACGCGCCGGCGGCACGGATTGTTTGCAGGACATTGTCGATGTCTTTATCGCGATCGGGGCGGCCGTATATGGCGTTCGGGAAGCCGGCCATCATCATGTTGGACAGACTGAGGCCGTACTCTGCCAGCCGGTCCATCCTCTCCCGCACGACTTCCTCGGTCCACGGGATGGGGAGGCCGCTCATGCAGACGTGATCGATGCCGAGCTGCTTTGTGCGGCGCAGGGTGGCCTCTTCCAGGTCCCGGATGGTGACTGTGATTTTGGGGGTGCCGGTACCCTCCGGGCCATGTGTCCTGGGCGTTTGAAGCGGAAATTGTTCTGTTGCGGTGTCACTCATTTCAGTATGACCTCTCAGGATGACCGGGGCGCTTATCACTGGTTGCTGGGATACTGTAACGGCTTGCGTGGACCAGTCGCGCTCAATAGCTGAGGCGGCCTTTCAGCCACACGGCGCCGACCAGGCCTGACGCGATGGCGATGGCCGAGAGCAATACTATAGCGGCGGCCTGTCCCAGGTCTTCGAAGCCGTCCGATAACTTGCGCTCAGTCAGCAGCGGCTCGTAGTCGGACTCGGAATTTTCTGAACGTGCAGCAAACACCGGATCGCGGGCAAGCTTTCCGAGCAGTAGTGATGCCTCGGTCTCGAGTGACAGGATTGGACCGGCTGGACTCGGTTGCGGCAAGTCGCTGCCTCCGGCCGCGATTCGAAACGCGAGGACCGCCATGATGGCGAGGGTCGCTGCCACCCAGATCGTTCCAGCCCCGATGCGCATGTGGGTATTTTAGGCGCGCGGCTCGCGGCCTGAGAGCCGAGCCCTTACTCGATCGGGAACGGCCATTGGAGCCAGCTCGGGGAGGAGTTGGCATTGATCGCCGCCAGCCACTTCACCCACTCGAATCCGCGCCTGCCGGGCGCGACCAGCCGCAGAGGGGCGCCGTGGCGGTGGGAGATGGGCTCTCCGCCGACGTGGGTGGCGAGGATGTAGCCGCGGACGTCGCCGTATGGCATGCGGCGGCTGAATCCGGTCCTCGACACGAAAGAGACGCTGCGGGTATCCGGCTCGATGCCGGCGGCATCCAGGACGTCTCCTACTCGAACGCCCGTCCAGACCTGGGTCGAATACCAGCCGCTTGTGCAGTCGAGCGTCTCGGTCGCCTCCACGACCTCGAACCGGCCGCCCTCGCGAAGCTCCGCCAGTGACAGCACGAGGGGAGTCGAAACTTCTCCTGTGACCGTCAACTCCCATCGGTTCGGGTCGATGAAGCGTGGATTGTCGTTCAGCCATGAGGTCGTCGGGAACGCGTTGCCCTTGAAGCTGGCTCGTTCGTGAGAGCCGGTGAATCGACGCCTCGAGGCCGGGGTGTCGAGCGCGTTTCCAATGCCTTCCGAGACGCCCCATGCGGCGGCTCCGGCGGCCAGGGCGGTCATGAGCCGGAGGGCGGAGCGACGGTCGGCGCTGTAACCGATACGGAATCGGCGGGTATATGCCCACGCGTGGTAAAGGATGATGGCGGCGGTCGCCAGGCCGAGCCAGATGTGGATGGTGAGCAGGCTGGTGCCGGATATGTCTGCGAATACCCCGTTGCTCCACCAGAAGCCGAGGCCGAGCGTTGCCAGCAGCAGAGCGGCCAGGACGAGCGACAGGTAGCGGGGGCGAGTCCCGGCCGGGCGCTTGAGGGAGCCGATGGCAAGCGCTGTTTTCCAGCCCAGGATGGCGACTATCCCGAACGAGAATACGGCGTGGAGGTCATTGAGGAAGGCGCGATTGGAGGCGCCGGCAGCGAGGCCGAAGGCGCCGGTGGCCACTTCGGCGAGCACCAGGAGTAGCAGGCTCGTATTTGCCCAGCGATGGCGCATCGTCTCTTTATACGCCAGATGGCGGTAAGAGGGCGGGTGGAGGAGCCCTTCGCGCATACGGTTTCCACACGAGGGCTACGAAAATCGTCGCGGCAGTCGTATACTCACCTGATACCCGCTGCGCGTGGTCCTGTTTTACCGTCGGGTCCGGCAACGACCGTAAAGCCCTCCGCGTGACTGGATACGGGTTGGATTCGTCTGATCGATGGTGTCCTGCCCCCGCCTGGACTGGGGGGAGACATTCAATCATGAGGTGTTTCCATGACCTATCCGATCAAAAAGGAACTCCGTCCCGCCTACGGATTCGATGACGTGGCCATCGCACCGGGCCGCATTACGATCAATCCGGAGATGGTGGACACGACGATGTCCATCCCCAGTCCCAACGGCACCGGGCCGGTAGAGCTCGGAATTCCCATCCTGGCGTCCGCGATGGACGCCATTGTCGACCCCCAGTTCGCCATTCATCTTGGCAAGCTCGGGGGTCTCGCCGTTTTAAACCTGAACGGCATACACGTGCGATACGAGGATGTGACGGAGATTTACGCTGACATAGCGGCCGCCACTCTGGAAGACTCGACGCCGCTGATGCAGAAGATCTACGAGGAGCCGATCAAAGAAGACCTCGTTGCGAGGCGGGTCCAGCAGATCAAAAGCGGCGGCGTGAAGTGTGCCGTCGCAACTATTCCGGCGACAACCAAGAAGCTTGCGCCGATAGCTTCAGAGGCGGGCGCGGACGTGATCGTAGTCGCCGCCACGATAACTACGGTCAGGCATCGCTCTAAGAGTGCCAGGGGTCTCATATTCAGTGAGCTGGTAGAGCAGATCAAAAAGCCGATCGTCGTCGGCAACACGGTGAGCTATGACGTGACGCTTGAGCTAATGCACCAGGGCATAAGCGGCGTGCTGGTGGGCGTAGGCCCGGGCGCGGCGTGTACCAGCAGGGAAGTGCTTGGCATCGGCGTGCCGCAGGTTACGGCGACGATAGACTGCGCAGCGGCGCGCGACGAGTATTTCAAGCAGACCGGCCGTTACGTGCCGATCATCACTGACGGTGGCATCCGCACGGGTGGCGATGTGTGCAAGTCGTTTGCCTCGGGCGCAGACGCCGTCATGATCGGCACGCCATTCGCGCAGGCCGAAGAGTCGCCCGGCCGCGGCTTCAACTGGGGGATGGCGACGCCTGACGCCTCCCTGCCGAGGGGGACGCGGATAACAGTGGGGACGAAGGCGCCGCTGGAGCAGATCCTATTTGGCCCGTCGTCACTGACGGACGGCACCCTGAACCTGGTGGGTGCTCTTCGCAACTGCATGGGCATCGTTGGCGCGATGGATCTGAAAGAGATGCACGAGACCGAGTTGATGCTTGCACCGTCGATCAAGACGGAGGGCAAGATCTACCAGCGCGCGCAGGCCGGCGGCTAGGGCCGCGGCTGTGGCTTCGTCTTCATTCCAGGCCCCACGTGGCACAAGCGACATTCTCCCGGACGATCAGCCCTACTGGTCTTATATCCGGGGCACGGCGGCGAGCGTGGCGGCCTCGTTCGGATACGAGCGCATCGACACACCCATTTTCGAAGATACGTCTCTATTCAGCCGCGGGGTTGGTGAGGAGACCGAGGTCGTCGAGAAGCAGATGTACAGCTTTGAGGACCTGGGCGGCGATTCGCTCACGCTGAAGCCGGAGGGCACTGCGCCAATTTGCCGGGCATACATTCAGCGGGGTCTGCATAACCAGCCGCAGCCGGTCCGCCTGTTCTACCAGGGGCCGTATTTCCGATATGAGCGACCTCAGGCAGGCCGGGCTCGGCAGTTCCATCAGTTCGGCGTAGAGGCGATTGGGGATGCGTCACCGCAGGTCGATGCGGAGGTGATCGAACTCGGGTGGTCCTGGCTTGCATCGCTTGGACTCACCGGCCTGTCGTTGAGCATCAACAGCATTGGGGATGGTGTTTGCCGCCCCGGGCACCTGGCGAAGCTGGTCGAGTATTTTTCAGAGCGTGAGGATGGCCTTTGCGTCGACCACAAGGGCCGGTATCGCTCCAACCCTCTGCGGGTGCTGGACTGCAAGAAAGAGTCCTGCGTATCGGTCAGCGAAGGCGCTCCACGCAGCGTGGATGATTTATGCGACGACTGTTCGGACCACTGGGACGAATTGCGGAGAACGCTGGACCTGCTGGTGGTCGAGGGCGCGCTGAGCGGATACGAGGAAAACCGCCGGTTGGTGAGGGGCCTCGATTACTACAACCGGACGGTGTTTGAGTACGAACCCGCCGAGAAAAAGAGCCAGAGCACTATTGGCGGAGGTGGCCGGTACGACCCGCTTATCGAGATCCTTGGCGGCCCGCCCACTCCGGGCGTTGGATTCGCCATCGGGTTGGAGCGGGTGTTGCTGAACCTGAAGGCTCAGGGCGTGAGCGTGCCCGGCGCGCCGGTAATCGACATCGTCTGTGTCCACATTGGCGATGCGGCCCTTGATCGGACGTTGACGCTGGCCAGCGGGCTGCGCGCCATTGGCAAGTCGGTGATCGTGGCTCCCGTGGGCAGGAGCATGAAATCGCAGATGCGGTACGCCAACTCGAAGGGGGCAAGATATGCCCTCATCCTTGGCGAGAGAGATCTGGAAAAGGGCGTCGCGACGTTGAGGTCTCTGGTGACGGATACCGATCAGACGGAAGTATCGCTCGACCCGGCCGCCATCGCAGAGGCGAGCCGCTAGCTTTCCGGAAGTGCCGCGACCGTTCCCGCGTCGATGGGACCAGGTCGCGCCGGTGCTAAGATTTGATGATGAATTCAGCTATGAAAAATCGGCTCCAGGCCATCGCCGAGCGCCACTCTGAGCTTGAGCGGATGATGGCTGACCCGGACGTTGTTTCGGATTCGCGGCGACGTCAGAAGATCGGACGCGAGTACGCAGATCTGCAACGCGTTGTGAGCCTGACGTCCGAACTCGAGAAGGCGGGCGCGGAACTTTCCGATCTAAAAGAACTGCTCGACGGTGAGAGCGATCAGGAAGTGGTGGAGATGGCTCGGGAGGAGTCGGCCGGGCTGGAACAGCGGACCGCTGATCTCCAGGGCGAGATCGAGATCGCGCTGTTGCCGAAGGATGCTGCGGAGCATGCGGACGCCATCGTTGAGATAAGGGCCGGGGCGGGCGGCGATGAAGCCGGCCTGTTTGCCGCGCAGTTGGTGCGCATGTACCAGCGATATTCAGAGAGCCGTGGCTGGAAGTTCAGTATTCAGAACAGCAATGAGACGGGAGTCGGCGGCATCAAGGAGGCGATCTTCCAGGTTCAAGGCGGCGGCGCTTACAGCCGGTTGAAACTGGAAAGCGGCGTTCACAGGGTCCAGCGGGTGCCGGTGACGGAGTCGCAGGGTCGTATTCACACGTCGACGGCGACCGTGGCTGTGCTACCGAAGGCCGAAGAGATCGATATCGAGATCAAGCAGGAGGACCTGCGTATTGACGTGTACCACTCCGGCGGCGCCGGCGGTCAGAACGTCAACAAGGTGGCGACCGCGATCCGGATCACGCATGAACCGTCCGGGATAGTTGTGCAGGCACAGAAAGAGCGCTCCCAGAATCAGAACCGGCAGGTGGCGATGGAGGAGTTGCGGGCTCGGCTGTGGGACCAGGAGTTGAAGAAGCAGCAGGAAGAGATCAGCGCCAATCGCAGGGCGCAGGTAGGCACCGGCGATCGTTCAGAAAAGATCCGTACCTATAACTTCCAGCAGGGCAGGGTGACTGATCACCGCATCCATCTGACGAGCCACAATCTCGCCGCGATCATGGAGGGTGATCTCGATGAGTTCATCGACGCTCTCATTCGGGAAGAGCAGGCGCTCAAACTCGCGGCGGTTACGGCCGACGGTTAACCTGGGTCATCCGGGTAACTTGGCGGCTGACGGCGAGACGATCGGCCTGGCGCTGGTGAGCGTTCGCGCCAGTCTGCTTGATTCCGGCGCCGTCTCGGACGGCGAAGAGGCGCGTGCCGAGAGCGAAATTTTGCTGGCGCATGTGCTCTCGATCAACTCAGGCGGCCTGATTACATCGATGACCCAGCCGTTGCCGCCGGAGGCCGCCGAGCGTCTGGCAGGGCTGCTCAAACGGCGTCTGCAGCGGGAACCGCTTCGCTACATCACGGGCTCGTGTCCTTTCTACGGGAGGGACTTCGCGGTCGACCGTCGTGTGCTGATACCGCGCCAGGAGACGGAGCTGGTTGTCGAGAGGGCGCTGAGGTGGGCTGGGCGCCACGGAGCGGTCCGCATTGCCGATATCGGTACTGGAAGCGGGGTGCTGGCCATTACGCTTGCTCTGGAGTTGGATGGGGCCGAAGTCCACGCGGTGGATATCTCTCCTGATGCGCTTGATGTGGCGGCGCAGAACGCGCGCAGGCTCGGCGTCGCCGCGAACATCGGATTTCACGAGGGCGATCTCGCAGATCCGCTGTGGGGACCGTTCGACATCGTGGTCGCCAACCTGCCTTACGTACTGGCGGGGCGGATGGGGGAGGTGGAACCGGAGCTGGCCCCCGAAGTACTGGCAGAGCCTCGTCTGGCGCTGGATGGCGGGCCGGATGGGCTGGATCTGATCGGCCGGTTCGTTCCACAGCTCCCGGGCCTGCTGTCAGACGAAGCGATCGCGCTCCTGGAGATCGATCCTCCGCTGGTGGACGGCGTGCGCGCGCTGGTGGAGGAGCATATGCCGGCGGCCGATATGCAGATAATCGATGACCTTGCGGGAATGGCGCGGGTTGCTGAGATCACCATCGGGGATTGACCGGCCGGATACTTCGGCGGACAAAACAAAAACGTCCCCGGAATCGGGGGCGTTTTGTTTCGAACTTGAAGAAGGCTGGTCTTGTGGCGTTTCTAGCGGCTGGTTAGCGTTTGGTGTACTGGGGCGCCTTGCGTGCCCGCTTCAGGCCGTACTTCTTGCTTTCCTTGACGCGGGAGTCCCTGGTGAGGAGCCCGGCGCGTTTCAGGGTTGGCCGGAGGTTGGGGTCCATCACAAGCAACGCGCGGGCGATGCCGAGGGACACTGCGCCGGCCCAGCCTGAGACGCCGCCGCCCTTCGCGGTAGCCACTACCTGCACGGACTGATCGATGTTTACGGCGTGCAGGGGCGCCTCTGCGACCCAGCGGGAATGAAGCGTGGTGAGGACCTCTTCGACGGGCTTGCCGTTGATAGTCATGCCGCCCTGGCCCGGGTAGACGCGCACTTTCGCGACGGAACTCTTGCGCCGTCCCAGTCCGTAGTAGTACTGCTTATCTGCCAATTAAGCGTCTCCTGACGCGGATTCGCGGTTTGCGCTTCCGATTACCTGTGCTGAGTGGGGGTGTTCCGGTCCTGCATAGACCTTGAGGCGGCCAAGCATGTGCCTGCCGAGCTTGTTGCGGGGCAGCATGCCCTTTACGGCTGCGGTCAAGATTCGTTCGGGGTGCCGCTCGAGCATTCTCTCGTAGGGAATTACTTTCCGGTTGCCCGGGTACTGGCTGTGCCGGATATATTCCTTCTGCTCAGCCTTTTTACCGGTGACCTTAATTTTTTCCGCATTGACTATGACTACGTAATCACCGGAAAGCATGTGCGGCACGTAGCCGGGCTTGTTCTTGCCCATGAGCTTCATGGCTATATCAGTAGCCAGCCTGCCCAGTACCTGGCCGTCGGCGTCGATGACGTGCCAGGCAGCCTCCAGATCGGAGGCGCTCGGGTTGTAGGGCTTCAATCTCGTAATCATTTCTAACCTTAGTCTGGGTGCCTGGGCGTTGGAGCGGCCGCTATGCGGGCAGCGCGGCGGTTCCTGTTTCAGGGTAGTGGATTCGGGTGAGGCACAGGCCCTGCGGGGCCATGAGCGTGGTGGTTGCGCCTCTTTCGGGCCTGTCGAGGAGGTTTCGAATTTCCGCCAGCGACTCCGGTCCCGAAGACGGCTTGCCAGCTTTTACGAGCGCGCCGGCCATACGGCGGACCTGCTGGTGCAGAAATGCGTTCGCTTTGAACCGGATGACCACTCGATCCCCATCGCGGGTGGCGGATGCGGCTTCCATGTCACGCCGGGTGGGAGAGTCGGCGGGAGCCTTTGGGCCGGCGAAAGAAGCGAAATCATGTGACCCGACCAGGATTTCTGCCGCATCATTCATTCTGGTTTCGTCGAGATGGGTTTGCACCGTCGTCTCGAAGCGACGGCTTATGGGAGAGGCTACCGGGGCGTTGTTGATCGTGTAGGCATATTCGCGGTGGGTGGCGTCGCGCCTGGGATCGAACCCTTCGTGAACGCGATGAACCGACCTTGCCGCCGCATCCGGCGGGAGGTAATGATTCAGGGCTTCCCTTATCGTGTTCATATCCAGGTATGTTTCAACATTGAAGGCGGCGACCTGGTCGCGGGCGTGGACACCTGAGTCCGTCCGGCTTGCCAGTTGCGGCCGTATTGCGGTCTGGAAGAGCGACTCCAGGGCCTGTTCCAGAACTCCCTGCACCGTTCGGCCGGAAGCCTGGAGTTGCGAGCCGAGGAAGTCTGTCCCGTCGTACTCCAGCCGGAGTGCGATGCGCATGGCCTCAACCCTGCGCTCCGCCTCAATTTTGCCTATTCCACCAACTCCAGTATTGCCATCTCGGCGCCATCGCCCTTGCGCGGCCCGAGTTTTATCGTTCGTGTGTAGCCACCGGGGCGGTCGCGGTACTGTTTTGCCATATTCCCGAAGACGTCATCCAGGACTGCCGGTTCCGTCACCATGGTTCTCGCGCGCCGCCGTGCGTGGAGCGAGCCGTCCTTGCCAAGGGTGATCACCTTTTCAGCGAATCCCTTGACTTCTTTGGCTTTGGGGAGGGTGGTCTTTACCTTCCCGTGCTTCAGCAGGTCTGTGGTCATGATTTTGAACATGGCCATGCGCGATCCGGTGGGCCGGTCGAATTTACGGCCTGATACGCGATGTCTCACTCTTTCGCCTCTGCCTCAGGCTCTGCTTCTGCTTTTGGCTCTGTCAATCCTTCGGCCACCGCTTCTGATACTGCTTCCGGAGTGGCCTCTTCAGACCCGGCCGTATCGGTCTGGGGCGTATCGTCGCCCGAGTTTTCAGGGCTTGCCGGGCTCTCTGGATTTTCTGGGTTCTCTGAGTCGTCTTCTTCGTCCAGGAAGCCTTCTTCGCCGAGCCTCTCATAGAGCTCGTCGAGCGATTTCTGTCCGAAGTTGCGAATCCTGAGGAGATCGCGTTTCGGCATTGCCAGGACCTCTCCGACGCGATTGATGCCGGCGCGCTTCAGGCAGTTGAGGGTTCGAGCTGACAGGCCGAGGGTTTCAACGGTGGTGTTGAAGCGCGCTGCGTCATGCTGGCCGCCTATTATCAGGCCATCCCCCTCGGGCAT
>JADFPB010000064.1 GCA_022562515.1 Chloroflexota bacterium | reverse complement strand
AGTACCAGACCGGGATGCGGTGGCCCCACCAGAGCTGCCGTGAGATGCACCCATCCCTCAGGTTGTCGATCCAGTTGAAATAGACGCGTGTGAACCTCTCGGGAACGAATTTTATCTTTCCGTCCTCAACGGCCTTCCGGCTGACATGGGAGATGTCCGGCTCTTTGACCCACCACTGCAGTGACGAGAGTGGCTCGACCGGATCCTTGCTGCGGTCACAGAGGGCGATCGACTGCATATATGGGACCTCGGCCTCCAGGAGCCCGATCTTGTCGAGGGCTTCCAGGACGGCGGCCCTGGCGTCTGAACGGTCCATTCCGGCAAATGCACCCGCCTCTTCCGTCATGCGTCCGTCGAGGCCGATGACGGTAACCGTATCGAGGCCATGGCGCTGGCCTATCTCGAAGTCGGCAGGATCGTGCGCAGGCGTTACCTTGAGGGCGCCGGTGCCGAATTCAACGTCGACCGCGGCGTCACCGATGATGGGGATCACCCGGCCGGTAAGCGGCAATTCGACGCTCTTTCCGATCAGGCGCCGGTAGCGGTCATCGTCCGGGTTGACCGCGACGGCCGTGTCTCCGAGCATCGTCTCTGGCCGGGTCGTCGCGATAGTTACGTGGTCGTCTTCACCGGCAATCGGATATTTGATCTCGTACAGGCGGCTTTCACGTTCCTCGTGGATCACTTCCAGGTCTGATAGCGCGGTGCGGCAGACCGGGCACCAGTTGACGATGCGGTTGCCCCTGTAGATGAGACCTTTCTTATACAGGCGAACGAACGTCTTCCGAACTGCTGCGGCCGGGCCGGGGTCCATCGTGAACCGGGCGCGATCCCAATCGCATGACGCGCCGAGCCGCTTGCGCTGCTCCTGGATCACATCGCCATACTCATCGACCCACTCCCACACCCGTTCGATGAATTTCTCACGGCCCAGCTCGTGGCGGGTGATCTCGTCCTTCACCAGCAGATCCCTTTCGACGACCATCTGCGTGGCGATGCCGGCGTGATCGGTGCCGGGCAGCCAGAGCGTGGAGTAGCCCTGCATCCGCCGCCAGCGCACCATCGCATCCTGGATGGCGCTCTCCAGGGCGTGGCCAAGGTGCAGCGCGCCCGTGACGTTGGGAGGCGGCATGACGATTGTGAACGGTTCGGCGCCAGGCTCTTCGCTCGGCTTGAAGTAGTTTTGCCCTTCCCACCACTGGTATACCGGGGTCTCGACAGCCGTGAAGTCGTACGCCTTCGCCATGGGGCCGAGGCTGTCAAACGGATTTCCGGCTTGCGCCATCGATAGCTCCTGAGCAGGTGTACGGGGTCGGATGATCTATCGGGCCTGGATAGAGAGGACTCGCTCTCGAGTCTCCTATTTTCCTATGGCCACTCGCGGCCGGTCCAGCGCCGACGGTTGTCGCGGGGTTACCGGTCCCGCTTCCAGCTTTCGTAATCGGCCGTGCTGAAGCCGGGAGTCGAGAAGAATCGATGCAACTCAGACTCCCGTTTTCTGACCTCTTCGCAGGCTTTCACGATATCTGCCGCGGCTTCGGGCACCACGCGGGTAACGCCGTCCCCATCGCAGACCAGTATGTCACCCTGGCTGATGCGCAGGTCGTTGATTTCGACGTCGGAACTATGGCGTACGAGATTAAACGGCCCATGCCCCGGCACGCGGCCGGTGGCCCACAGGTGCAGGCCTGCCTTCTCGATGCCCGGAACATCACGGGCGTTCCCATCGACCACCGCCCCGACTGCGCCAAGGGCCGTAAATCGGTACGCCATTCCGTCCCCGATGATCGCGCCTCTGCGGGATGGCTGGTCCACGTCCTTCAACACGACGATAAGGGGTGCGTCGGTGTAAGCCAGCAGATCGTGATACTCGTTCCAGTCGAGCGTCTCAGATCGCTCGCTAACAGGAGTGAGTTCCGCGGTGACTGCATAGCCGACTACGACTTCCTCGCTGCCAACCATTCGGTCGAGACCCGGCGCGCTGTAGTCGCCCGCCGCGTCGACGTAGCCGCGAACCAGTATTCCGGCGTTCTGGACCGTTGCGGAGTCGTATCCGGCAAGCGCATCAATCAGCTCGGGGGCAATAGTAGGGACAGGCATTTTCTCTGGTTCTGGCTTTCTTCCCGCTCTCGTGGAACTCAGGCCGGCTCTTCTGGGACTCAGGAAGCTCTAGCTGGATAGGTAGGGCAGCGACCGGTCAAGAATACGCTCTGCCACATCGAATTTGTCCATCTCGGGCAGGCGTTCAGGCTCCGATTCGCCGCTAAAGATGGTCACGGTGTTCTTGTCGGACCCGAATACGGCGCCACCTGAGACGTCATTCGCGACGATCAACTTCACGCCCTTGGCCTCCAGTTTCTTGAGGGCATTGGATTCGAGGTTTTCTGTTTCGGCGGCGAACGCCACTTTTACGAGTCTTGGCCCCGCAGCATCGGGAAGCCAGTCTTCGTTTTGGACCAGTTCGAGGGTGAGTCCATCCAGCGCCTCCTTTTTCAGCTTCTGATCGGCCGTGTGGGCCGGCCGGAAGTCTGATATGGCTGCCGGCATGACGAGAAGGTCTGCGCTCTGGCAGAGGGGCAGGACCGCGTCGCGCATCTCATCGGCTGACCCAACCTTAATCGTCTCGATACCCGCCGGGTCGTCCAGGGCCGTCGGCGCTGTGACGAGCGCGACGTCTGCGCCCCTGTCACGCGCCGCCTCGGCCAGCGCGTAGCCCATCTTTCCGGACGAGCGGTTGGTTATCACCCGGACTGGATCTATGACCTCCTGAGTACCGCCGGCGGTGACTATCACTCGCCGCCCGGCGTAGTCGCCTTTTCGCCCGAGCAGCTGCCGCGCGTGTCCGACGATCAGGGACGGCTCCACGAGGCGGCCTTTTCCAACCAGCCCTGAGGCGAGCCTGCCTGTTGCAGGACCGATCACCATGACGCCGCGGTCCCTGAGCGTTTGCAGGTTTGCCTGCACCGCCGTGTTATTGAACATATTGGCGTCGCCCGCGGGCGCCACCAGAACAGGCGCCTCTGTTGCGAGCAGGGTAGCCGTCAACGCATCGTCGGCCCTTCCGCCGGCAATCTTCGCCACGGTATTGGCCGTGCACGGAGCGACGATCACGATGTCGGCTCGGCGCGCCAGTGCGACGTGGTCCATGGACATCTCGGAAGTCGGCTCGAACAGGTCCGTCACCACCTGCCTGTGCGTCAGCCCTGCAAACGTCATCGGCGTCACGAGTTTGGCCGCGCTGGCCGTCAGAATGACGTTGACGCGAGCACCTGCCTGTACGAGGCGGCTGGCCAGGTCGGCGGCCTTGTATGCGGCGATGCTGCCCGTGACGCCCAGGACCACGTTTTTGCCATGCAGAACGGTGGGCATTGGTTAGCTGTTCATTTCGTATATGAGCCGCAGTCCTTTCAGAGTGAGGTCCTCATCAACTGCGGTGAACACGTCCGTTTCGGACGCGATCACATTTGCCAGCCCTCCCGTCGCGATCACTATGACGTCCGGGCTTTCTGGCGTCGCCAGTTCCTTGATGAACCTTCGGACCATGCCCTCGACAAGACCGACATACCCGTAGACCAACCCGGACTGGAGCGCCGCGACCGTATTCGTGCCGATGGCCTTGCCGGGGGGTTCCAACGCGACACGCCTCAGCATCGAAGCTGAACTGTAGAGGGCTTCGGCGGACAGCGAGATCCCGGGGGCGAGAGCGCCGCCAAGGTAATCACCATCGGCGCTGATGGCGTCGAATACCGTCGCAGTCCCCAGGTCGACCACCACCGCGGGCGCTCCGTAGACGTGATAGGCGGCGACCGCGTCGACAATGCGGTCCGCCCCGACGTCCTGCGGGCGGTCGTATGCGATTTTTATGCCGGTCCTTGTTCCGCTTCCGACGACTAACGGACCGGTTGCGGCAAGCCGTTCTAACGCCCTGCGCACGGTGTCGGTTAGCGGCGGGACCACGCTGCACATCGAGACGGCAGTGATCTCGCGCGGCTCGATGCCGCGCGAACGCAGCAGGCCCTCGAACAGGAGAAATAGCTCGTCTTCTGTACGCCGGGAATCTGTCGATAGACGCCAGGTGGCCTTGAGCCGGTCGCCTTCGAACGTGCCAAGAGACACGTTTGTGTTGCCGACGTCGACGGCAAGCAGGTATGTCAAAGTGGAGGAATTATACCAATGGTGCGCAGAGCGCTCTTCTCACGGCTGGATTGCGGCATAAGCGTTTGAGAGTTCTGCCAGCAAATCGGAAGCAAGCATGCTCGCTTCGCCGTGCCACTCGCGTGCCGATTCTCCGGCCCGGCCGTGCAGATAGGCGCCGAGCGCAGCCGCATCGAAAGTGCCCAATCCCTGGGCCAGCAGCCCTGCGATGACGCCTGCGAGAACGTCGCCGGTGCCGGCCGTGGCGAGACCGCTATTCGCAAACGGGATGATGCGGGCATCGCCGCCAGGGTCGGCTATCACGGTGCATGCGCCCTTGAGGACGACGACTGCGCTCCACTCCGAGGCTGCCGAGCCCGCCGCACTCAGGCGATCATCCTGGATTTCTCGAACCGAGCGGCCGGTAAGCCGCGCCATCTCGCCGGGATGGGGTGTCAGGACCGCCTGAGCGGGAATCCGGCTATGCCAATCATCGTGCTGGCTGAGCAAGTTAAGGCAGTCTGCATCCAGAACTACCGGCGTCGTAATCGCCTGATCGAAGACGATTTGCTCGACAAGGCTGGCTGCACCGGCCGATTGACCAAGGCCCGAGCCGATGAGCAGCGATGATGCGTTGCCGATCGCCTCTCGCAACTCATCCGTAAACGGTTCCTCGCTCAACTCACCGTCCCCGTTTGCCGGTAGCGGGATGTAGGTGGCGTCCGAGAACGAAGATGCGACCAGGC
This sequence comes from Chloroflexota bacterium, assembly GCA_022562515.1. Taxonomy (GTDB): domain Bacteria; phylum Chloroflexota; class Dehalococcoidia; order Lucifugimonadales; family Lucifugimonadaceae; genus UBA1151. The sequence continues at coordinate 8,358 of JADFPB010000064.1, read as the reverse complement.
GGTAGACCGGCTCCGCGGTGGCGAGCGTGACGAGGCCTGCGCCTGAGCGGGCCGCGGCCTCGCAGGCAAGACGCGCTGCGCCAACGAAGTTCCTCGAACCGGCGATGACGAGCGCACGGCCGAACGTGCCCTTATTTCCACTGATCGGCCGTTCAGGGACCAGCCGGACTGCAAGCTCATCGGTGATGAGTTCCACTTTTGATGGCGCCCGAACCCCGGGCGGAATTCCGATGTCGAGCGTTTCGATGTCTCGATAGGGATCGACGGACGGTCGCAGATACGGGCCGAGCTTCGGGAGGCCAAGCATCAAGATCCGGTCGGCAGCAAGGCCGTTTGGGTCTGTCGCCCCGGTATCTGAATTTGTGCCGGTAGGCAGGTCGAGTGCTATGACGGGCGTATCGCCTGATTCGGCGCCTTCGCGGATATGCTCGAGCTGGCCGGACATCGGCGGGGAGATATGCCGGTTCTGGCCCGTTCCCAGCATGGCGTCCAGGATGAGATCGGCTTTGCGCGCGAGCCTGCGTTTGGTTTGATGCTCCGGGTCGTCGTTCGCAGACAGGACTGATATGCCCGCATCGACGGCCGCGGTCATTTTTTCATCTGGGTTCGGGCGGTTATCAGCGATAAATGCCGTCACGTTCGCGCCACTGGAGGCCAGGTGGCGGGCGGCCACCAGCCCGTCGCTACCGTTGTTGCCGGGGCCTACCAGTACCAGGATGCTTTTGCCGGTGACCGGCCCGTAGTCCCGCTCGATCACGTTTGCCACGGCCCTGCCGGCATTTTCCATGAGGGTGTCCAGGGAGACCCCGGCCCTCACCGCTCCCTGTTCGACCTCGCGCATCTGCGCGGCCGTGACGATTTGCATGGGGCGCTCAGTCGGCCTCGGCCACTACCGAGGCGATGGCGAATTCGCGGGAGTGGGAGAGGCTTACGGCGATGCGTGTGATTCCCATTCGCTCCGCTCTCGTCTTCGCCCTGCGGTGCAGAACGATCTCAGGCGCCCGCCCGTGCATTCGGACTACCTCTACCTCTGTCCACGCGACGCCCCGAACCCCTGTGCCAAGGGCCTTCATGACCGCTTCCTTGGCGGCGAATCGGCTCGCGAGCTGGGGCGCCCGGCCCCGTGCATATTTCTGCTCACCCTCTGTAAAGCATCTCCGCAGGAAACGGTCGCCGTAGCGCTCATAGACCTGTCCGATGCGCTCAATCTCGATCAAATCGACGCCTGTATAGATCATGGCTCCCCTGCAGGACATGAAAGGACATGAACCGCATATGCATTTCTCGGCTCGTACCGGGACATTATCGCCCGGGAAACGTCCGCCCGCGTCCCATCTGATCGCCGAGTGCCATCATGCTACGATCAGATCAGTTACGCGGACACTCGATTGCGGAGCATCCCGGCCCTGCGGAGGATCTGAAAATCACAGCGAGAATAATCGATGGCAAGGCGATCGCAGCAAAGGTGCGGGCCGAGGTGGCTGAAGGGGTCCAATCTTTTACGGAGGAGTATGGTTTCGCACCCGGATTGACCGTTGTTCTCGTCGGGGACGACGCGCCGTCGGCAACCTACGTTCGCGGCAAGGAGAAGGCGAGTAAAGAAGTTGGTATCGACGGCCGCGTAATCCATCTTTCCCAGAACTCCACTCAGGACGCGGTATTCGAGACAGTCCAGTCTTTGAACAAAGACGAATCGGTGCATGGGATACTCGTGCAACTGCCGCTGCCGTCTCAGATGGACAGCGACGCGATTACGATGTCGATCTCTCCCGACAAGGATGTCGACGGACTGCATCCGCAGAACCTTGGATTCCTGATGTCCGGCACGCCCCGGTTCGTTCCGGCGACTCCTCTGGGCATACAGCGGATCTTGATGGAAGAGGGCGTGGAGTTGAACGGCGCCGAAATCGCGATTTGTGGACGCGGAGCACTGATTGGCCGGCCGCTCTCCGTACTTCTCTCACAGCGCGGCGCAGGCGCAAATGGCACGGTGACCCTGTGCCATACCGGGACGGCCAACCTGGCCGAGGTGACTCGCAGGGCGGACGTGCTGGTAGCAGCGATGGGCTCAGCGGAGTTGATCACGGGCGAGATGATCAAGCCTGGAGCCATCGTGATCGACGCAGGGACATCGAGGGTCGATGACCAGACTCGCAAGCGGGGATACCGGCTCGCGGGCGACGTGGCGTTCGATGAGGCGGTTGAAGTGGCGTCTGCCATCACACCGGTTCCGGGAGGAGTTGGCCCGCTCACCATCGCCATGCTGCTTCAGAACGGCCTGAAAGCAGCGAAACTCGCTGTTGGAGCGGAGGGTTGAAGCGAGAAAACCCGATCCTGTGTTCATTGCCTGCGACCGGCAGTGATACTCTCAGCAGACCAATCTTCAAGAATGGGAAATCAGCGGAAGCCCAAGAGGTGAAAATCAGGTGGCGGTAACCGAAGTCCTCATGCCTTTAATGGGCGCCGATATGACCGAAGGCGCGATTGCGCGCTGGTTAAAGAGGGAGGGTGATGACGTTAGCCGGGGCGATATCCTGGCCGAGGTCGAGACGGACAAGGCCGTCGTCGAGATGGAGGCGTTCGGCTCTGGAATCCTCCGCAAGGTGCTCATTGCCGAGGGAGTGATCGTTCCGGTAGGGCGGGTCATTGCCATCATCGCCGACGCGGACGAGGAGATTCCCGACATTGGCTCGTCCGCCGAAGAAGCTTCTGCAGCAGATACGCCCGCTCCAGCGGTTACTCCAGGGCCTGTCGCGGCTGCGAGCCCAACACCGGCCGGCGGCGGACGAATCAAGGCGTCGCCGGTGGCCAGGAAGATCGCGGCGGAGCATGGAATCGACCTGTCGGGCCTGGTCGGATCCGGTCCGGGCGGGCGAATAGTCAAGACCGACGTCGAGGCCGCCATCGCCGCTGGAGGCCCACCGGCTGTGGCGCAACCGGCCGCTGCTGCCGCGTCGGCAGCGTCTCCTGCCCCGGTTGCGCTGTCTGCCGAAGACATCCCGCTTTCAACCATGCGCAAGGCGATTGCCCGGACCGTGGTCCGCTCAAAGACCGACCAGCCGGACTTCTGGGTGTCGGCGGCGGTCGATATGACCCAGGCGATGAACGCCAGGTCGCAGCTAAACGAAACGTTCGCGTCCGAGGGCGTCAAGGTCAGCATTAACGACATGATCCTGAAGGCGGTCGCCCTGGCAATCGAAAAGTATCCCAAATGGAATGCCTCGTTCGCGGATGATCGCCTGATTGCCCATCCGGATATCAACATTGGCGTTGCAATTGCGCTGGAGGAGGGACTTATGGTTCCGGCCGTACTCAAGTGCCAGGGCAAGCCGCTGAAGCAGATCGCCATCGAATCGAAGGATCTTGCCGACCGAGCGAAGTCCGGCGGACTTACTCAGGAAGAGTTGACCGGCGGCACCTTCAGCGTCTCCAACCTGGGCATGTACGGAATCGATGAATTTGCCGCCATCATCATGCCGCCGCAGGCGGGGATTCTCGCAGTCGGATCTGTGACCCAGACGCCTGTCGTGAGTAACGACGATATTGCGATCGCCAGCATCATGAAGATCACTCTTACGGTCGATCATCGCGTGAACGATGGCGCGGAAGCGGCGCAATTTTTGAGCCAGATCAGGTTGCATCTGGAAAATCCTCTGAGCCTGGTTCTCTAGCTGTTCGCCGTCCCGGATGGGGGGCGGATTTTGACATCCGGCCCACCGATTTCGCGGCCCGGTGGCCTAGAATCACTCCTGGTGGTTAGAGTGTATTTCGAAGAGCCTTTCACAGAAGACGAAAAGGCCGTCCTCAGTCGTTTCTTCACGAATGTAGACGGCCCGGTTTACGCGCTGCAAAACCTTCCGGAAGTCGTGAAGGGGGCACTATTCGCCCGCTACAGCCGGTCGCCAAAATCAGTGCGCAGGCTGTTCCTCGACGAGTTCGTGAGTGAGCCCGACCTGGGAATCCAGGCGATTGCCGATCATGACCCAACCGTGGGCGTAGAGCGGGCCGAGAAGCTCTACGAGCGGGTCTTCTCAGAATATGGAGACGACTCGGTGGCGCAGCTCGGGGCCGCCCACCTGGCTTGCGAGCAGGCCTCGAACGTTCTGACGAAGGTACTCGAGCGCGGCCGGCTCGCCTCCTATCTGGAACAGAGTACGCGATACATCTTCTACGATCAGAAACTCGGGGCTGATTACAGATACTTCGTTCCGCAAGAAGTGTCTGATGCCGGACTCAGCGCCAGGTTCGTAGCGGCGATGGACGGGCTGTTCGATACCTACTCGAGCCTCGTCAAGGTGCTTGTCCCTTACTACCAGCGCCTGTATCCGCAGTCTCCGAACGACTCCAACTTCATCTACCGGTCAACGATTCGCGCCAAGGCTTGCGACACAATTCGCGGCCTGCTCCCCGCGGCCACAACTTCGAACGTTGGCGTGTTCGCGTCCGGGCAGGCGTACGAAGCGCTGCTTCTGCGGATGCAGTCACACCCGCTGGCAGAGGCGAGGGACTATTCCAGGATGATGCTGGAAGAACTTCGGAAGGTGATCCCGGCGTTCCTGCGCCGGGTGGATGTTCCCGACAGGGGAGGCGTCTGGTCTGAGTATCTTGCCAGCGTAAAGCGGTTCTCCGAGGAGACGTCGAAGACTCTGGGTGAGACTCCGGCCCCACAACCCGAGGTAACGTTGCTGGACTGGGATAATGAGGCGGAAACGAAGATCGTCGCGGCCGCGCTCTACGCGCAGTCGGACCTGCCGGACGAGCAGCTGCTGGAAGCTGCGCGCAACATGGGCGACGAAGATCGCGCCGCCGTTTTCAGGGGCCTGGTAGGGGAGCGCACTAATCGCCGCCACCGGCCGGGCCGCGGGTTCGAGCGAGCCGATTACCGGTTCGACCTGCTAACCGACTTCGGCATATTCAGGGACCTGCAGCGCCATCGCATGCTGACGATCGACTGGCAGCGGCTGGGAGTTGCGCACGGCTACGTCACCCCGGATGAGATCGGCGACGCCGGGGTGGAGAGCCTCTGGCACGCCGCGCTCAGCGAGGTTGCGGGCCTTGTGGAGGCGATTGACGACGCCTGCGGATCTGATGTCGCCCAGTATGCGGTGCCATTCGCGTATCGGATCCGGTACAACATGCAGATGAACGCCCGCGAGGCGATGCACCTGCTGGAACTGCGGACGGTCGAGGGCGGCCATCCGGACTATCGCCGGGTCTGCCAGCAGATGCACACCCTGATTCGTGATAAAGCCGGGCATCGCCTGATTGCCGATGCGATGAAGTTCGTCGACTACAACACGTACGGCCTCGACCGGCTGGAAGCAGAGCGCCGGGCGGAACAGCGCCGTAATGCCGCGGGCGCCCCGGCGCCGGAGAGCTAAAACGCCTCAAATGGCGTGCTTCTTGAGCAGGTTCCGGGCGATGATGATCTTCTGCATCTCGTTCGTTCCCTCGCCGATGATCATCAGCGGTGCGTCTCTGTAATAGCGTTCCAGCGGCAGGTCTTTCACGTACCCGTACCCGCCGTGAATGCGCATCGCATCCAGCGTCACTTCGGCGCAGATCTCGCTGGCGTAGAGCTTCGCCATCCCGGCCTCGAGATCGATGCGCTCGCCGCTGTCTTTCTTGTTCGCGGCGTCATGGGTCATCAGCCGGGCTGCATGGATCTTGGTGGCCATCTCAGCCAGCATGAACTGGATGGCCTGCCGCTCGGCGATGGGTTTGCCGAACGTCTCGCGCCGTTGCGAGTAATCGATGGCCGCGTCGAACGCGGCCTGTGCCACGCCGACAGCGCGCGCCGCGATGTTGATGCGGCCGGTCTCGAGCGCGTCCATAACCTGGTAGAAGCCTTTGCCTTCTTCACCGCCTATCACCCGGTCCGCTGATACCCGGAAATCCTGGAACACCAACTCGGTGGTATCGATACCGCGATAACCGAGTTTCTTCAGGTCTTTCCCGGCTGTGAAGCCCGGTCCCTTCTCAGCGATGAAGCCGGTAATCCCGCGGTGGGCAGGCTCCACGCTCGTGTCGGTCTTGGCGAGGAGGAAGAAGACGTTTCCATGCCGTCCGTTGGTTATGAACAACTTGTTGCCGTTGACCACATACTCCTCGCCGTCTCTAACGGCGGTCGTCTGCATTCCGGCGACATCGCTGCCGCCGCCCGGCTCAGAAAGCGCGAGGCCGGCGCGCAGCTTTCCCGTTGCAAGTCGTGGAAGCCACTCTGCCTTCTGTTCTTCGGTGCCGTGCTTCGCAAGCGCATGGCTGAGTATCGAGTGGGTGCCGATTGGCCCGGTGATGCTGAGCCAGCCTTTCGATAGCTCTTCGAAGATCAGCGCATAGGTGGTGTAGTCCAGTCCCAGGCCGCCATATTCGACGGGTATCGTCAGGCCGAAAAGCCCCATCTCCGCCATCATGTCGACCAGGTCTGCGGGATAAGTGTCGTCCTCATCGTGCTGCGAGGCGACCGGGACTACTTCTTTCTGTACGAACTCACGCACGACAGTGAGTATCTGGCGCCGCGCCTCTTCAAGCTGGGATGTCATTCGTCACTCCGCCGGGGTCGGGTAATAAGATCGGGTGGGGCTATTAAGGGCTATACCGGGCCTTCTGGCAATGCCCGGGACAGGTATCTTCAGCGCACGCCGTTGAGAATACCCGTGGCTGCATGCCTCGCGACTGTGATCTCATCCTCCGTAAGTGTCATGCCGTTGGTGCCGGAAAACATTAATCGGTCCGGGTTTTCCAGAGCATGATGAAGTCCAAGAATATGTCCGAGCTCGTGGCTGCTCACCCTCCTGTCATGGACCGATGGGTTGTCCGTGACGAAGAAAGAGCGGGCTCCTGATGGCGCGAATCCATTCACGACGCCTATTTGCCGGGCATAGAAGCCGTTGATTAGCGACGGCGCTCGAAGGGCGGCGTGGCCGCCGTCCGCAGTGAAGAACGCCGATACATCACCCCTCACGATCTCCTGCAGGGTCCGGTCCGGAATCACGACGGGTCCGATGAATCGCGCTTCAAGCCTTATGCCCGCCCGGCTCCAGATTTCGTTCATGCCGTCAAGGACGCGGCGCAGATCATCGACGTCCCGGTGCGACGATATCGAGGCCGACGGGGCCGCCTCATCATCGACGAGCAGATAGAGCGAGATATCGAGAACGATCTCGGGTCGACCATCCTGGGCGGCGGGGGCTTCATCCGGGGTAGAATTGGCCGCCGTTGCCGAACCGCAGGCGGCGGCCGTCAGCGCGATAAGTGCGGCCATCGCCATAAGCCATCTGCCAGTGGCGACCGCTACTCCGCGGGTGGCACTCCCCGGTCGCAGGGCCATCCTGGGAATGGCCACTGCCGTCACGACGGCCATCCTGGTGCTGGGGGTGGCTGTGTACCTGGCGCTGCCACAAAATCACACCGTATCGTCGGCGGGGCCCCTTCCCAGCCGGCTTGACCTGACCTCGGGCTGGCCTGCTACGCCGACGGACCTGTCAGGGGGCGACTGGGCGCCCTGGGCCCAGTTTCTCCCTTCCCGTGCCCAGGAGCTACGCCTGGGCCCAGGGGAGGGGGATTCCGGAACCTCTGAGCTGCCCAAGTATACGGATTTGGGCTACGTGGGCGGCCAGGGCGGGGATGGAGTGATGTCGGTGCGTAGTCCCCTAGCCAGCTTCTGGCGAGGCTTCACTCTGGACGTCTATGACGGCCAGGGCTGGCTTGCAGCCACCAGCGAGGTCCGGCTGGCGCTGGACGAAAGGGGAAGGCTTCGCTTCCTGGAGGCTCCCGCGGTGTTCCCTACGTCAAGGGCCTACGTGCAAACCTACTTCCTCAAGGTGCCGCAACCCAACGCGGTGTTCACGGCCTATGCTCCGGGTTGGATTGCCCTGGGGGCGGGAGGGGCTACGGGCCGTCTTCAGGAGGCCCAGGACAACCTGGAGTTCCTCCGCCAGGCGGATACCTACCGGGTCCTCTCCCCAATACCAGAACTGACCCCCGACCTCCTGCGCTCCGACAGGGTGGATACCTCCGATGAGGCATACCTGGCAACGCCTCGGGTACCCGAGCGGGTACGCGAGCTGACCCAGCGGATCACCTCGATCTGCATGGAGCCGCGCAACGGTTATGATTACGATCCGTTCTGGCAACGCTGCATGGATCTCAAGGTCCTGCCGGCGGGCCATGCCGGGTCCCAGAAGACCCCGCGGCGCCAATCGCCCGACTGCTACGCCTTCAACCGGCTCGGCACCTTCAGTGTCGGCAATGAGTTCTTCGCGCGGGCATTGTTCTTCTCGGGCGTGCTCAAGCGCTTCCCCCTCCTCAACTTCGCGTTCCTCGATGGCGGCGTGGCCTGGGCGCCCCAGCTCTACA
>JADFPB010000063.1 GCA_022562515.1 Chloroflexota bacterium | reverse complement strand
ATCGTCGGCGCTGAGGGCGGTTTCTCGCTTAAGTACAAGTACCGGGACATCATCTTTGGCGGCCCGCGGCGGGACGAGCTGATCGACGAAGTGATCGCCGAGATCCGCGACATGGCCCGAGCGGGGATTCCGTGCTGGGGCTACCAGTGGATGCCCAACTCGGTCTGGCGAACGCCGCCTGCGCTGCTGCGGGGCGGCTCGTTTGGCACGGCGTTCGAGATGGACTGGGTGAAGGACCATCCCGATACCCATGACCGGCGCTACACCCGCGAGGAGATGTGGGAACACCTGGAGTACTGGATAAAGGCCGTCACGCCGGTCGCAGAAGAGGAGGGCATCCGGCTGGGCATCCACCCCGATGATCCGCCGGTCGAGGAGCTGGGCGGGTTGCCCCGCATCCTGAACAGCTTCGCGGCGTACAAGCGCCTGACCGGCATCATCGATTCCGAGTACAACGGCATCGAGTTCTGCCAGGGCACGTTCAGTGAGATGAACGAGGACATCTACGAGATGGTGGAGCACTTCGCGTCTCGCAAGAAGATACTTTTCGTCCACTTCCGCAACGTGACCGCGCAGGTTCCGGACTTCAGCGAGGAGCTCATCAACCGGGGCTACGTGGACATGCACCGGATAGCGGGCATCTACCGCGACGCTGGGTATGACGGGCCGTTCATGGACGACCACTGCCCGGTGCTCGACGGCGACACGCCGTTCCCCGGCAACGTCGGCGGGTATCGGAGCCGCCTGTTCGCCCAGGGCTTCATCCAGGGGGTTCTTGAGGCGGTCAAGAAAGAGAACGACCATGGCATGCCGGCGGTTGCGAGCGGCGCAGCTCCAAAGATGAGCTGGGGCATCGGCTGCGGAGGCGTTCCCGCGCGCGACGTGCTGCGCATGGGCGCGCAGCTCGGGGCTGAGAACTTCGTATTGAGCAGACCCAACTTCACCGTTGAGAATGGCCGCTGGAGCATGCTGGATATCGCCAACGCGAAGACAATCGTCGAGTCGTTCGGCCTGAAGCTGGCGGCCATCCAGATCGCGCCGACGCACCTCTACAGCGAGATCATGTGGGGCGGGGCGAATCGCGAGCGCCAGATCGAGAACATGATCCACAACGTGCGGATGATGGCCCGGGCTGGCATCCCCAACTACATGTACACGTGGAAGGATCCTCGCCTGCTCCGCACGCGCTCGGTCCCCATTCGCGGCGGCGCGATGGCCACGGCGTTCGACGCCGAAGAGGCCGCGCAGTGGCCGGACATCGAAGGCGCGGGCGTCTCCGAGGAGCAGGTCTGGGCCAACCTGGAGGAGTGGATCAGGGTCATCACCCCTATCGCAGAAGAGGAAGGGATAAGACTCGCCATTCACCCCAACGACCCGCCGATACCGACCCTTAGCGGCACGCCCCAGATCTTCCGCAGCTTCGACAGCTTCAAACGCCTGATAGAAATTGTCGACTCCCCCTCAAACGCCATCTGCTTCTGCCAGGGGACGTTCTCGCAGATGGCTGCTGGCGAGAACCCGGACATCTACGAGATGATCCGCTACTTCGCCGAGCGGAAGAAGATCGCATACGTTCACTTCCGGAATGTTTCAGGGCAGGTGCCGAAGTTCCATGAAGAGTTCATCAACACCGGCTACGTGGACATGTACCGGGCGATGAGGACGTACCACCAAGCCGGCTTCGACGGCTTCTTCATCGACGACCACGTCCCGCGCGTCTGGAACGACACGGAATGGGGCCACCGGTCAGTGGCCTTCGCCCACGGCTACATCCAGTCGCTGGTGGAGGCGGTTGAGAAGCACGCGGCGGGGTGAGGCTGCGTGTGGCTGATCACCGAACCCGTCGGCGACGACCCGGGGGCACAGACAGCCAGGACGGACTGACACATCAGCGATTGCCGAGCGCTGAGCCTATCGTGCTGCGCGGGAGTCCTGTTCTAGGGTTGGCCGTTAAATGGCGGGTACTCGTCGTTTAGCAGCAGCAGGTAACAGGCCAATCGAGTAGCCCACCGGTACCAGCCGACGACGAAATTGAAAGCGCCTTCCGGGTAGGTGCCGGTGAACAGAATCGAAAGAGCCCCGTAGATCCCTACGAAGCCGACGGCGATGCCGTAGACGAGGAGCGCCACGCCGTGCGGAATCCCTGCATAGAGCCATCCGAAAAAGAATCTGATGGAGGCGTTGCCGCGCGAGATGGAACCGGGATTTTGAACGTCGAAATAGAGAGCGTTATCTCCAAGTCTGGTATTGAATGGCGGATAGTCATCGGTCAGATAACCGAGATAGATTTGGACCCTGGTCAGCCATCGGATAAAACCTGCATTGAATTGGAATAGCTGTTCCGGGTACTTCCCGGTCGCCAGAATCGCGATAAACGATCCGATGAACGCAAAAAAGGTGAGGAAGCCGTATACGGACAGGGCAATTCCGTGCGGAAATCCCACATACCACTGCCCCAGAAAAATCTTGGCCAGGAGATGGAGGCGCGACAGGCTTTCGGGATAGTCAATGCGGAATTCGAGTGGCGACTCGACGGCGACATTATCAACTGCGGCCATTAGACGATCCTCCTTATTGGGAGAAAACCTGGTGGTAATTGTTCGAATAACCGCGTGGAGTATACCGATTTAGTCTGTTCTGCCAACAAAAACGCGTTTTCCCTGTATGGGGTATTCGGAGTTAGCAGAAACTGAACCGCCTGGCGCGGCCGGTTACAGTGGTGCTAGCAGAGAGGGGATGTTGGACTATCCGATAGTTCTACAAAAGTTCGCTGGCGTCGGGCTCATCGGGGATCACCTTCCCTGCCTACCGCATCTTCCCGCTGAGCGGCGCGCGGTGCTGGGAGATGTGAGCGTGCTTGCCCTTCAGCCGCTTGGCGATGACCTCGGGGTCGACGGGCCAGGGGAGGACGCCGCATCGGTTGGTCCAGCCGTTATAGGCCTCTTCCAGCATGCGCACGCGGTCGCGCTCTGAACCCGATAGATCGTTTAGCTCGGTGCGGTCATCGACCATGTTGTACAGCTCCCACGGCCGGTCCCACTCTGCGACCAGTTTCCAGTCGCCGATCCGCACGCCGCGGTTGCCCTCGTGCTCGACGAATATCGGCTGCTGGCGTGACCAGAAACGCTGTTCCAGCAGCGGCAGGAAGCTCTCGCCCTCCAGCGGCGTGATCTCGTGGCCGTTCAGGTCAGCGGGATATGCCGCTCCCGCGACGTCGTAGGCGGTCGCCGCGAGGTCGATGATCTGCATCGGCTCTGTCTTGATCGCAGGCTCGGAAATCTTCGCCGGCCAGTGGACGATGAACGGGGTGGTGATGCCGCCTTCGTGGATCCATCGCTTGAAGAGCCGGAACGGTGTGTCGGATACGTTTGCCCACGGCAGCTCCACCGCCTGGAAGGTCGCGTCCGGGCCGGGCCGCAATTCTGGAATGTTGCCGACCCGCACTGGCTGCCCGTCCAGCGTGGGCTGCGTCTCCCAGCGCGACGGGTCGGGCCAGTCGGTGTCCTCCTGGAAGAGCTCGGCGCAGCCGCCGTTGTCCGACATGAACATGATCAGCGTGTTATCGAGCCGGCCGTGTTTCTTCAGGGTCTCAACGAGGCGGCCTACGCCGCGGTCGACCTGCTCGATCATGGCCGCGTAGACGGCCATGCGGATGTCCTCGTACTCCTTGTTGCGCACCTCTTCCCAGGGCGGCGAGTCCTCGTCACGGGGCGATATCGGCCACTTTTCGTCAACGATTCCGAGGCCCTTCATCTCCTCGTGGCGTGCGGTGCGAATGGCGTCCCAGCCGGCCATGTACTTGCCCTCGTAGCGGGCGATATCGTCTTCCCATGCGTGCAGCGGCCAGTGGGGCGCGGTGAAGGCGACGTACTGGAAGAACGGCATGTCCATCGCGACCGCCTCTTCTATCTGCGAGACGGCGTGATCGGCGATGGCGTCGGTTAAATGGAAATCGTCGGACTCCACGTCGATCAGCGTGTCGTCCATCATGAGCGATTTGGGATTCCAGTAGGAGTCGGCGGCTTCCATGAGGCCGAAATAGCGATCGAAGCCGCGCTGGCGGGGCAGGGGATGCGTCTCGTCGCCGAGCGTCCACCGGTTGCGTAGGCGCGGGTCCAGTCCGCCGCCGACGTGCCATTTGCCTGACATCAGCGTGCGATAGCCTGCGCGGCCAAGAACCTCTGCCATGGTGGCGCACGACTGGTTCAGGTAGCCCTGGTATGCGGGAACGCCGAGGTCCGCTCCCATCTGGCCGATGCCGGCCTGGTGCGGGTGGAGGCCGGTTAGCAGAGCCGCCCGGGAGGGGCAGCAGCGGGCGCCGTTGTACATCTGGGTGAACCGGAGGCCGTTGTAGCCGAGCGCGTCTATGCTGGGCGTTTTGATTTCAGACCCATAGCAGCCGATATCGGAGAAGCCGAGATCATCGACCATTATGATGATGATGTCTGGTTTCGTCGGCGCTTGTTGCTGCGGCATGTTTGCTCACTCCGGGCTGCTTGTGGCGGCATTGTGCCACGGGAACGAGCGCAGGCGCGTGCGGCTACAATCTCCCCACTGGGGAGCGCCGAATCAGGTGAATAAGGCCTCACCTGGCAGAACGAGGACCGAGTGATCGAATACCGCAGTCTGGGTAAAGTGGCGTTTCTCATGGTGATGACGCTTGGGCTCTACGGCATCTTCTGGTTCTACTGGGTGTCGAAGGAGATGCTGGCCTACAACGGGCGCAAGGGCAGTCCGGGCCTCTGGGTCGTCGCGCTGGGCCTCTCCGGCACTATTCCATTCATATACGCCATTCCGATATGGAAATTCGCGCAGCTAGCGGACCTGACCAGCAGGGGCAGATACAACAGGTTTTTCTTTTTCGCCGCCGGCATGTTCATCGTTTTCATCCCGATTATCGTGCTCCTGACACAAAGGCTCCTTAATGAAATCGCGCTTGAACAGAGGGCGCGAATGGGCGGGGCGCAGATGGATGGCTCACTGCTGGGCGGGGCGCCGCCGGGCGAGGAGCCGCCGCCCGGGCCAGGCGATGCCGGACCCGACAACGGATCCGGCGACGAACCCGACGATGAGCCCGACGATGAGCCATATATCGACTCGGAAGACATTCGCACTGTAGGCAGGTGAGCGCGGGCTAAAGCGCCCGCAGGAGACAGGCTTTGGATGATCGAGAGTTGATGACGCTGCCGGGCTGGAAGCAACGCGACATGGTAGTCGGAAAGAAGATCTCCTCGCGGGAGCTGGTGGAGGCGTCGCTTCGCCGCATCGACGCCGTGGACGGCCAGCTCCATGCGTTCCTGACGGTGGACCGCGAGGGCGCGCTAAAGGCCGCCGACGAAGCCGACCGCGCCGTATCCGGCGCAGCAGATCCCTCCGCTGAACTCGGCCCGTTTCACGGCGTGCCGATTTCTATAAAGGACCTGGAGCTGACCAGAGGCCTGCGCACCACTCTGGGCTGCAAGGTCTTCGAGGACTGGGTGCCGGACTATGACTCGATCGTCGTGGAGCGGGTCAGGAAATCGGGCGCGGTGATCGTCGGCAAGACCCAGACGCCCGAGTTCGGCAACGCCGCGGAGAGCTACAACAAGGTCGGCCCGGCGACGAACAACCCCTGGAATATCGAGCGCACCGCGGGTGGCTCGAGCGGCGGCTCCGGCGCCAGCGTGGCCGCAGGCATGGTGTCGATCGCCACCGGCACGGACGGCGGCGGGTCGGTGCGCATACCGTGCGCATGGAACGGAATCTTCGGCATCAAGGGGACCATGGGCCGCATACCGCGCTACGGCGGCGTGTCGAACCCGTCTACCAACCAGACGTCTTCGAGCGGCCCGATGACCCGTTACGTGAAGGACACGGCGATCATGCTGCAGGCCCTGTCCGGCCACGATAGCCGTGACACCAGCTCGCTTCGAGCGCCGGTGCCGGACTTCGTGAGCGGCCTCGATCGCGGGGTGGAGGGTCTCAAGATCGGCTGGAGCATTAATCTTGGCGTGGCGCCCGCCGAGGTGGACATTGAGAGGTCGGTGCACGAAGCGGCGTCGGTCTTCAGCGAGCTGGGAGCGGACGTTGACGAGGCTCCGCTCAGGCTGGAGACGCCACCGTTCAGCTACTGGTGGGACGTCTGGTGCGGCAACCAGGTTGCCATGTATGGCGAGCTGGTGGACGAGCACGGCGACGACCTGATGCCGTACACGGTGGAGATGAACATGTACGGCCGCACGCTGAGCGCGGCCGACTACTCACGGGCGCTCAAGAAGGCCGATGAGTTGCGGACTCAGCTTGGCGACTACTTCGAGCAGTACGATCTCCTGATCCTGCCGACGACATCGGTATCGGCATACGAACATCGGACGCCGCCTGATGTGATCGCAGGACAGCCGTCGAAGGTTGTTGCAGGCATCTCATACGGCGCCATTCCAACGACAGAGGCGTTCAACATCTCCTGGAACCCGGCGGCGTCTCTGCCGGTGGGCTTCGATGGGGACGGGATGCCGATCGGCATGCAGGTGGTCGGCGATCTCCAGGACGAGGCGACCGTGTTGCGGGCCTGCGCGGCGTTTGAGTCGGTGCGGCCGTGGGCCGATAAGCTGCCGCCCGTAAGTTAGCTACGCTCCCCACCAACGTTGCTTATCAGCCCTCCTGAGGCGGGGCCAGGCATGATTCCACCCGCAGCATGCCGCAAGTGTCGCGGACTTCCGCGCCCGCCCTCACTCAACTAACGTCATCCTTGGGCGCCCCGCGACCCGAGGATCTCAGCGTCGATAAGCGCCACGATCCTTCGCGGATATCGCCACAGCCACATTGGCGTTCAGGTCCGAAACCCACACAATGCGCGTGCGATGCGCATCTTCCATGTCTACATCCTCTCCAACCAGTCCCGAACCCTGTACGTCGGCATGACAGGTAATATGACGCAGCGGATGGAGCAGCACCGCGACGGGCGGGTTCCGGGGTTCACCAGCCGCTATCGGGTCGATAGACTCGTCTATTTCGAAGAGGCTGGCGACGCGTATGCCGCCGCCACGCGCGAGAAGCAACTGAAGGGATGGCCGCGCAAGTGGAAACTGGGATTGGTGGATGAATTCAATCCCCGTTGGCGTGATCTCACCGTTGATCTGTTAGTCGGCTGAGATCCTCGGGTCGCGGGGCGCCCAAGGATGACCTTAAGTTGGCGGGGGCGCGCGTCAAGTGAGTGAGGGTGTGCCTAGAAGTCCGCGACCCTCACACGATACTGCGGTTGGGGCCATTTCTGCGGCCGTCTCAGGGGCATGAATCCTGTCAGCGCGTCGTTCTCAGTGATCTGCCATCCAACTACGGCCAACGAAGAACTGACCGGCCCGGGCGACTCCCTCCCGGGCCGGTCACGCTGCGCCCTACGTCTCGTCTGCTACGTCCGTGCCTCTCTCACACAAGTTGTTTGATCGACTGCGTAAGGCGATTCGCGAGGCCGCAGACGGGCCGAGCCAGATGGGCGCATAATGGGCGGTCGTTGTCGAGAATGAGGGCGCGAAGGTAGCGCCACTCTGACTAGCGAGGGGGATCCGGAATTGGCGATTGACTCAAGTGCGAAGTCCAGCCTTGAAGGGATTCGCACCGGCTCCAGTCCGTCCGATCTGAAGATCACCGACATGCGAATTGCCGTAGTGGGCAAGGACAACTGGCGCTGGCCCATCATCAAGCTCTACACCAACCAGGGGCTCGTCGGGCTCGGCGAGGTGCGTGACGGCGCTTCTGCGCGGTACGCGCTGATGCTGAAGAGCCGCCTGCTCGGCGAGAACCCCTGCGACATTGACCGCCTGTTCAAGAAGATAAAACAGTTTGGCGGGCATGGCCGGCTTGGCGGCGGCGTCTGCGGCGTCGAGATGGCGCTCTGCGACCTGGCAGGCAAGGCGTTCGGTGTACCCGCATACATGCTCGCGGGCGGCAAGTACCGGGACAAGATAAAGGTATACGCCGACACGCCATCGAAAAAAGACCCGGAAGAGATGGGCAAGGTCCTGAAAGACCGGATGGATCAGGGCTTCGAGTTTCTGAAGATGGACATCGGCCTATGGATTGCCGAGCCGGAAGAGGGCGGCGTCGTAAACAGGTCGATTATCCAGGAACGGGCGAACGTGATGCACCCGTTCACGGGCATCCAGGTCACCGATCGCGGGATCTCGAAGATGGTGGAGTACGTGGAGACGGTGCGCGACATCGTCGGCTACGAGATACCCATCGCCTCCGATCATTTCGGCCACATGGGCGTTGAGAACTGCATCCGCATTGGCAAGGCGCTCGACCGCTTCACGCTCGCCTGGTACGAGGACATGATCCCCTGGCAGTACGTGGACCAGTGGAAGCAGCTCAAAGAGGGCGTTGACACCCCGGTCTGCACGGGTGAGGACATCTATCTGAGAGAGGGATTCGAGCCGCTCGTGGAGGCGGGCGCGATCTCGATTGCGCATCCCGACCTCGCCACGTCCGGCGGGATCCTTGAGACGAAGCGCATCGCGGACCTCTGCTACGACGCCGGCATCGCGGTGGCCCTCCACCAGGCCGGCTCACCTGTTGTGGCGATGGCCAACGTGCACTGTGCCGCCGCGATCGACAACTTTGTGGCGCTTGAGATGCACTCGGTCGACAACCCGTGGTGGAACGACCTGGTGACGGTGGTAGGCCAGGACGGCCCGATGATCCAGAACGGCTTCATAAAGCTTCCGGACGCTCCGGGGCTGGGCATCGAGCTCAACGAAGAGGCGATAGAGGAGCACCTGAACCGGAATCCGGACAGGTTCGCCGCCTACCCGGAGGGCATGTTCGAGCCGACCGATGAGTGGAACGAGCTGGACGCCCACGACCGCGTCTGGTCGTAACGAAGGCGTGCGGTTTTAGCGGTTTTGCATGAGGGCTGCAGATTGAGAATCGTAGATGTCCGGACGACGATGCTTCACAGTCCGGACGCGCCCCACGTGCAGGACGGGACCATCCCGCCCCTCGCGCCCGGTGCGAAGGGGAGGAACGAGCTGTTTGCTCATATCGTCGCGGACGATGGCACGGAGGGCCTGGGCTGGTACGCGGGAATTGCCTCGGCACGGTCGGTCATCGAGGAGAACCTGAAGGACCTGCTGATTGGGCAGGATCCTTTCAACATAGAAAAGCTCTGGGACGACATGTTCTGGAGGGTGCGCGGATACGGTCGCAAGGGGTCGCGTTCCAGGCGATCGCGATTCTCGATATCGCCCTCTGGGACCTGAAGGCGAAGTCCCTCGGCCTGCCGCTCTACCGGCTGCTCGGGCAGTTCGCAGACAGCGTGCCTGTCTACGCGACCGCGGGCTGGACCAACTACACGCAGGACGAGGTTCTCGACTCTTTCAAGTATTTTATGGACAGGGGCTTCTCGCGCTTCAAGATGAAGGTAGGGAAGGACTTTGGCAAGTCCGAGCGCGAGGACCTGGCGAGAGTGGAGGCCGTTCGCAGGCTCGTCGGGGACGACGCCGAGCTCTACGTGGACGCGAACTGGGCATACACGGTCAAGCAGTCGATACGCATGTCGAGGCAGTTCGAGCAGTTCGATATCGGCTTCTTCGAGGAGCCGATCATAGCTGACGACATCGACGGCATGCGGGCGATCAGACAGGCGACGATAATTCCCATCGCAAGCGGCGAGCTGGAGTACACCAAGTACGGTTTCAAGGACCTGATCGCACGCGGCGGCGTGGACATTCCCCAGCCGGACATCGGGCGGGTCGGCGGGATCACGGAGTGGCTTAAGGTGGCGCACATGGCCCACGCCTTCAACCTGGAGATCACGACGCACTCATTGCCGATACTTCACGCCCATGTCGGCATGGCCACCCCCAACCTGAAGCTGGTTGAGTACGGGCGCGTGGAACACACGTACGATTTCTGGTTCAAGGATGCGCCGAAGCCCGAGAACGGCCGGCTCAGGCCGTTCGACCGGCCGGGGCATGGCCTTGAGCTGGACCCGGATGTCGTCGCGAAGTATTCGGTCGGCTAGGCAACTACCTCAAAACGGGTCAACGGGCGTGGACGTCAGAGTGAACTTCTCCCTCACCCTTCGTCAAGCTCAGGTCAGCGCCCCAACCCTCTCCCACCGGAGGCTCGTTCATAATTCGCCGGCGTGGCCGCACAGCCGAATAACTTCCCGCGCGGCCTGCGCGGGCGTCAGTGTGTCAACCTGTACCGTGAACTGAGCGAGATCGTATCTGGACTGACGCTCGGCCTTCCTCCTCCGTATCTGGCCCATGGGATCGTCACCGCGGGCGATCCACACCCCATCGGGATACTTTAGGCTCAACCTCTCATAAATCGTTTCAGGGCTGGCGTCCAATGCGACCACTGTCCCGCAGCCTCGAACGATCTGCCATGAATCGTCGTCCAGGATCGTGCCAGCGCCTATTGCAACCACTTGGTGGTCGGAAACGCATACCTCTGCCAGACGTGACCGCTCTAGACGACAATACTCGTCTACGCCATCTTCCTCTTGGATCTGGTGTATCGGACGGCCGGCTCTCGTCACGACCTCATGATCAAGATCGAAAAAGCGCCAGCCTAGCTGCCGAGCGACTTGTTGTCCGGTGGTTGTCTTGCCGGAACCCGAAAAGCCCACGATGAGTATGTTTCGCGCGTCCATGGTTCAGTATGGTACCGGCGCGACTAACTGGCGATCATGCCGGGGTCGATCTCTACGCCCAGTCCGGGGCCCTGCGGCACGGCGATATAGCCGTCGGCGTCTACCTGCGGCGCGTTGCTCATCATCGCGAACCGGTGCCTGTAGTCGCCGATCGGCGGGTCGTGGAGCAGTTCCATGAACGGCGCATGCCGCCACGACGCCACGAGGTGCAGGTGGGCGATAACGCCGATGTTCCCGCCACCGTGGTGCGGCACGATCTGCTTGCCGTGGGTCTCGGCGAGAACTCCTACTTTGCGCAGGGCCGTAATGCCGCCGAGCACCATGCTCTCCGGCTGCAGCAGGTCGTAGACGCCCTTTTCCAGCATGTCGACGAACTCGTGGACGCCGACGTTGTTCTCGCCTCCAGCTATCGGTATCTCCACTTTGCTCTGGAGTTTCGCGAGGTCGTCATACGCGTATCGGAGGAGCGGCTCCTCGAGCCAGAAGCAGCCGAGCCGCTGCAGCTCACGGGCAGTCTCAACCGCGCGTCGAAAGTCCCACTGGATGCCCGGCTGCCAGTCGCCGCTCGACTGTGCCTGGTTGCCGTCCACCATGATCGTCATCTCGTCTCCGACCGCCTTGCGTACGGTCTCGACCGTCCGGATGTCCTCAGCGAATGTCTGGTGGTGGATGCGCAACTTGATCGCCTTCCAGCCCTCGCCCTTGAGCTTGACCGCGAGTTCGGCGCGTTCTTCGGGCGTCGATAGTTTGATCAGGCTGGCGTATGGGATCACCCGGTCGCGCCCGCCGCCCCAGAGCTTGTAGAGGGGCTGGCCAGACGCCTTGCCGATGAGATCCCAGAGCGCCATGTCCACTCCGGCCACGCCCTGGTACGGGAAGTTTGTTACGTAGTAGTTGAGCGCGGCGGCGTGGTCCTCGACGTCGAACGGGTCTTTGCCGAGCAGGTACTCCTTGATATCGGGGATGAACTGCGAGTGTACGGCCGGGCCGATGCCCACAAGGCCCTGGTCGGTGTGGATTTCGACAAAGGAGCCACCGCCGATCTTCATTGGCATGAAGCGGCCGGGATTCCACGCTGGCTCGATCTCGCCGATCTCCTCTACAACCTTGAGGGGCACTGATCGGACGTCTGTTATCTTGAGTCGCGGCTTGTCGCTCACGTGGCTCCTTTATGCGCCGGCTCCGGGTTATCTCGGCCCGGGCGGGCTTTCAAAGGCGGAAGCCAACTCTACCCGAAATTTCGGCGGGACCGGTCCCACCATTGCCGCATCAGGCCCGTGACAATCGCGTTGGTAGGCGGCGGCATCTAATGGCAGTAGGCCGCAACTGCCGCCGGCAGCGCGCGATTCGACGCCACCAGATTGAAGGGGGACGGATCTTTGGGTAACTGGATGGGAGCACTCGCCCTCCATTACGACGCCGTCAGGCGACGCTACCCGGATGAGACCCTGATGATCCTGTTCGACATAGACGGGACCATTGTGGATATGCGCTATCTCATAATGCGGGTGCTGCAGGATTACGACCTCGAGCATGGCACGGGGTATTTCCAGAGCCTGGATGTGGCAGGAATCACTGTGCATGAGAACGACGTGGGAACGCTGCTGGACGAGATCAAAGTGCCGTCCGAGACTCAGCCGGCTGTATTGAAGTGGTGGGCGGATAGGCGCTGGGGGACCCGGGCCATGATGGAATACCACACCCCCATGGACGGTGTTTTCGAGATAATCCGCTGGTTGGATATGCAGCCCGGGTTGGTTATCGGCCTGAACACCGGCCGTCCAGAGTTCTTGCGGGCAGACACCCTGCGCTCGCTCAACCGAATAGGCGAAGAATGCGGAGTTCACTTCGAGAGCGAGCTGCTGCACATGAACCCTGGCGGCTGGGAGGACGGCGTACCGGCCTCGAAGGTGGATGGCGTCCGAAAGTTCCAGCGAGAGGGCTATCGTGTGATCGCGATGGTGGACAACGAGCCCGCGAACCTGGCGGCCGTGCATGAAATGGCGGGTTGCGAAGAGATTCTTCCGCTACATGCGCACACCATATTTGAATCTGAATGCGGCGAGTTGCCGGCTTGCTCGCCCAGTGGAAGCCACTATGTCCTGGCAGACCTGGCGCGTGAGGAAGACCTGCCGGAGAACATCCAATTCGTCTGGCATGGGATCAACGACGACGCCAACCTGCGCCAGTTCGTGGCCAGCGATGTTGAGTGGGGCGAGGTTGATGTGAGGACCGACCCACATACAGGAACGCCGGTCCTGGGACACGATGAACTGGCCCCCCACGACGCTTCGGAAGATGGCAGGTTTTTGACGCTGGACGTGGCGGTCGAGCGTTTGAACCGATTCGAGAAGTCGATCAAGTTCGATTTCAAGGAAGGCGGCGCGCTCGTAGACCGGGTGGTCGAGATCGTGAACGGGGAGGGAATCGGGGCGGACCGGGTATGGTTCAATGGCACTGTTGAAATCCTCGATAACGCCGGCTTCCGGAAGCTCCGGAAAACATTCCCCGCGGCCATTATCCAGACGCCGATTGACAGCCTCGCCGAGCAGATCATGTCGGAGCCGGCCGCAACGCTGGCGGAGTTGCAACGGCTTCGCGCCACTGGTGTGAATCGCTTCTCTATCGAATGGGCGGTTCCAGGCGTCGCGGAGGTCGTCAAGCGTATC
>JADFPB010000062.1 GCA_022562515.1 Chloroflexota bacterium | reverse complement strand
GCGTGCCAAGATCATCACCGAATCAGGCCTCGCAATGTCAGGACCGGAGAGGGCCTGACCAGACAGGGGTTGAATTATAGCGTGGGCCCGCTCCCCGGCGATGACCGCCAGCGCCTCAGGCTGGAACGAACCGTTGAAGATACGCATGGCGGTCTCGCGCGCCGCATCCAATCCGTCAAACCACCCCGCCACCGTCTGCGTGTCTGCCGGGATAGGGGCGACCTTGAACGCCACTTCCGTGATGATGCCCAGCGTGCCAAGTGCTCCGATATGAAGCCGCACCAGGTCGAAGCCCTGCACGTTCTTAACGACCCGGCCGCCGGACTTGGTAACGGCTCCGTCCGCCTCCACCACCTGCAGGCCTATGGCCAGGTCGCGGACGCCGCCCACGCTCGAGCGCAGCGGTCCAACCGCGTTCGACGCCAGCGAGCCGCCAATGGTCGCCGCGGCCGGCTCGGGCGGGTCGAAATCCAGGCGCTGGCCTGATTTGCCGAGTAGCGTCTGCAACTCCGCAACCGTCGTGCCGCCACTGACGACGATGGTCAGGTCGGCCGGCTCGTATTCGACGATGCCGGATATACCCGTGAGGTCGACCGCAACGTCGTACCGCTCGGGAGTGTTGCCCAGGCTCATCCGGGTCCCGCCACCCCAGGGGATTACGGCCGCACCGGCCGCGTTGGCGTCGGCGATAATCCGTGAAAGTTCGTCTACCGACGCGGGTCGCTCGACGCGATCAGGCGACAGGCCATCGACCTCGAATCCGGAATGCGATGCCTGTGGCAAGAGACCTCCTGCTACACCAGCCGCGGGCCGCTATCGCGGGCCCGGTCGGCAACTTCCTGCGCCTCTTCGAGAGCCTTCGCAGGCACCGGCAACTCCCAGTCCCTCAGGTTGGCCTGCAGTTGCTCCTCTGTTCTGGCTCCCACGATGCAGGCAGTGATCGCCGGGTGTTTGAGCACCCACTTCGTGCCGAGCTGGTAAGGGCTCACGTCGTACTTCTCGCAGATCTCAACGTACCTGTCCACTGCCTCGAACTGGCTTTCATGCCAGTACGTTCCACGGTAGAAATTTGACGCCCTGAACTCCTCGCTGAACCGCGTGCCCGGCACGGCCCCCTCCCGGCTGTGCTTGCCCGTGAGAAATCCGCCCGCCATCGGGCTGTAGACGATCACGCCAACGCCAAACTCTTCGCATGCGGGGAGTAATTCCAGCTCGGGGTGCCGGTAGAGCATGTTATACCTGGGCTGGGTCGAAGCCATGCGCGCCAGGTTGTCCCGGTCGCTTATCCAGAGGGTCTGCGTGAGCTGGAAGCCGGAGAAGTTGGAGCAGCCGATGTACCTGACCTTGCCCTGGCGCACCAGGTCGTCCATCGTGCGCAACATCTCGTCCAAAGGGGTATCCGGGTCGAACGCATGGATCTGATACAGGTCGATGTAATCGGTCTTGAGGCGCCGCAGCGAGTCTTCGATGGCCTTCATGATCGCCTTGCGCGAAGTACCGATATCGTGAAGCCCGTCGCCTACTCTGCTCCGGCACTTCGTTGCCAGCACGATCTCATCGCGCCGGCCCTTGAGAAACTTGCCGACGATCTCCTCTGAGCGCCCGCCAACATAGCTGTTCGCTGTGTCCAACGTGTTGACGCCGGCATCGGCGGCGGCGGCCAGCATCCGCAGCGATGCCGGCTCTTCGGTCTGGTCGCCAAAGTTGTCGCAGCCCACGATGTACTGAGAGATCTTGAGGCCCGTCCGCCCCAGGTTTACGTATTCCAAGCTCTCCTCTCTAGGTACTGACGGCCTGGACGGCCGGGATGGCCTGGACCTGCGGTGGATAGGTTACCGGCGTATTCCGGGCGAACTCTTCTGCGATCTCGCGCACCCTCGACATCACATCATCCGGCGCGTCCTCGCTGAGCGCCTCGAGGGTCGATTCGATCTGATCCAGCCGGCGTGCGCCAATGATCGGGCTGGTCACCCCCGGAGTCTCGCGAACCCACTGGAGCGCAAGCCGTATCATCGGCTGGCCGGACTCTTCCGCAAGCGACCGCAGCTTCTCCACCACTTCGAACCTGTAGTCGTCAAAATACTTGCGCTTCAGGGATCCCCCGCGTGCGTCGTCCCGCGCGCCGAATTTGGTCTCTGACTCCGCGCCGGACGGACGGTGCTTGCCGGTCAGGAAACCGGCCCCCAGCGGGCTGTATGCGGTCACCGCCACCTTCTCCAGAATGCAGAGCGGGATGGTCTCGACCGCAAGCCCCGGCCGGACGATGTTGAACTCCGACTGGATGCACTCGAAGCGGGCAAGATTGTTCACGTCGCTGACCCAGAGCGCGTGCGCAAGCTGCCACGCCGCCCAGTTGGAACAGCCAACGTAACGGGCCTTGCCGGCCCTGACGACATCGTCCAGCGCCCGCACCGTCTCCTCCACCGGCGTCGTCGAATCGAACGAGTGGATCAGATATAGATCGACATGGTCCGTGCGCAGCCTGCGCAGGCTCTCGTCGATGCCATTCAGGATGTGGTATCGGGAAGCCCCCACGTCGTTCGGCCCGTCGCCCACACGCGAACGCACCTTCGTCGTAAGAAAGACCTCGTGGCGGCGCCCTGAGCCCTCCAGGTACTTTCCGATCACGTTCTCCGAGTTACCGTCGGAGTACGAATCTGACGTGTCAATGTGGTTGATGCCCGCATCGAGCACCGTGCCTAATATTTGGCGGCTCGTCTCCTCATCGGCACCGTGTGGATTGCCGAGGTTGTCCGTGCCGTATGCGACTTCGGAGACGCGCGCGCCGGTCCTGCCGAACTGGACATACCTCAACCGAGTTTCACCCATCTTTCTTCGGCGGCCGCAAGTTGAGCCGCGTCCACGAGGCGCGCCGCTTCGAGGCCGGCGGCGAAACTGCTCTTCACGGGCTCTCCGGTCAATATGGCGCGCACGAACTGCTCGTAGGGCTGCGGGTATGCCGGGCCGTGCGGCACGTCCGACAGGACATCCCGTTTGCCGAGGCCATTGATGCCCTTGATCAACGACAGGCCCTCGTTGCGCAGCCGGCCGGTCGAGCCGGCGATATCGAGATGGACGTGGGTTCCGCTCGCGTCGTCCAGGCCGCGTGTGATGAAGCTCGTGTGGATCACGGCGTACGCGCCCGTCTTGAACTCCAGCAAAAACGCGGAGGAGTCGGGCGCGTCGCAGTCCATACCGTCCGGATGGCCGGGAAGCGGCCGGTGCGTTTCCATGACCGGCGCGATCGCCGCAAGCCGCCGTACCGGACCTCCCAGGAACAACGCCATGTCGAAGGCGTGGATGAGCTCGTAGATCGTTCCGCCACCCGCCTCAGCGCGGAACCTCCAGGGCGTCGCATCGGGCCTGATGTCGTGGGCCTGGCTCTGGCCCCACCAGATGTTGATGTGGTAAATGTCGCCGAGGTAGCCATCGTCGATGAGCTGTTTCATCTGGCCGACGGGCGTGCGCCCGCGCTGGTTGAAGTTCGTGCAGTGCACAACGCCGGCCCTCTCCGCCGCCGCCAGCATCTCCTCGCACTGCGCCGCCGTCATGGCGAGAGGCTTGTCGCACAGCACATGCTTACCCGCCGCGATGGCGTCCATGGCTATGGGGTGATGCGAGTCGGTGGGTGTCACGATGTCGACCGCGTCGATCTCTCCGTCCGCAAGCAGCTCCCGGTAGTCGGTGTAGCCCTTGCCGACGCTCCACTTCGACTGCATCTCCGCCAGGGCGTCGGGATCACGGCGGCTGAACGCGACAACTTCGACCCCGTCGACTCTGGCGAACTCCTCCATGTGCGTGTTGGCGAAGCCGCCTGCGCCGATGATGCCGACCCTGACAGGCGCGTCCTGTGCCATATGCCGTCCTTAGTTCCCGGGGTGTCCCGGGGGTGTTTGTCGGGTCGATTCGGTTTGCAGGGTGAGGGACGCCAAGTCTAGCGGATTGGTAGTTTCACGCGGCGGTGACTACCAGCCCCTATACAACGTCCGAAGTCCCGGCTCGGCGGCTCTTGGAGTATTTCGCCCCGCCCACAGAGCCTTCCGCAACCGGGAACACCTTCGACGGATTGAACCCGCCGTCCGTCGCGAAGGCAGGGCCCAGACGCGCCATCGACCGCATGTCTTCCTCGGTGAACACCAGCGGCATGTAAGCCTGCTTCTCAAGGCCGATGCCGTGTTCTCCGGAAAGCGCGCCGCCTGCGTCGATGCACAGCTTCAGGATCTGGCCGCCTGCGTCCATGACCCGCTCAAGCTCACCCGGTATCCGCTCGTCGAAAAGAATGCACGGGTGCAGGTTCCCGTCGCCCGCATGGAAGACGTTGGCGATCATGACATCCATCTCCGCGCCGATCTCCGCAACCCTGGCGAGAACCTCCTGCAGTTTGGTCCGGGGCACGACTCCATCGACGAGATAGTAGTTGGGCTTCAAGTTTCCGAACGCCCCGATAGCGCCCTTGCGGGCGGCCCATAACTCGGCCCGGCGCTCCGTATCGTCGGACGCCTCGAACGAGGCCACGCCGTTGTCCCTGCAGATCTGCTCGATTGCAGCCGACTGGTCGTCCACGCTCTCGCGCAACCCGTCCACCTCGATGATGAGCACCGCCTGCGCTTCGGCAGGGTAGTTGGGGTGATAGGTGGGCTCCACCGCGTCGATAGTGACTCTGTCCATCATCTCCAGCGCAGCCGGAACGATTCCTCCCGCGATGATCTCCGATACGGATTTCGAGGCCTCGTCCATCGAGCCGAACACCGCCACCATCGTCCGGATAGCCTCGGGCAGCGGTATCAGGCGAACGGCAATCTTCGTTGCGATCCCGAGTGTGCCCTCGGAACCGATGAACGCGCCCCGGAGATCGTACCCCGGCGTCTCGCGCGCCTCCCCGCCGAGCCAGACCATCGACCCGTCGGCAAGGACCACTTCGATGCCCGTAACGTGGTTCGTCGTCACGCCGTAAGCGAGGCAGTGCGGACCGCCCGCGTTCTCGGCAACATTGCCGCCAATCGAACACGCCTTCTGGCTTGACGGGTCCGGCACGTAGTACAGGCCAAGCGACTCAACCGCGATGGAGAGATCGGCGTTGATAACGCCCGGCTCGACGATGGCGATGCGGTTCTCGGCGTCTACTTCGATGATCGACCGCAGGCGCGACGTGACTATCTGCACAGTGCCCTCGGTGGGCACCGCGCCGCCGGAAAGCCCCGTGCCGGAGCCGCGCGGCACAATGGCCACGCCAACCTCGTGGCACAGGGCGACGCAGAGCGAGAGTTCCTGCACAGTTCCGGGCACCACCACGGCGCGCGGCAGGTGCTTGTCTACCGAGCCGTCATATTCGTAGACGATCAGAGCGTCGGGGCGGTGCACAACATAGCGCTCCCCGGCCACGTCGCGCAGCCGGAACAACAGACGCTCGAACGCATTCATCTTCGTGGCATCACCCTCTATCATTGGCTACGGAGCCACCACGGCGCGAGTGATCTTGTTCGAGTCCCGGCCCATCCACTCGGCCTGCGAGAAGGCGTCGCCGATCTTCTCCATCGGGAACACGTCCGAAACGACGTCGCACACCGCATACCGGTCCCGGTTGCGCGTCAGGAAGTCGATTGCTGATGGCAGGATCCAGGGGTCGTAGTGCTGTATGCCGTGAAACCGTATCTGCCGGGATACGAGTTTCTGCACGTCGAGGGTTGCGAAGCTGTTCGGGCTGATGTGCCCGACTTCCAGGTACGTGCCGCGCTGGCGCAGCATCTTGATACCCTCTTCCACAGCCGATGGGAATCCGACCAGCTCGATGGCGATGTCGGCGCCGATGCCGCCGGTGAGCTCCATCACCCTCTCGATACGCGCCTCCGGAGTGTCGTACTCGTTGATGTCGATCGTGTCGGTTGCGCCGGAGCGCATCGCCAGATCGAGCCGGGCCGGCTGGCCGTCGATCGCGATCACCTGGTGGGCGCCCATGTCGCGCGCAACGGCCATCGCATTCACGCCAAGCCCGCCCGCGCCCTGCACGACAACGTGATCGCCGAATCTGACGCGGCCGATGTGCAGCGCTTCTATCACTTGCGCAAGCGCGCAGTTGATGGGGGCGGCCTCCTCGTCCGAGATCTCATCCGGCAGCTTGAAGATGAAGTTGGGCCCGCGGAGGTAGTAGTACTGGGCGAAACCGCCGTTGCATACCGCCCACTCATCAAGCGGCTTCCGGCCTCCGCGATACAGGCACGCTCCCAGCTCACCCCGTATGCAGTTATAGCACCGCAGGCACGGGAAGAAGTAGCTGAATACGACGCGGTCACCCTCTTTCAGCGGGTTGCGCAACGAGTCGGTCTCAACGCCCTTGCCGAGTGCCGCAATCTCGCCCATCATCTCGTGCCCAAACACGAATGGCTCGCGCGGCGGGGCGTCCTTCGCGATGCCGTCTCCGCGCCAGATGTGCAGGTCCGAGCCGCACACGCTTGTGCGGAGGACCCGGATGCTTATCCCGCCCTCTTCTACCTCAGGAAGTGGTAGCTCCCTCAGCTCGAACGACTGATCAGAGTCGTGCCATACCGCTGATATTCCCGTTTCGACCATTCTTGTTTTCCCGTCTTTTTCTGTCCTGCTGGCTGTTCTACCGGGGGGTGCTACTTGCGGGCCAGCAGTTCCTTGCCCGCGTTCAGCAGCATTGCGTGCACCCAATCCGTGACCATGAAGTCCCCCGCCACCCTTTTGCCCGCCTTCCGAATGCGATCGTATATGTCGTTCATCGCATCCTGAACGGCCGGATTCATGAAGTCGCCGGGATACCCGAGCGACTGCGCGAAGTCGTTGTGGCCGATGCTGTAGTAATCGATTCCCGGCACCTCAAGGATTCCATCCAGCTCATCTATGACCGACTTGTCTTCGAGAAGGGCGCCGACGAGCATATTCGCATTGGAGTCCTTGTAGTACTGGACCTTCTCCTCAGGCGGTATGAAGTCATAATCGGACCCGCGGTTGCCGCCGAAAGACCGTTCGCCCTCAGGACCGAAGAGGCAGGCCTTCGCCAACTGCTCCGCGTCCGCCTTCGTCGCGATGTGCGGGCCCATGATTCCCTGCACGCCGCGGTCGAGAAACCGCAGGATGGAGGAGGAGCCGATGTCCGGCACACGGGCCACCGGAGTCGCGCCGGCCTGTGCTGCGACGCGGCAGATGTCCTCGATCTGATCCAGGCTCCAGGGCCCGTGCTCACCGTCAATCCAGACGAAGTCGAAATCCAGGTAGCCAAGAACCTCGACCACCCAGGGCGAAGGGAACACCAGGTTGTACCCGTATGCCTTGCGGCCCTCCCGCATCGCGGTCTTGATACGGTTTTCTCGTACGCTCGCCAAAGTTACCTCCCAGCGTCGCTCAAAAATGCCGCGAATGCAGCGCGGTTACAGTACGCCCCGTCGCGCTGCGCCACAATATCCCGCGCCGGCCAATCCGGCCGCCGGGCCGGGCGGCGCGGCATATCCCGCGCCGCCTGATCCGGCCCCCAGGGCAGGGCGTAGTAGCGATATAAAATTGCCTCTGGTCCTGATCGATTCCACCGAGCACCGGCTGAGCAAAAGGAGCCTGCATGGTCGCAACTGCCCCACAACCCGGCCTGGGATGGGGGTCGCTGGCCGGATGAGCCCGAATCACATCCTCCGCTGTATCGATTGCGGCGACTCACTCCAACCCACTCTGACCACCCTCGAGTGCCCCGCCTGTGGCGCGCCGCTGGAAGTCGAGTATCTCGAAGCGCCGGACGGACTCTCGCCCCGCCTGCCTCTCGAGCGACCGGAAGAGATCGTCTCACTTGGCGAGGGGAACACCCCTCTCATACTCCTCCCAACGATCGCGGCAGAACTCGGGCTCAACAGACTGTGGGCGAAGCTGGAGTTCGAGGCGCCAACCGGATCATTCAAAGACCGCGGCTCCGCTGTGCTTATCTCAGCAGCGAAAGAAGCAGGCCTGACCGAGTTCGTCGAAGACTCGTCAGGCAACGCCGGAGCATCCCTCTCCGCATACGCCGCCGCCGCCGGCCTGCGAGCCCACGTTTTCGCTCCCTCGTCAGCGGGGATTGGCAAGAAGAACCAGATCCGCGTATTCGGCGCGGTGCTCCACGAGATAGAAGGGTCGCGCCAGGCATCAACAGACGCCGCTCGCGCATTCGTTTCCGAGCGCGGAATCCCCTGGCTTTCCCACTACATGAGCCCGTACTTCATGGAGGGCATGAAGGCATTTGCATACGAGCTGGCTGACGCGCCCGAAGCGCCGTTCGACCATGTGATCTTCCCTGTCGGCAACGGCTCCCTCATAGTCGGCGCGCTCGAGGGATTCCAGGAACTTGTACATGCAAAAAAAATCGCAGCGGTCCCGGCACTCCACTGCGTGCAGGCAGACGCGATACGTCCCATCGTGGCCGCGATCACCAACGAAGACTGGACGGTCGCGGCCGGCGCCGCGTCCGTAGCGAGCGGCATATCGGTCACGTCGCCGCCCCGCCTCTCGCAGGTAGTCGACGCCGTGCGGGATACAGGCGGGCAGGGCGTGGCCGTGTACGAGGCGTCCATCATCGCGTGGCAGAAGCGGCTCGCCGCCTCCGAAGGGATCTTCGGCGAGGCCACCTCCGCAGTGGCGTTCGCCGGACTTGAGCGCCTGATCGCCGACGGAGTGATCGCATCCGACGATAGAGTGGTCGTTCCGGTCACCGGCTCCGGCCTCAAGGAGCCGCTGCCGGAGTAGAGAGGTTTTACCCCCCGGCATCCCGAAGCGCCGCCTCAAAGCCGGGCAGGGCGCCTTCGAGCGTCCTGTCTTCAACACAGAACGAAAGCCTGAAAAAGCCCGGCGTGCCGAATCCGATTCCAGGCACGGTCAGCACCAGCTTCGTCTGGAGCAGCGCCACGAACTCCCGGTCGTCCTCAAGCGGCGACGAGGGAAACAGGTAAAAAGCGCCCATTGGTTCGACACACTCATACCCCATCCCGGTGAGCGCGCCGTATATGAACTCTTTCTTGCGCCGGTACACATCCACGTCCACGGAGGCGTCCTGCAACCGGGCCACCAGCCGCTGCATGAGCGCCGGCGCGTTCACGAACCCCAGCGTTCGGTTGGCGAAGGTCAAGGCGTCGATGAGATCGCCCCGCTCGCCGTAACCCGGGTTCACCGCTATATACCCGATGCGCTCTCCGGCAAGTCCAAGGTCCTTCGAATGCGAGGTGACCACGATCGTGCGCGGATGGTGGCTGTAAACAAACGGATACGGCTCATCCGTGAACATCAGCTTTCGATAGGGCTCGTCGCTGATCAGGAAGATCTCCGTTCCAAATCGATCTTCGGCCTCTTGAATCACGCCGGCCACTTCTCCCACCGTCTTTTCGGAGTAGATCGCCCCCGTCGGATTGTTCGGGGAATTAATCAAAACAGCGCGCGTTCGCTCCGACATCGCATCACGAATTGAGTCAATGTCCGGCTGGAAATCGTCCAACGACCGCGCGACCACAGGCGTCCCGCCCTGGTTGTCCACGTAAAACAGGTACTCAGCGAAGTATGGCGCGATCACGATCACTTCGTCGCCGGGGTCGAGCAGTGCCTTGAACGTGACGTTGAGGGCCGCGCCCGCTCCGCAGGTCATGATCACTTCGGCGCCGGTGAACGGCAGGCCCGTCTCTTTCGCAAGAGTCCCTGCCACTGCGGCCCGTGTCTCGGGCAAGCCGGCGTTCGGCATGTAACGGTGCGTGCCGGGTGTCTCGTCCTTGGCTATGCGCATCAACTCCGCTCGAAATTCCGGCGGCGGTTCGAGAATCGGGTTGCCCAGCGATAGATCGAAGACGTTTTCCGGTCCGTGCTCGGCAGCCAGAGCAGCAGCTTCTTCGAACATGCGCCGAATCCACGAACTCTCGCCCATCTGGGCGCGCGCCTTATTCGATATGCCCATCTGATGACTCCGGCTGCGGTGGCGGGGTGAGTGAACCCGGCTGAAACCGCCGTATTATAGGCGGGCTCAATCGAGGGCCGGCCGCGGCCGGCTCCCGTTCCTGCGGTGGTGGGATTTGACCAACGGCCAGATAAACAACTCCGGGAGTTCTACTAGTCCTGGCGGGCCCGTCCTCGTTACGGGCGCTTCAGGCTTCATCGGCGGATGCATCGTCCGGCTGCTTCAGGAACGCGGCAATAACGTCAGGGCCATGTGCCGTCCGTCGAGCAACCGCAGCCACCTTCCGCCGGAAACGGAGTGGGTCACCGGGGATATCCGCGACCGGGACGACGTGTGCCGCGCCGTCGAAGGCTGCGCCGGTGTTTACCACTGCGCCGGCTTCGTCGGGCCGACCCACTACCGCCTTAGCGATTTTGAGGAGATAAACGTCAGCGGAACCCGCAACGTGATGCGCGCCTCGGCGGAGGCGGGAGTCACGCGCGTCGTCCACACCAGCAGCATCGCGGCGATCGGCGGCGGCGATGGCCAGCTGGTTGACGAGTCGATCTCGGACCAGAACCTGATGAGGGGCTACGCGCTCTCAAAACGAAAATCAGAGACCGTTGCCCTGGAGAGCAACAACCACGGGCTTCAAGTGGTCGTCATAAACCCCGGCGTGGTCTACGGCCCCAGAGACCGATACTTCGGGCGACTCATCGAGATGCACATCAAAGGCCGTCTGAAACTGATCGCATTCGCGCAGCGCAGCCTCTGCCTGGCCTACGTTGACGACGTCGCATCAGCACATATAGCGGCCATGGAACGGGGTGAGAGCGGCCAGCGATATATCGTGGCCTCGCCGGCCGTTACCCTGGGAGGGTTTTTGCGGACCCTCTCCTCGGTCTCAGGAGTCCGGCCACCGCTATGGACAGTGCCGGATGTTGTAGGGAAAGCCGCTTTCGCCCTCGCATGGGGAACATCGCCCGTCACACGATTTCGGCCGCCGCTGCGGATGAGCGAACTGAGCGGTCCGGGACCGGCCTACGACGGCTCGAAAGCCGAGCGCGAACTCGGCGTGACATACACGCCGCTGCGCGAGGGTTTGACTCGTACCGTGGAGTGGATGCGCTCCCGCTAGCGGCTTTTTTTCCCGCCCCCGAACCGCTTGCCAAGCAGCTTTAACGGCCCCGGGGTAGTAGCCCCGGTCTTGCGCACGACGTACGTCCCGGCGATCTTGTCGTGCCAGCCCTGCCGTTTTCCGTCAACAACGATCCAGACCAGCCCCAGTCCTATCGCCGCTACCGAAATGACCCGGCCGACCATCTCGCGCGGTATCGCCATCGCGACGCCCGGCACCCGTCCATCTTCGTCAACCACAATGATCCCGGCCACCCACTTGCCGGGAGTCTGGCCTTTCAGCCCGGTCGGCAGAATGAAATAGGCCCACGCGATGACGATGTTGGTAGTTGCAAAAGGTTGCGTGCTGATCAATGTTCCATCGAGGAGGGTTATGGCAAGCAACCAGGCGCCACTCAGTATGAAAAAGTCCGTCAGGAACGCGTACAGCCGCAGAGCCGGATGGGCAATCGCCATCGGGTAAATCTTCTCAGGGCGTGAACCAGGCTCGACTACGGTAGCCGGGCCCGTCTGCGGCGTCTCTCGGGCGCTTCTGCTCCGGCCGCCACCGCGGCCTGATCGATTTCTGGTCTTTCTGGGCATGCCAACTGGCAATGATACCGGCCGAGGGCTCGCCTCGCCGCCGGCTCCGACGTTGACCGCGCCGTTACGCGGTCTTACGATTCCGACCCTCGGCCCAGACCACACTCAGACGGAGCGGAACTGAATTCACATGAGGTTAGAGAACAAAGTAGCGCTCATCACCGGCGCAGCGTCAGGCATCGGTGAGGCCACAGCCGAGCTGTTCGCCGCAGAGGGCGCTTCGGTGGTGGTATCGGACGTGAGCGAAGCCGCCGCGCGTGACGTGGTGCAACGCATCGAAGACGCCGGCGGCGAGGCTGCTCTGATCGCCGGAAGCGTGGCGGACAGGGCCGCGGTCGAGCGTATCGTCAGCGGAACAGTGGAGCGCTACGGGCGAATAGACATCCTGGTGAACAGCGCCGGCGTGACCCGCCGGCACGCGCCGGAAAACGCAGACTTTGACGAGCAGTGGGAGTTCGTCATGGGCATCAACTTGAGAGGGACCATGTTGATGTGCAAGTTTGCCTCGGACGAGATGAAAAAGACCGGCGGCGGAGCCATCGTCAACCTGGCTTCCGTATACGGCCTCGTGGGACGCCCCGAAAGCCTTGGCGATGGATTCGACCCCTACACTCAGTCGAAAGGCGGCGTGGTGCAACTCACCCGCGAGATGGGTGTCACCATGGCCAGAGACGGCATCCGTACAAACTGCCTCTGCCCCGGCTTCGTCCATACGAACCTCACCACTCGCCTTACCGAGGATCCAGAGACGCTGGCGAAACTGGAAGCGCTCCACCCGATGGGCAGGCTG
The DNA here is from genome assembly GCA_022562515.1 of Chloroflexota bacterium. GTDB lineage: Bacteria > Chloroflexota > Dehalococcoidia > Lucifugimonadales > Lucifugimonadaceae > UBA1151. The sequence goes on along the minus strand of JADFPB010000062.1, from coordinate 942 downwards.
GGCGAGGCCCACGAGATAGCAAAGGCCGCCCTTTTCCTGGCCTCAGACGACGCCTCGTTCGTCACGGGCGCGGTGCTATCAGTCGATGGCGGATACACAGCCCAGTAGCCCCCGCGGCACACCAGGAGTCCCCTCATGCCATTCGCTGAACTCCACCACAGCAATATCTATTACGAGATCGAAGGCCACGGCCCACCGCTCGTCTTCGCGCACGGCGCGGGCGGTAATCACATGTCATGGTGGCAGCAGGTTCCGGAGTTCGCCGGCAACTACACATGCGTCGTCTTCGACCACCCTTCGTTCGGCCAGTCAACCTGGTCTTCGGACGTAGACGAATCGATTCACTACGGTGACGTAGCCGCAGGCCTCCTCGACCACCTCGGCATCGATAGCTGCGGCTTCATCGCGCAATCGATGGGCGGCTGGACGGCCATGGGCCTCGTCGAGCGCGCTCCGGAAAAGGTGGCAGCGCTGGTTCTCGCCTCGACACACGGCGGCGTCAGCACACCTGCTATTGATGTACACCTGGATGCCAGGAACGAGTCGCTGAGTGTTACGCGGGATGCCTGGGTGAAACGCGCCGCTGATAGCTTCAACCCGGCGCTTGGCGAGCGCGCCCTGCGCGAACAACCTTCGATTCACTACCTTTACTCGGAAATCTCTGCCCTCAACCCGGATTCCGGACAGGCCGCTGCGGCACGTCGGAGATGGGGCGGGCGAAGCGCTGAAATGGCCCGAGGAATCGACGTCCCGACCATGATCATTTCCGGCCAGGAAGACATCGTCATCCCACCCGCGGCCCTGGAGGAGCTGCACGGCCTCATCCCGAACAGCCGCCTGGAGCGTGTCCCCGAGGCGGGCCACTCGGTCTACTTCGAGCGCCCGGCCGCCTTCAACAGACTGCTCAAGGATTTTCTGGATGAAAACTACCCGGGCGGCTAG
>JADFPB010000061.1 GCA_022562515.1 Chloroflexota bacterium | reverse complement strand
TGCCGCGACAGAACAGCACCAAGCCGCCGCGCCAGCGAAGTCTTCCCCGCGCCGCTATTACCCCCGATCAGGAGCACCCCGACTCACTCATTCCTCGATTGACGCCACCTGAGCGGCGCGCCCACGCCTCGCCCGCGGATGCGCCGCCAGGTACACCTTCCGCGCCTGCGCCGCAGAGACGTGCGTGTAGATCTGAGTCGTCGCCGGACTCGAATGGCCAAGCAGCTCCTGCACCACCCGCAGATCGGCGCCGCCATCCAGCAGATGGGTCGCGAAGCTGTGGCGCAGCGTATGCGTATGAAATTCCAGATCAAGACCCGCCTGCAAGGCGTATTTCTTCACCATCAACTGGATGCTTCTCATCGAGAGCCTGCCGCCTGAGCGATTCAGAAACAACGCAGCCTCCGACGGCCTGGCCCCAATCGACTTCCTGACGCTCTCCACATAAATCTCCAGCGCGGCCACCGCAGGCTCCCCCAGCAGCGCAACCCGCTCCTTCGACCCCTTCCCGATCACACGGACCTCGCCAGTCCCGAATTCGACAGCACCAACATCCAGGCTCGCTATTTCGCTGACCCGAAGACCAGCCGCATAGGCAAGTTCGAGAATGGCGCGATCGCGAATCCCCGTCGGACTGGTCCGGGAAGGCGCTTCGAGCAACGCCGCGATTCCACTGACAGTCTCAACACCCGGCAGCCGACGCGGCTTCTTCGGCGCCGTGACCAGATCCGTCTCGTCGCGATCCACCACGCCGAGGTCCTTCAGGAACCGGTAAAGCGATCGCAAGGCCGATAATTTCCGGGAGATGCTCGCGTTCACGTAGCCCAGACTGATAAGCCACGCCAGGTAGCTGCGGATGAAAAGCCTGTCCGCCGAGCGGAAATCGGTCCGATGCTCCCTGCGCAGGTACTCGCCAAACGGCTCGATATCCGTCAGATAGTTGCGAACGGTGAGCGCCGCAAGTTGACGCGTGTCCGACAGATAGACGCGAAACTCGTCAAGCCTCTCGCCCCACTCAGGAAACGGCGAACTGCCGTCCCGATCTCGAACCTGATTCAGGCCCCGGGCCGGGCCGCTCATGGCCTAAACCTCGACGGCTTCGGCTTCCTCAGCTTCCTCGTGGTCGTGATCTTCCTGCCCCTCAACCGCAGGCCTGGGGCCGCGCCAGTCGCACTCGGTGCACTGGGCGCTTCGGCCGCGCTCGATGAGCATCCCCTTACAGGTGGGGCAGGGCGCCGCGAGCGGCGTCCTGCTCGTCGCGAAATCGCAGTCCGGATAGTTCGAACAGCCGAAGAACGTCCGGCCCTTCTTGGAACGGCGCTGCAACAGCTCCCCGCCATCTTTCGGGCAGGGCGCAGCGGCAAGAATACGAATCGGCTTGGAATTCTTGCACTCAGGGAACCCGCTGCACGACAGGAACTTGCCGTATCTGCCATCACGGATGACCATCGGCCGCTCGCACTTCTCGCAGACCTCATCTGAGGGCTCGACGAGCTTGTTCGAATCAACGCGGTCCGCATTCTTGCTGGAATCCACCTTCTTCTGGAACGGTCCAAAAAAGGCCCCAAGCACCTCTACCCAGTCCGATTCGCCCCTCGCGATGGAGTCAAGATTCTCCTCCATGCCGGACGTAAAACCGGGATCCATGATGTCCGGGAAGTGCTCCGTCAAAAACTCACTCACAGCCGTGCCAAGATTGGTCGGCTTGAAGCGCCGCTTCTCGCGGATCACATACTCCCGCCGCTCGATTGTCGCCACGATGGACGCGAACGTGCTAGGCCGTCCGATGCCCTGTTCCTCCAGAGTTCGGATCAGCATCGCCTCTGAGAATCTGGGCGGCGGCTGCGTGAACTTCTGCTCCGACTGAATATCCTTCCGCGTGACCGCCTCCCCTTCATTGAGAGGCACAAGCTCGCCGGAATCCTCGTCATCTTCACCGGCATCGTCCCGGCCCTCCAGGTAAATCAACCTGAAGCCTGGAAACTTCAGAACGGTGCCCGTCGCCCGCATCGTGTATGCCTGGCCTGAGCCCGTCTCCGTCACAGATATATCCGCCGTCGTCGCATCCGACAGCGCGTCCGCCATCTGGCTGGCAACCATCCGCTTCCAGATCAGCTCGTACAGCCGCTGCTGATCGCGGTTCAACTTGTCCTTGAGACTGTCCGGCGTCCGCTCCACAGACGTCGGCCGAATCGCCTCGTGCGCCTCCTGAGCCGACTTGCTCTTCGTCCGATATATTCGCGGCTTATCCGCATACTCCGGGCCAAATTCGCTCTTGATATACGCGTTCGCCTCGCTCAACGAGTCAGCCGAGAGGTTCGTGGAGTCAGTCCGCATATAGGTGATCAGCCCAACCGGGTCATCCCCACCCATCGGGACGCCCTCGTACAACGCCTGGGCAGCGCGCATCGCTCGCTCAGCCGTCATCCCGAGCCGCCTTGCCGCTTCCTGCTGCAATGTGCTGGTGATGAACGGCGGCGCAGGCCTGGTTTTCCGCTCTTTCTTGACCACTTCCCCGACCGCAAACGTGCCCGAGTTCAGATCATCGACGATCCTCTTCGCCTCGTCGCCGTTGCCAACATGCAACCTGCCATTTTGGCCCGCAATCTCATGCAGCGTCGCCCTGAACGTCGATTCGGGCGCCCGCTCAGGTGCGAGCAGGGCACGGATCGTCCAGTACTCCTCCGGCTTGAAAGCCTCGATCTCACGCTCGCGGTCAACGATCAACCTGAGCGCCACCGATTGCACGCGGCCGGCGGACAGGCCCCGGCGAATCTTGCCCCACAAAACCGGGCTCAGGCGGTAGCCGACAATCCGGTCCAGGATTCGGCGCGCCTGCTGCGCATTCACCAGGTGCATGTCGATCTCGCGAGGATCGGCGAACGCGGCATCCACCGCGCTCCTCGTGATCTCATGAAAAACCACCCGCTTGATCGGCTTCTTGGCAAGCCCGGCGGCTTCTACGAGGTGCCACGAAATCGCCTCGCCCTCGCGGTCCGGGTCGGTCGCCAGATATATGTTCTCCGCCGTCTTGGCAGCCTGCTTGATCTCCCGAAGCACCTTCTCCCGGCCCTCTACCTCCACGTAAGTCGGCCGAAAGTCATCCTCGATGTCCACGCCAAGCTGACCCTTGGGCAGGTCTCGGACGTGCCCCATCGAGGCTTTCACGTCATAGTCGGCGCCCAGAAACCGGCCCACGGTTCGGGCCTTGGCGGGCGATTCAACGATCACAAGATTTTTTGGCAAAGGTATCTATTTCTCCAACGGCTTCGACTCGCGCGGCGAATATACCGCCTCAACTTCGCGAGCCCGAACATACTGCATCGGCCCCGTCTGGCGCACAAGCCCTTTAAGTTCCAGTAGGGAAAGAGTAGACGCAACCACCGAACTCGCCAGACCTGTGGCACGCGTCACATCGTCAATATGCGAAGGCTCGGCGGCGATCACGTCAATCAGCTTCTTTTCGATCTCATTATCCACGGACACAGACTCCAACGGGAGCTGGTCCCCTAATACCACGATACTCAACTCGTCAAGGATGTCACTAACGTCTGTAACGAGCTTGGCGCCCTGCTGGATCAGCCAGTTCGTTCCCGAACTGGTCTCCGACAGAATCGGCCCCGGCACAGCGAAAACATCGCGATTCTGCTGAACCGCATGTTCCACCGTCAGCATCGCGCCACTCTTGAACGGAGCCTCCACCACCAACGTGCCCAGAGACAACGCGCTGATGATCCGATTACGCCGAGGGAAATTACGCGCATCTGGCCGCGTGCCGAGCGGAAACTCCGATACCAGCGCTCCCTGCCCGGTAATTTCTCGCGCCAGTGAGACATGCTCGGCAGGATAGATAGTGTCCAATCCCGAGCCCAGCACCGCAATCGTCCGTCCGCCGGCATCGAGTGCCGCCTGATGCGCCGCGCCGTCCACGCCACGCGCCATCCCGCTCACCACCGTCACCCGATTGCGCGCCAGATCCCCCGCCAGCCGTCGCGTGACCTCCCGCCCATACGTAGTCGGCGAACGGGTTCCGATCACCGCCACGCTGCGCGCATCCGCATCTCGAATGCTTCCACGGACGTAAAGCACCGCAGGCGGGTCGAATATCTCACCCAGGGCAGACGGATACGCCGGCGAATTACGGGAAATTGCCCACACGCCCGCCCTCTCGAGCTTCTCCATCTCCTCGTCCGGGTCGATGGAAGGCCTGGCTTCGGCAACCCCCTGCGCAGCGCCCCTGTCAAGACCGGCTTCGGTCAGTTCACGGATATCGGCATGCCAGACCGCTTCCATGCTCTCGAATGAGCTGGCCAGCGCCTCGAACTTCTTGGGCCCCAACCCCGCGATTCGAGTCAGTGACACCCAGTACTTCAGATCGCCGGCAGCGTCACGATCTGGCTCGATGGATGAAGTTTCCGAACTGCTCATATAAGAGTCTGGCATCCCAGAATGCAAAAAAAGAGGTGGATGGCGGAGAGAGTGGGATTCGAACCCACGGTCCCGCGTAAACGAGACACGCGCTTTCCAGGCGCGCCCATTCGGCCACTCTGGCATCTCTCCGCGTAAGCGCCCGCAGACTGTCCACAGACCGTAGAGAAACGCCGCTCCGTGCATACTACGCCGGAGGGCATCCTCCCCGAAATGGCCGCGCGTCCGAGCGCAAAACCAGCGACCACATTTTCCTCATGGCGGAGAGGGCGGGATTCGAACCCGCGATACCGGGTTACGGTATACCGCTTTTCGAGAGCGGCGCCTTCAGCCACTCGGCCACCTCTCCCCGAGAATGAAAAAGACAGGCGGTTTCGAGTATATCAGCGGCGCCAGCACGCGTTCGTATCAGCCGCCAACGCACCCACGCCCCGCAATCCGCCGTATCGCGAACGATTTCACCTTGACACCCTCAGGAAACCGTACCTACTATGGATACGGCTCTTTCGCCTGAATATGATCAGACATAAACCGAACTGTTCCTCAAACGCCGCCTGACGCGCCGAATCTCCATCGCGCCAAGGCGGTTTTTTGATTAAGGGAACCTGCCATTCCGGAGCTTAGAACTCGATGAAATGGTCGGCCGTAATCCTGGCCGCCGGCAACGGCGTCCGGATGAAGTCCGCAACCCCGAAGCCGCTTCACCGCGTCTCAGGCATCCCCATGCTCAAGTACGTGAGTGACGCAGCACGCGCCGCCGGCGTAGCGGACATCACCGTCGTCGTCGCCACCGGCCACGCCGAATCCGCGGAGTTCCGCTCAGCCGCCGGTGATGACGCCCGGCTCGTCGTCCAGACCGAACAGAAAGGCACAGCCGACGCCCTCCTCGCCGCCAGAGAAGCGGCCGCCGCCGCCGACGCAATCCTGATCCTCTACGGCGACACCCCCCTCATCACCCCGGAGACAGTGCGCTCCCTCATCAGCGAACACGAAAAAACAGATGCCACCGTCACCCTCGCCACCGCATCCCACGCGCCGGTCGACGGCCTCGGCAGGATCGTTAGAGATCAGAGCGGAGAAATTCTCGCGATCGTAGAGCAGGAAGACGCAGACGACGAAACTCTCGCCATCAGCGAAGTCAACGCAGGCTGGTACGGTTTCGACGCCAATTGGATCTGGGACGCCCTCGCCGCGCTCCGGAGTTCTGCAAACGGCGAGTACTACCTCACCGACGCAATCGAGGCCGCAGTACGCGCCAACCTCACCGTGGCCTCAGTGTCGGTCAGGGAGCCCAGCGAGATCCTTGGCGTCAACACACGCTCACAGCTCGCCATGGCTGAAGCCACCATGCGGCAACGTCAACGCGACTACTGGATGGACCAGGGCGTCACGCTGATCGACCCGGCTGCAACCTACATCGACGCCTCGGCCATCCTTGCGCCGGACGTAACCATCCACCCGAACAGTCACATACTTGGAACCAGCACTATCGCGGCCGGCTGCGAAATCGGCCCCGACTCCATCGTGATCGACACCACAATCGGCGAGGACAGCCGGTTCGTATCGTCCCACGCAGAAGGCGCGACCATCGGAAAACGCGTCAGCGTCGGCCCCTTCAGCAGACTCCGGCCCGGCGCCATCCTCGACAACGATGTCTACATCGGCAACTACGCCGAAATCAAGAACTCATCCATCGGCCCCGGAACCCATGTCGGCCACTTCAGCTACGTGGGAGACGCCGAGCTTGGCAAACGCGTCAACATCGGCGCCGGCGCAGTTACCGCCAACTACGATGGCAAACAGAAACACCGAACCGTTATTGGAGACGACGCATTCGTCGGATCAGGCTCCATGCTCGTCGCGCCCGTGCAAATAGGCCGCGGCGCAGTAACAGGCGCCGGCTCAGTCGTCACCCACGATGTGCCCGCAGGCGACACAGTGGCCGGCGTGCCGGCCCGCCCCGTGGGAGACACACCCGGAACCCGCCGGGACGACTCCCCGGACCATCACCCCCATAACACCGATCACCCCCAACCAGATCAACACGAAACAGCAGCGCGAACCGAATCGGACGCCGCAACTGGAGATCGAGAGAATGAAAAACTCCGACGAACCCTGTGATAGATGCCGCGGCATGCGGCCCTCCAGCGAACCCGTAAATCCCCGATTTACGTGGCTCGCCAGACTCTGCGGAGACCTGGGGGCAACGCAATGACCGTGGAGCCCTGGTTAGCCTGGCTGGCGCTCGGATTCTCGATCGCCCTCTACATCGCGGCCGCCGTCACCGCCGCAACATTCGGTCCGGGCCACCTCGCCTGGGCCAGAGCAGGAAACGGAACCCCCGGTGCCACGGCCGCGGGGCAGGGATTGCCCCAGAACGTAGCCCGGCTGAACTTCGGCGCCATCGCCTCCGCATCCAGGCTCATCGCCGCCATTGCCCTGATAAGCGCGTCGTTCGCCCTCGCCTTCGCCCTCAGCACCACGACGCTCTCCTTCGGCGCGTCTCTTGCCATAGCGGGCGCTGCGCTCGCCACCGGCATGCTCGCGTTGGCCGCCATCGTGACACGCCTGGAGCTTTCCCGCCGTACCCGTATCCGCGCAGCCGTTCTCCCCGCCGGCCTCCTTCTCCATGCAATCTGCGCCCTGCCATACGTCAGAGGAGTCATCACACCAACCAGTGGCGCAGATCAGAACGATCCGAAATCCGAGGACGACGTGCTCGACGATGGCCTCAGCCTCCTGGAGGCGGCAGGAGTATCTGCTGACCCCGGAGAACTGGAAATGATCCGCGCCGTACTGCGCCTCGACAGGGCGCGCGTGCGAGAGATCATGCAGCCCCGCGTTGACATGGTCGCCGCAGAATCAACCGGCACTATCAGAGACCTCGTCCTCCTGATGACCGATCACGGCCACTCTCGAGTCCCGATCTATGACGACTCCATCGACAACATAATCGGCGTCGTCCACGCCCAGGATCTTCTCCGGGCAGGCGCCCAGGACAACGGCAACCCGGGTCTTGTCGTGAAAGATCTCGCCAGGCAGGTGCTATTCGTCCCCGAAGCGCAAATGTTGGACCAACTCCTGCGGGAGTTCCAGCGCGCCAGAACCCAGATCGCAATCGTGATCGATGAGTATGGCGGCGTTTCAGGCCTGGTAACGGTTCAGGACCTGATCGAGGAAATCGTCGGCGAGCTTGTTGATGAGTTCGATACCGATGAGCCGGAAATGCACCGCATCAGCGATGTAGAGATACGAATGGACGCCAGGATGCCGCTTGACACGCTTCGCCAGGAACTCGGCGTGGATATCGAATCCGAGGGCTTCGACACCGTCGGCGGTCTCGTATACCGGGAACTCGGGAAAATGCCGGTCCCCGGCGATCAGATCGCAGTCGAAGGCATTCGAATCACCGTCGAGTCAACAATAGGCCGGCGGATAAAAAACGTACGCGTCCGCCGCGTCCTGGCGCCGCTGTCCCCGGAGAAGTAACGCCATCCCCGTTCGACGGCAGTGAGCGGCAATCCGGCAGCCGCGGGCGGGTTCCCAACCTGAATACCGGCGCAGGGCCACAGGATCAAACACGCCCGGCACGCACAAAGAAAGAGCCCCGCACCTGGCGGGGCTCTTCTATTTCGGCTTGGGTCAGAGGCCGGTTAATCGGCCACTTCTTTATGCCATTCGATTCGTCGCTGCCTGCTTCCGTTCCTAGATTCCACCGCAGGAAACGAAGTTGCCGGCGTTACTTCCGGACTCGTGGAGGTTGACCGCAAATCGACCATCAAGCAGCGTTTGCAGTGAAACGGCTATTGTGCTCTCTGATCGGCCATTCAAAAGGGTGGTGAGAGGGTACACTACCCCGCCCAGATCCTCACAGGTCCCAGAGTGTATGTGCAGTGGCTGCCCAACACCGGGCCCACCCGGCGAAACGCCGACAGTGACCACGACATTGGTCTGCGATCCCGATGCAACCAGGACCGCTGACCCAGACTGGCCGGAGCCGCCAAGCTCAGCCAGTCGGAGCGTGAGCGAGGAACTGGTTATCCGCAAAGCTCCAACGCCAACGGTGCCGCTGTCACCCGTCGCCAGCACGCTCGCCGAATCGCCGGCGCCAAGGCTGGCTGGAAGTGACACATTCAGAACAGCGAAGGCGCCACCGCTATTTGCAGTTATAGACCCTGCGTTCAGCGTGTCTGTGCCTCCGCCGTGTGCGATCTGCAGCGTGATTACCTCACCTGCTGCGAATCCACCGCCGATGATATCGATACTGTTTCCGTCAGCAACCGAGCCTGCCGTGGTGCCGTTGGAATCGTGCACCACCACAGCCGCAAGAACTGCATCTGCGCCGGCCGCTCCAGCTGCGCCAACGTTGCCTTTGGATCCAATTCCGCCGTCAGCGCCGGCCGGACCTGGAACGCCGGGTATACCAGCCGGCCCAAGCGCGCCGGAAATGCCCGATCCACCCGTAGCGCCTGCCGCACCCTGCGCACCCGCATCACCCGGAACGCCTGCCGCACCCTGCGCACCCGGTGCGCCACTGAGACCTGGATCACCCTCACATGCAACAAATGCTACGAGGGCAAGCGCGGTGAGTAGGATGAGGAGGGCACGCCGCCTCTGTCGCAACCATACTGTCATTTGGGCCCCGTCTTCCGTGTATTTCTCTCTCTAAGATGGCGTCGTGGAAAACATGAGCTGTTTTCTCACGCGCCGTTGGCCGCTTCCGAGCGCGCGCGTCGTCAGCGCGCGACTTTGCGAACCGCCAGCCATCTTATTCTTGAAAATTTGTACCTGTCAAGGTTGAAACACGGCACCTTTGCCCTATCCCGATAACCATTCTCGAAATGACACGCAAGTTCGGCTCTTCAATTCTTCGTCGCACTCCACTCCCCCGTTACGGACGATCCACCCACCCGTGTAATGAAACGGCCTGAAAAACATTAAAAAAGAAGCCCCGGCGTAACCGGGGCTTCTTCGTCAATCACAATCCGTGGCGGCTACTCAGCCTGGTCCTGGCTAATTCTGAGCGTCCTTGTCCACCACAAGAAGAACACCCCAGCCTATGGTGCCGTTCCTGCCTGTAGCCAGAACCGATACCACGTCACCCTCGCTTATGCCCGAAGGCAATGAGAGGCCAAGAGAAGCAATTGCCCCGCCCGCGTTGGCTGTGGCTGTGGCGATCTCAGACCCGCCGATGCTTATCGATACAGACTCGCCAGCGTCAAAACCGGCTCCAGTAATGTTTATCCGAGTCCCCGAAGATGAAAGATCGACGACTCCGACTGTACCGGCGCCAGCATCACTCACCGTCAATACGGCGCCCGACCCACCATCGGCGCCCGCCGCGCCGGTTTCACCATTAAATCCCTTCGAGCCGACCGAGCCGTCGGGACCGACCGGACCCTGCGGACCCTGCTCACCCAGCGCACCGGCAATTCCCGGCTGGCCTGCTGCGCCCGGTGCGCCGGCTTCACCCGCTGCGCCCGGTGGGCCGGCAGCACCCGGATTGCCCGGGTCGCCCGCCGTTCCTCTGTTTCCGTCGTCGCCTGTACAGGCGATTACCGCAACCATGCTCACCGCGGCGAGAAGCATAAAAATGGGCCGTGCCCTGCCTCGCAACGAAAGTGTCATTTGATAACCGCCCTCTCGTTTTCAACAACATAATCAGACTTCAGAAGCCGCCAGGCCCCTGCATGTCTGGTGATTTTCGTGACCGGCGCGCGCCTCATCACGGCGCGGCGCCCTGCGAACCGAACGCAATCGTATTCGCCGCATTTCCAGCCTGTCAAGGCAATTTCGATCATACAGGATACTGTTTACAGGACTGTTTGTTACCGATACGTTACCCGAAGAGGCACACTTTGTGACTCGATCCTGCTCCCGTGCGGCCAACCTCTGGGCAAAAGTTTCTGCGCATGAAAAATACCCGCGCACCCGCAATGCCGGGAAAACACGATGGTATACTTTCTGCTGAATTAGCGAAGACATAAAAAGAGACAAAGAGCAGACGCGGGAAACCGGATGCCCCGCATCCGTATCCCCGTTCCTGACCGGAGCAGCCACCAGAATTGGACCAGGCAACACGCGCATCAGTAATTCAAGAGTACCGCCGCAGTGACGACGACACAGGATCCGTAGAGGTCCAGGTCGCGATAATCACCCGCCGGATACAGGAACTTAGCGGGCACTTTGCCGTTCATCGGCACGATCACGCCGGCCGCCGCGGACTCCTCAAAATGGTCGGCCAACGACGCAGACTCCTCCGATATCTCAATGACCAGGACGTGGCCCGCTACCGGGAGCTAATCGCCCGCCTGGGCCTCAGGAAGTAACCAGAAGCTTCGCCCCGATTCCGCATCGGGGCGTTAGTTTTGCTGATTCCCCCTCCTCTCATACACGCAGAGGAGAGATCAAGTAAGAAAAAGGAAAATACCCCAGATGATTTCTGTTTATGAAGCCAACATTGGCGGTCGCACACTCCAGTTTGAAGTAGGAAGGCTGGCGAACCTGTCCCAGGGAGCACTCACCGTCAGAACCGGCGACACGATCGTTCTTGGCACGGCCAACGCAAGCAAGTCTCCCCGGCAAGGAGCCGATTTCCTGCCACTCACCGTCGACTGTGAAGAGAAAATGTACGCGGCAGGCAAAATCCCCGGCAGCTTCTTCAAACGAGAGGGCCGCCCCACTACAGACGCCATTCTCATCGCCCGCCTGACTGACAGGCCGATCCGGCCACTATTTCCAAAAGGGTTCTTCTACGAAGTTCAACTCATACAGACCATCCTCTCCGTGGACATGGAGAACGCACCCGACATCCTCTCCATCATCGCCGCATCCGCGGCCCTCACGCTCTCAAGTATCCCGTTTGACGATCCCATCGGAGCCTGCAGGATTGGCTACATCGACGGCGAATACGTCGTAAATCCCACGTATGCCGAACGTGAAAACAGCAGCCTGGACCTGATAGTCGCAGGCACGGCCGACGCCATCATGATGGTTGAAGCCGGCGCCAGAGAGGTGTCCGAGGATATCCTCGTCGACGCACTCAAACTCTCCCAGGAAATAAACGGCAAGGTCGTCGATCTCATCCGCAAGATGCAGGCAGAAGTCGGCAAAGAGAAGTGGACCCTTGAGGTCGACTCGACCTACGACGAAACCCTGGAAGCAGCCAAGAACTTCATGGGATCGCGCGTCTACGATGGCCTCGCCCAAGGTGGGGATAAGCAGACGCAGCGCGATCGCCTCAACGGGCTCAAGACCGAACTTACCGATGCACTTGGCAATGATCACGAAGATGATCACCTGAAACGAGCCTTCGACGATATCGAGACCGATGCCGTGCGCGAAGGGATACTTAAGGAAGGTCGCAGACCGGACGGAAGAGGCCTTGAGGAAATTCGCCCGCTCTCATCCGAGGTCGGATACCTGCCTCGAGCCCACGGCTCCGGCATCTTCACGCGCGGCGAAACCCAGGTCATGAGCGTGCTTACCCTGGGTTCCGCCGGAGAAGCGCAGAGACTGGATTCCCTCAGCCCGCAGACCAGCAAGTCTTATATCCATCACTACAACTTCCCGCCCTTCTCAGTCGGAGAAGTGCGGCGAATTGGCACCGGACGCCGCGAGATCGGCCACGGAATCCTCGCAGAGCGGGCAGTCCAACTCATGATCCCCTCTAAGGAAGAATTCCCCTACACAATCAGAATCGTCTCGGAAGCTCTCAGCTCAAACGGCAGCACATCCATGGCGAGCGTCTGCGCAAGCACGCTCGCTCTCATGGACGCCGGCGTGCCGATCAAGAAACCGGTCGCCGGAATCGCCATGGGCCTCATCACCGGCGAGAACGGCGAGAGCGCCATCCTTACAGACATCCAGGGCGCCGAAGACCACTCCGGAGACATGGACTTCAAGGTCGCCGGCACGCCCGATGGCGTAACCGCCCTCCAGATGGACATCAAGGTCAAAGGGATAACCTTCGAGATCATGGGGAAGGCTCTGGCACAGGCACGGACCGCCCGCTTGGAGATCATCGATCACATGCTCGGGACTATCTCTGAGCCAAGGGCCGAGATGAGCCAGTACGCCCCGCGGATGATCACCATCAAGATCCCCACGGACAAAATCGGCGCCATCATCGGACCGGGCGGAAAAGTAATTCGCGGCATGATAGAGGAATTCGGCGTCACCATCGACGTCTCCGACGACGGCACCGTCATCGTCGGCGCAACCGATGGCGAGGCAGGCGAAAAAGTCCGCGATCAGATCGATCGCATGACCCGGGACCTGACCGTCGGAGACCGTTTCAAAGGCAAAGTAGTGCGAATAATGGCATTCGGCGCATTCGTCGAGCTGCTGCCCGGCAAGGACGGCCTCGTCCACATCAGCGAACTGGCAGACCATCGCGTCGAATCAGTCGAAGCCGTGGTCGAAATCGGCGATGAACTACAGGTTGAAGTGATCGAAATAGACCGCATGGGCAGGGTCAACCTGACCGCCAACCTCAGAGACGGTGACAACGGCTCCAGATCAGGCAAAGCCGGCCGCGACGACGATGACTTCGGGGACAATGAACCCGGCGACCGCCGGCCCCCGAGCTTCGACCGCGATCGTGGTCGGGATCGCGATCGTAACAGGGGCCCAAGACGACAGGTCGGAAGCTACGGCGGTGGCGGTGGCGGCGGCGGAAGAGATCGCGACAGATCGTCCGGTGGTTCAGGCGAGCGGCGGCGCAGGCCGCCCCGTCGCGACTAGCCCACGGCTCAAAAACCCCCTCCCCGGGAGAGGGCTGGCGTGAAGCGGAAGATCACGCGCTCGCCCGCGACTGTTACGGGTTTCGAGATAATTACCTGACCGCCGCGTCGTGGGTTGGCCACAGAACACTGACAACGAATTTGGCGGAACGGACTGCCACAGGTACGATATCGCCCATGCCAGAGCAATCTGAAATA
>JADFPB010000247.1 GCA_022562515.1 Chloroflexota bacterium | reverse complement strand
ACCGTCTACCGACGAATTGTGCGGCGCTCATTCAGGAGGGCATGGGACGGTCAAGAAGTCTGCGGCGACAACGTTGAAACCTGGCGCCATCTCCTGACCAGCCGAGATTCGCTGCCATATTTCTACTTGAGGCGCCTACTCATTGGCGGAAGGTGGAAGCAGCAGATAGCGGCGCGCGAGGCGCTGCTCGCCGAGTCGGGATCCCACGTCGGCCTGACCCGCCTCTACTCCGCACGCGACCTCGACGAGTTCTACGCTGCGCATGGCCTTTCACGCCCGAACGATTGAGCAGGCGCGGCCTACCGGACGCGACCGCTTGCCGTGCGATCGACCGACGCGTGCGAATCTCGCATAGAATTCGTCGCCCCCGTCGCGGGAATTTCGCAGACCATCTTGAGAGAGAAGAAAAAATGAAGATCACCGGCGTGAAACCATGGCTCCTGCATGCCCCCGGCGCTTACCGGGACAGACGGCCCGGCGAGTACATCTTCGTCGAAGTCACCACTGACGAAGGGATCACCGGGTGGGGAGAAATCACCACCACCTATCAGGTCGCTAACAGGGCCGTTTGCGGTGTGCTGAAGCAGATTGGCGATCTGATCGAAGGCGACGACGCATCCCAGATCGAGAAGATCTGGAACAAGATATTCCGTGCGTTTACGTATATGGGTTCCCGGGGCGCTTCAACTAACGCGATCAGCGGAATCGACATCGCCCTCTGGGACATCCGCGGCAAGGCGCTCGGCCTGCCCATCTATGCCCTCCTTGGCGGCAACGTCAGGGAGAAGATCTCGCTATACACCCACCCCTCTCCCAACATCGGGACGGAAGAAGCAGCCCGCCAGGCGAAAGATATCGCTGAGTCCGGCCACACGGCGATGAAGTTCGATCCGTTCCCCATGATGGACGAAGAGCGTGACGGCTACCTCAGCGGAAAGATGAGCGCAGGGGGCGAGCAAGAAGGAGCGGACATCACTGCCGCCGTACGAGAGGCCGTCGGCCCCGGCATGGAGCTGCTCATCGATGCCCATGCCCGGTTCGACGTGCCGACCGCCGTGCGGCTCGCCAACCGGCTCAGCGAGTGGAACATCGCCTGGTTCGAGGAGCCTGTTCCGGTCGAGAGCACCCATGCTCTCAAACAGGTCCGCGACCAGATCTCCGTGCCCATCTGTGTGGGAGAGCGCCTCCACACCCGATGGGAGTTCGTGCCGATCTTTGAGCAGGAACTCGCAGACTACGTCATGCCGGACGTCACGTGGACCGGCGGCATATCCGAACTCAAGAAGATATCGACCATGGCGGAGGCCTACTACATCCCGGTCTCGCCGCATGACGCGAGCGGTCCCATCAACATCCTCGCCGGAGCGCACGTCATGATGACCGTGCCGAACTTCTACCGGCTCGAGACGGCGCGCTATACCCTTGACGCATATGACGTGTTCATAGACACGCCGCTCGATATCCGGAATGGCAACCTTCATCTCCCGGACAAGCCCGGTCTGGGTATACAACTGGATATGGATTACCTCCGGGCGAATGCCGACGAGGAGTTTCGTGGAAATCTGTAGCCCGGCTTTTCCGCTAAGTTCCCAGACCGCATAATTCGCCAGTCACTTTCTGGCGCCTCTGCCACGCGCCCGGAAACGCGGTGAGACAGGTCAGGAGTCAATAATCCAGTGAGTCGAATCTTCTACAGGCCCGATGACGGTTGGACGGGAGACTTCATCCCGTTTTTCTGGGAGGGCGAGTTCCACCTCTTCTATTTGAAGGGGTATCACGAAAAGGTCCATCAGGACGAGCCACTCCCCTGGTACCACATCGGCACGAAGGACTTCGTCAACTTCACAGACTACGGCGAGGCGCTTGGCCCGGGCGGCGATGATGACCCGGACCGCAGCCTGCTGACCGGCTCCATCTACCATCACGATGGCACGTTCCACATGTTTTTCGGCGGCCGCAACCGGCTGCTCCAGGAGCAGGGCGGACGGGGGCAGGTGATCCTGCACGCTACTTCAAAAGACCTGATGGAGTGGAAAAAAGACCCGGACACCCTCGTCGAGGCAGACACCAGCCGCTACGAGAAGATCGACTGGCGGGACGCGTTTGTCTACAACGACCCGATACTCGGCGGGCACCAGATGCTCGTTACGGCGCGTCAGAAAGAAGGCCCGGCGGCGCAACGTGGCTGCATCGCACGGCTGGGCTCGTCCGATCTCCAGAACTGGCGCACGCAGGACACGTTCTGGGCGCCGGGCAGCGACTATTCGCTGGAGTGCCCGGACCTGTTCAGGATGGGCGACCGCTGGTACCTGATGTACTCCGTGTTCACAGAAGAGCGCCTGACCCGCTATCGCACAGGGCCAAGCCTGGAAGGGCCGTGGGAGCTGCCTGGCGATGCGGGGGCCTCTGGCGACGACACCCTTGACGGACGCTACTGGTACGCCGCCAAGACCGCCTCAGACGGCGAGAAGCGCTATGCCTTCGGCTGGCTTGCGTCCCGCAGGGGCGAGGTCGACGCCGGGGAGTGGGAGTGGGCGGGCAATCTCGTCGTCCACGAGCTCGTCCAGCGCCCGGACGGCGGGTTGGGAGTGAAGCCGCCGGATACCCTGCTCGAGGAGTTCAGGAAAATCTACCGCTTCTCGTCATCGCCGCTCACCGGCGAATGGACCGGAATGGGCCGCAACCAGCGGGTCGATGTGCCGCTCGGCTCCGGCTGGTGCAATCTCGGCTACGGGCCGGAAGTCTACCGCTTCAGCATGATCCTGAAATGGACTTCGCCGCCCCGGACCTGCGGCGTCGCGATTCGACTCGACGATGAGACCGGCGCGCACTACCAGATCAGGCTGGAGCCGCTTGAGAACCGGCTCGTCATCGCCTCGCGGCCCCGGCCG
>JADFPB010000246.1 GCA_022562515.1 Chloroflexota bacterium | reverse complement strand
TCCCATTATGTACACGTATACGGGTAATCGGCCCTGATTCGGCCGTTCGGCGACGGGAAAAGGGACGGCCGCAACATTGGGCTGGAGGAACATGATGAGACGCGAAGAGGCCCGGCATTGATGCCGGGCCTCTATTGATTCGGGGCACCGCCGCCCGGTATTGGGGGGGAGGGGGGTAATTTCCGGGGGCGGTGTCAGGGGCATTCACAAACTTAGCCGCGATGTTTCATTCAATGCACCTGTGTTATATACGAAACTGGGTGGGTGCCTTCCCCCATTGCAACGACACCCACAATCGAAAATGAACATCTGGCGAACCGGACGCGGCCCCGGTTTGGCAAGAATAGCGCGCTACACTTCAGTCTGGCTCGAGCTTAGCAACCCTGTTACAGGATCTTATTCACGGCACGACTCTCATGACGCGCCCCTCAATTACTTTCTTCTCACGCCAGGTCTCAGGCCAGCGAATCACGTACCGGCTCCACTGGTGGCTGGCTTCAGTGCCCATGCTCGCGCTGGCAGTGGCGCTCACGCTCATCGTCCGCCGGTCAGACTTGCTGCCGGGCGAGGCCGCCGTTACGCGCTGGCTTGTCGATAAGACCGGCCGGCCCGGCGACGTCCTGGGTGATTTCCTGGACTACATATCCGCTGAGACTGTCGCGCCGTTCATATTTGGCGCAGCTCTGCTTATCGTCTGGCGGCTATGGGGTCGATATCCAACCTGGCTGCTCGGCCTCGCAGGGCTCCTCACCGCGGCCACGAAAATCACCGATCTGGCCGACAGACCGCGCCCAACGCCGGGCCTCGAATGGAATTTCGCATACACAGGCGACGGCGGATTCCCTTCTCAACACGTCATCTATGCAGTGCTCGTGTTCGGGCTTATTGCCTACTTTTCTCTCAAGTACGTTCGGCGCCCCCTGTGGCGCTGGACGATGGTCGGCATGTTTGCAGGCCTCGCGGCCCTTATGGGCCCGGGCAGAGTCATCGATGGCGAACACTGGCCGGCAGACGTCATCGGCGGATACCTGATCAGCCTCCCGCTGCTGATCGCCCTCATATGGCTCCACCCGAGAGTACTCCCCGTGTTGCGCGGCCGCGCCCCATGGCTGTACCGGCTGGCTGGCGCCGAGCGCGAGGCCGCCCATGCGCCGCCACGACCCGGCCGCTCACCGCCGGCCCGATAGCCGGCTCTCTCACTGCGTCTCCATGGCTCTGCCGAAGCGGCCGGATTACACTGTGTCACCGCGTCCGCGAAATGCGCGGTCTCAACCCCCGGGCAAATCTAAAAAGGGAATCGGAGTCACAGTGGCAAGGTACACGCGTCTGCAGGTAAATAACGCCATTCTCGAAACGGGCGTGATACCCGTCTTCTATCACGGCGATATCGATATCGTCCGGAATATCGTCAGGTCCTGTGCCGCAGGGGGAATCAAGGTCCTCGAGTTCACCAACCGGGGAGACCACGCCTGGGAGGTATTCAACGAACTGGAGAAGTACTGCCGCGACGAGGTGCCGGACGCCATTCTCGGCGCCGGGTCCGTAATCGACGCGGGCACCGCGGCTCAGTACATCAATAGTGGAGCGAACTTCATCGTGGGCCCTGTGACCAACCCCGATGTGGCTAAGGTCTGCAACCGCCGCAAGATCCCCTACACGCCGGGCTGTGGCACGGCATCCGAGATCTCTTACGCAGAAGAGCTGGGATGCGAAATCATCAAGGTCTTTCCCGGCGGCGGCGCGGGCGGACCGGGCTTTATTAAAGACCTCATGGGGCCAATGCCCTGGTCTTCCCTCATGCCGACAGGCGGCGTGGACATCACCCGCGAATCGCTGGAAGGCTGGTTCAACGCCGGCGTGGTTGCGGTTGGAATGGGCTCGCGACTCGTCTCTTCGGACATCGTCTCGGGCAAAGACTGGGCCACCCTTGAGCAACGCTCCGGAGAGGTTGTCGCCCTGATCAACAAGATCCGCTCGGGCGATTAGCATTCAGCGGACAACAAATTAGTGGGCCAAACTCGCGTCGAAGATCTGGGAGAAAAACATTGGCCAGGAAGATAGTGACATACGGCGAGGTGATGCTGCGCCTGGCAACCAATCGCCGGGAGCGTTTCACGCAGGCTCGCGAATTTGAGGCGACGTACGGCGGCGGCGAGTGCAACGTTGCGGTTTCGCTCGCCCACTTCGGCGAAGAGGTCTCCTTCGTCACCGCCGTCCCGGACAACGAGATTGGACAGGCCTGCATCAACTACATCAGGCAGTTCGGCGTCGATACAAGCGATATCCTCCGGCAGGGCAAGCGCCTTGGCATCTACTACCTGGAATCCGGCGCTTCTATGCGCGCCTCCAAGGTCATATATGACCGCGCTGCCAGCTCCATAGCGGAACTTGGACCGGATGATGTCGATTGGGATGCCGTTTTCGATGGCAAAGACTGGTTCCACTGGACCGGAATCACGCCGGCCATATCAGACACCGCCGCTGCAGCAGTAGCTGAGGGAACGAAGCGCGCAAAAGCAGCAGGGCTCACGGTCAGTTGCGACTTCAACTACAGGGGCAATCTGTGGTCTTCCAAAAAGGCGCAGTCGGTCATGAGGCCGCTCATGGAGTACGTTGACGTGGCGATCGGCAACGAGGAGGACGCTGACAAATGCCTCGGCGTCCGTGCCGAAGGCGTCGACGTGACGTCAGGCGAGATCGACCCCGAGGCTTACCGGCCCGTTATCGACACCCTGGTCGGCGACTATGGCTTCACCAGGGTGGGCATAACACTGCGCGAAAGCCACTCCGCTGACGACAACGACTGGTCCGCGATCTACTGGGACGGCTCAGAACTCATGGTCGGCCGGAAGTACCCGGTCCGCATCGTAGATCGCGTCGGTGGCGGGGACGCCTTCTCCGCGGG
>JADFPB010000245.1 GCA_022562515.1 Chloroflexota bacterium | reverse complement strand
GGCTCTCAGGTAGAGAACCGGCTTTCACCGCCATGGGGAAGCACCTCCGGAAAGACTCCCTGGAAAGACTCAATAGTTCTTGACCATGCGATGGTGAGCGGTTTGCTGACGGTGGTCAAGGCGTGCTCCGGGCTCAAGCGCCTCAAGATCGGATGGAGATTCCGAGTTCGCGCTCTTGAGGGGGAGATGGTGATGCTGTTGTGATGGTTGCTGCCACTCATGCCAGAATCGCTATTCGCCCATCGCACGATGAGGCAAACAAACTTAGTGTGGCAGACAGGGGAATAGCTAGCCAGAGACCACCCAGGTACCACCAGACGGACATTTATGGATCAGGCAATACTCAGAGCTGTAGTTGCGCCCACCAAGCTGGCATGGAAAAGCCACCTTGGCAAGGACCTCATCTCTACGTATGGCATCGATAAGGAAAACGCATCTTCCTTTCCCGGCGCTGTAACGGCGGTCCTGACCGTCTCGGGCGATCTTGAAGGGCGCGTTCTTTTTATCCTCACGGCGCCGACAGCCAAGAGCATTGAGGCCGCGTTCAATTCGCGCTGGGATGAAGGCCTCAACCAACGGACGTTCGATTCGGTCAGCGAACTAATGCGTCCGATCGTTGACAACATTCCCATGCTGCTTGAGACGGGCGGCTACAGATGCGCCGTTGAACTCTCCGGGGTCATGAATACCAAGGGTAAAAGCATCGCCGGAGGGAAGGAGCCAATTGAGGTCATCATGCTGGCTTCAACGCCAGATTTCGATAATCCGGCGGCGAAAGATGAGATATCGGTCTGGGTGATGCTCGGACCCGCGGGAGCGAATCAGGACGTCGAATCCCCCGGGAACGAGATTTCTCAACAGGAAGCGACGAGCTCCGGGTACGAATCCGAAGACGATGTCGAAGATGCCGGCGACCTCACTGCAGCCGGCGCCGACGCCAGCTCAGATGAGGGTCTGACACAAGATGAGGCCGCTATCCTGAATGAACTCCACGCTGAGTTCGAAGAGACTCCCCAAACGTCTCTGATTTCCGATCAGGACATAGCCGACATGATGGCGGAAGAGGGTTTCACGGCCGGAGAACCCGACACCGTCGATGAGTTAGAGGACACGCCTCCGGAAGAGAAAAAGCCGGCCGGCAGATCGACGGTGGTGTATCCAGCGATACATGCCGGGGTCATTACCACGGAAAAGCTGGAGATCGTCGATTCAGACGGCAAGGTCCGGAGCGTGCTCGCCACTCTTCGAGACGGGTCGCCTTACCTGTCGATCGCTGATGCGACAGGGCGGATAAGAGCGACGCTCCGGCTCGATACCGAAGGCGACGCCAGACTTACGTTCGTGGACGAAATGGGCGCCGAGACGTGGATGGCGCCGCGGGACGAACCGCCGCCCGCCCCGGAACAGGAGCCGGCAAGCAAACGCGCGCCGGCAACTCCTGCCAAGCGGAAATCGGAATCGACCGGCCCGGGCAGCAACGACAGGAAATCGCGTCTGAAGACCGCTTCCTCACCGATGCGCCGGAGGTCCGGAGCTCTCAAGGCATCCCCGAGGGGGAAGCCGTCCAAGAAAACCAGAGCCGTAGCGTCCCCGCGTCGTAAATCGCCGAAGATAGCGCGTAAGACTTCCCAGCGCCGCAAAGCCACCGAAACGGCAGGCGTCCGCTAAAAAAGCCCGGCCACCTCGGAAACCGTAAACCGCTGGGCCCCGGAACCGCTCTCTCGCCATCACCGCCTCCGCGCCTCTTCATGTTCTGGCGTTCTGGCGTTGTTCTGGGTTGGAGCAAACGCGCGAGGGCTGGAGCAAACGTGCGAGGGCTGAGGCAAACGTGCGAGGGCTGGAGCAAACGCGCTCGCGGGTATATGGTTCCGCCTGTGCGCCCACAGCCGCCCGGTTCCGCTCGATGAGGAATATCTAGCTGGCGGCCTCGTTGCGCGAAAACAGAAGAGGAGTCAGTAAATGCGGGCAGGTTTCGGCCAGTTCAAAACGGCAACCCCTGAATATCTCGAGTTCGCCGCCCAGTACGGAGCGACGGACATCCTGCTCAACACGCCCGACCTGCCTGGAATCAACGGCCGCTGGGAGCTCAGAGACCTTGTGAAGCTCCGTCTGTCGATTGAGCAGTGGGGCATGAAGCTGAGCGCGCTGGAGAACGTGCCGACCAGTTTCTACGAGGACATCATGCTGGGCGGCCCGAAGCGGGACGAGCAGATCGAGAACATGATCTTCACCGTCCGCAACATCGCCCGTGCCGGCATTCCGATATTCGGCTACAACTGGATGCCATCCCACGTCTGGCGAACCCCGCCTGAAGTGATCAGGGGCGGCGCGATTGCGACGGCGTTCGACGATGAAATCGCCAAGGGCCTCCCCTTCACGCACGGCCGTGCCTACGACGAAGACGAGATGTGGGAGTCTCTCGAGTACTGGATAAAGATCATCACGCCCATCGCGGAGGAAGAGGGCATCCGGCTGGGAATCCACCCCTGCGACCCGCCCGTCGAGACGCTGGGCGGCATCCCGCAGTTGATGCGCTCGTTCGATGCCTACAAGCGGCTGATAGAGATCTACCCGTCAGAGTCGAACGCCATCGAGTTTTGCCAGGGAACGTTTTCAGAAATGAACGAAGACATCTACGAGATGATCGAGTACTTCGTTTCACGCCACAAGATCCTGTACGTCCACTTCCGGAACGTCTCTGGCCAGGTGCCGAAGTTCCACGAGGAGTTCATCAACACCGGCTACGTGGATATGTACCGGGCGATGCAGATCTACGACAAGCACGACTTCGACGGCTTTTTTATTGACGATCACGTGCCGCACACCCATGAGGACACGGCGTGGGGGCACCGCGGCCGGGCGTTTGCCAACGGATACATCCAGGCCATGATCGAAGCGGTGCAGAAAGGCGGGGAGGGGAGACGATGC
>JADFPB010000060.1 GCA_022562515.1 Chloroflexota bacterium | reverse complement strand
CGGGCGAGTGATCGCATCAGAACCGCATCCGGTCCGCAGGGAGATGGCGCGGCAGTTCGGCGCCGACGTATTGCACGACCCGGCGGAGTCGAGCCTGGATGAGGTCGTAAGCGACCTGACGGGTGGCAAGGGAGTCCAGGTTGCCGCGGAGGCCGTCGGCATACCCGAGCTGGTAGCGAAGTGCGTGCGACTGGCGCGCCCGCGCGGCCATGCATTGATCGTGGGCGTATCGCCCAGGCAGTCGCCGCTGCCTGTCGATCTATTCGACATGCATTTCCGGGAGATCAGCGTGCGCGGCGCGTTTGGCTGCGGCAACTCCTTCCGTCCCGCGCTCGAGCTACTGCCGCAGATCAACCTGGAAAACGTCGTTGGCGGCCGCTATCCGCTGGATGAGATCGATGCGGCGTTCGCCACGTCAGCGGCCGGCGAGGGCGTCAAGTTCATGATGGCTCCGAACGATTAACCGAACCGCGCCTTCACCGCCGCCACGATCTCTTCCGGGGCGTCTTCCTGGATGAAGTGGCCGGCGTCTTTTAGTTTGACCAGGGTGTTGTCGGGGAACATCCGGCGCAGGCGTTTGTGGGCTTGTCTGAGGGGGAGGGCGAGGTCTTTGGGGCCCCATACGAGCAGGGTAGGGCGGTCGCCAAGCGCTGCCGAGACGCGGCTGCAGATCTCTTCGAGCCATGGGCCGGCGGCGCGTATCTGCTTTGGGAATTCGGCTACTCCGCGGCGGGATTCGGCGTCGGGGAACACGTCTGTGTAGTGGGCGAACTCTTCGGGGGAGAGGCGGCGTCTCACCGCCCGCTTCATCAAGACGTTTACGAACGAGTTTCGGCGGAGTATCCACTGCTGCATGGGCCAGCGGGCCATGACGAGGCTGAAGGTCCTCATCAAGATCGTCGGCGACCAGCACCAGGTGTTGCCGAGTACGATTCCGGTCACTCGCTCCGGCGCGCTCAGCGCTACCGCCAGGCCGATCGGGCCGCCCCAGTCTGCGCCGAAGACGATCAGGTCCCGAAGATCGAGCTGCTCGACGAGCTCTGAGATGGCCGCGGCGTGCTCCGCCGCCGTATAGCCGTAGCCGTCGGGATGCTCGGAGAGGCCGAAGCCGGGGTAGTCGGGGGCGATGCAGCGGAAGTCGCCACGCAGTCCCTTGATGACGTTCCGGTAGAGAAACGACCAGTCGGGATTGCCGTGCAGCATCAGGATGGGGCGGCCCTCGCCCTCATCCACATAGTGGACTTTTGCAGCCGACGTTTCGGCCCAGTGCGACTGGAACGGGTAGAGGTCCGGCGAGGGGGTGAAGTCTACGATTGTCATGTGTTAGTAACTATTCCAACACACGTTGACCTGCCCTTCTGAGGCGGACGGGCTGCGCCGGAGCGGTGGCGTCGTTCGTTCCACCCTTCCGGACCAGCTCAGGATGGCGGCTGCGCCGGGAGTGGCTGCGCTGGGAGTGGCTGCGCCGGGCGCGGTCTCCCGGGGGTTGCAGACTACGACTCGCCCACTACGCCTCGGCAAGTACGCCTCCGTCTACCTTGTGGGCGTTGATCCAGTCCCAGTCGAGGGGGACGCCGAGGCCGGGGCCTTCGGGGGCGTATACGTTTCCATCCGCGTCGATGCCGTCGAGATCGTCGTTGTAGTCGGCTGCGTATACGGGCGCCCTGGTCGTCTTCACGAGCGGGTGCACGAGGCCCAACTCGTAAAAATTCGTGTTGCGGATTGCGGACATGATGTGCCTGTGTACGGGACCGGGGCCGTGCAACTCAACGTCGAGGCCGAAACCCTCGGACGCCGCTGCGATCTTCATCGTTCCCGTGATGCCGCCGTCCTCGTGGGCGCCGGCCCGGACGTAGTCGGTGGCGTCGGCGACGATGAAGTCGACGTGTTGTTCGAGCAGCCGTATGTGCTCGGTCTGGAGGATGGGCGTCTTTATCATCTGGCGCAGCTTGCGGTGCGCGAACTGGGATACGCCGCCGTCCTTGTACGGGTCTTCGAGCCAGAAGAAGCCGGCCTCATCGCACGCCCGGCCGATAGCGAGGGTCTGGCCGAAGTTCTCGAACTCGCAGGCGGGGTCGATCAGCAGGCTCATGCGGCCGCCCATCCGCTGGCCCATGTTGAGAACGTTGTCTATCTCACGCTGGATTCGCTGCGCGGCGAGACCCCATCCGTGGATCTTGAATGAGCGGTAGCCCATCTCGTAGCACTGCTCGGCGAAATCGGAGAACTGCTCAGGGGTGGAAAGGCCTCCGTTCTCGTCGCC
The DNA here is from genome assembly GCA_022562515.1 of Chloroflexota bacterium. Classification (GTDB taxonomy): domain Bacteria; phylum Chloroflexota; class Dehalococcoidia; order Lucifugimonadales; family Lucifugimonadaceae; genus UBA1151. The sequence goes on along the minus strand of JADFPB010000060.1, from coordinate 11,385 downwards.
ATGGAGCGTGCTGGCGTATGCGGGCAGTGGTTTTCGCGTACCGCCAAGCAGCTTGTATAGCGGCACGTCGAAGAGCTTGCCCGCTATGTCCCACAGGCAGATGTCGATGGGGCCGACGCCCGTCATGTCGAAGTGGCGCAGCCCGCGTTTCAAGTCCTGGTAGATCTTCTCGCGCTCCAGCGCGTCTTTTCCGATCAGGTAGCCGGCCACCATCTCGATCTGGGCGACTGTGGGGCCGCGCAGCCCCGGGAATTCGCCCGTGATCCCCTGGTCTGTGTGGATCTGGAGGACGGTGCCGGATTGAGTTACCCGGCTGCCCGCCTCGTAAACCATGTTGAAGCCGTTGTAGTCCTTGCCGACGTTTTCGAGCTCGAACTCGAACTTCGTGACTTCGATTTTCGTGATCTTCGGGCTGTCTTTCATTCTTATTTCTCCATGCGGGGCCGCGGCCGGCTCACGCCTCGGTGTCTACGTCACTCAACAGATTGCGGAAATTTACTACGAGCTTCCTCACTTCCCGCGGGTTCTGATCTACCATCAATTTCAATTCGACCTCCGTGAGCGCGGCCTCTTCGCGGGAGCTTAGCTGGGTGAACCAGACGAGGCGGGGCTGGCAGCCTGCCGTCATCTTGACCCGACCGTCCTTGTGCTCCATGAGCCGCGCCTGCAAATCCCTTGTCTGGCCCGGATAGAACGTCCCGTCCTTCAGCTTGAGCAGATAGGCGTAAAACGTGCCGGTCCGGGCGTCGCCCAGTGACCATGCGGGAGATTCCTCGACTTCGTAGCGTGAGCGTCGCTCGCGCAAGGCCCCCGCGACGCCGTTCCAATCCGTATTCCAATCCGTATCTGGCCATGAGGGATATCCCGTTTCATCTGCGGCATCTGCGCCTGCTGCGTTCGGGTTGCCTGCCGTGTGCCTGCGTTCGGGCTGGCTCTGGCCGCCGTAGCAGTCGAGGCAGAGTTCGTACCGGGTGTGCTTCAAGCGCCCACATCCGAGACAGCGGTCGATCTTACCGGTCTGCCGCTCCCTGTAATGCTGCCGGCAAAGGTCTCCGGGCGGTGGGATCGGCCTGAGGCAATCCCAGAACGCGCACGTTTTGATCGACATTTGCAGCTCCGGGCGCTCGAGGGTTGCGAGGCAATTTCGGGGTTCGCATAATACAACCCCCGCGATCCGGACACCCCGTATGAACCCCAACTTGCCCGAGCATGGGCGCCATGCCAGAATGACCAACCTCCTGGCCAGAACAAGAGCAACCCGGAACTAGATCTTGAACGGTGCGATCCAGATCATATGAACGCTCTCGTCTTTTACGGCAACAAGGACATACGCCTTGAGCGAGACTGGCCGGAGCCTGTTCCGGGGCCCGGTGAAGTGAAGCTCCGGATCACCTACTCGAGCATCTGCGCGACAGACATCGAGGAGTGGCAGTTCGGTCCCCTGTGGGTGGCCCATGGCGAGCCCAATCCGATTTCAGGCCGCATGATGCCGCTGATCCTGGGACACGAGGCGGCCGGCGTCGTCGTCGAGATGGGGGAGGGCGCAACCGGGGTCTCGGTAGGCGATCGCGTGGCTATCGAGAACGTGATCACATGCGGCACGTGCTTCTGGTGCCTGAGGGGCGAGTCCGCGGTGTGCCCGTCCATGTCGGTGTTCGGCCTGCGGGACGATGGCGGACTCGCGGACTTCGCCAAATGGCCGGCGGACAGGTGCATCCCGCTGCCGGAAACCATGTCTGACGAGGAGGGGCCGCTGGCTGAGCCCACCACGGTGGCATTGCACGCCGTGCGCAGGTCCGGGGTCAGGCCGGGAGACAACGTCGCCGTCATCGGCTGCGGCACGGTGGGCCTGCTCATACTCCAGATCTTGAAGGCGTCGGCCGCCCGGGTCATCGCCATCGACCGCAGAGCCGAGGCCCTGGAGCTGGCGTCGCAGTTCGGCGCCGACGAGACGCTGAACGCCGCCGATGGTGAATACGATGCGAAGGTGCTCGAGTTGACGCAGGGCGTCGGCCCCGACATCGTCTTCGAGACCGCCGGAGCGAAGACGACGCCGGTGGACGCGATTCGGATCGCCCGGCGGGGCGGGAAGATCGTTCTCGTTGGGATCTATTCCGCAACGCCGGAGATGGACTTCAATCAGGTGGTGGGCACTGAGAAAACCGTGATCGGGTCCGTTGCAGCCAGCCCGGGCGAATGCGCCCTGGCGGTCCGGATGATCGCCAGCGGCCAGGTTGATGTGAAGCCATTGATTTCTTGCAAAGTGCCCCTCGAACGAGCGATCAGCGACGGTTTTGAGCGTATGATCCGGCCGGAAAAAGACGTGTTCAGAATTCTAGTGGGCTCGGGATGACCCGCACAGATTTCGTTCAATACAGTCGTTTCAGTAGACAAAGATGAACGCTAAATGAATTCTGGTGGAACACCTCTCTAATCGACGGCCAGGCTAAACGGAGGAACAGATGCATTATCAGGACGAGCGCACCGACGGCTGCCGGATATCCGACGCCTGGACCTACCGCGGGCTGAAGACGGTCATCCTGGAAAACGAGCAGATCAGGGTGATAGTGCTTGCCGACAAAGGAGCGGACATCTACTCCTTCGTTCACAAGGCGTCTGATACGGACTTCATGTGGAGGTCACCGTGGGGAGTCCGGGATCCCCGGCGCTTTCTTCCCACGTCCGGGTCGCCTGAGAGCGTGTGGCTGGACGTCTATGAGGGGGGTTGGCAGACGGTTGTGCCGCACGCCGGAAACCCGTCCAGTTCCACGGGCGTCGAGCTCGGCCTGCACGCCGAGCTGAACACGCTGCCGTGGGACGTTCAGATCGTTGAGGACACCAGGGATAGAGTTGCCGCCCGGTTCAGCGCCAGGGGTCCGAGAACTCCATTTTTTGTCGAAAAAACGCTGTCCATCAGCGTTGGCGAAGCGATCCTGACCGTGGACGAGTCCGTGATAAATGAAGGCGAGGAGCCGGCCCATTGCGTCTGGTTGGAGCACATCGCAATTGGCGAGCCGTTCCTCTCTTCCGACTGCCGGCTCGACTTACCGGAATCGCGAATCATCAATCATGGCGAAAAGATCGAACCGAACTCCAGGCTGGAGCCCGGCTTCGAAGGGCCGTGGCCAATGTCGAGAGCGGTGGATGGCAGCGAGGTGGACTTCCGCACCTTCCCCGGTAAGGAGACCCGCGCCGTTGACATGGCGTACATGACCGGCCAGTCGGAGGGCTGGTACGCGGTCACGAATGAGAAGACGGGCGTGGGTTTCGCTGTCTCCTACCCGACTGACGTATTCAAATATCTCTGGTACTGGCGGTCTCTCGGGGCTTATGGATACCCCTGGTACGGCCGGACGTACAACGTTGGACTGGAGCCGTGTACCAGTTTTGACAACGGCGGCATGGACTCTGCGCTCAAAAACGGCACTGCCCGGCGCTTCGAGGCCGGAGAAACGGTCTCCGCCACAATTAAGGCTATTGCCTTCAGGGGAACCGGTGAGGTGACGCGGGTCGTTCCTGACGGGACGATTGAGCGCGCTTAGCCGCATATCTCGGACGCCCCTTGCCAGCGCGCGCGCTGCGCACTACGGTTCTCATCACAACTTGAAATCAACAGTCCCAGTATCACGGGGATTACAGGCGGCATATTTAATGCGCATCATCGATACCCATTGCCACGCCGGACGCAACTGGTTCGAGCCCATCGAGACGCTGATTCACGAGATGGACATGAATCACGTCGACAACGCTGTACTGATCCAGCACGGCGGAACCTATGACAACGACTATCTCTTCGAGTGCGCCGAGACCTACGATGGCCGGCTCAAAGTCGTCGTCTTGCTGGATCCGGATGACGCTGACCAGGCAGGTACGCTGACCGCGTTGAAAGAGCAGGGCGCCGCCGGCGTGCGGCTCTACCCCGACGACCGTGTACGCGGTGCTGATCCGCTGGCGATCTGGAAACTGGCCGGTGAGCTTGGCCTTGTGGTTTCCTGCCTTGGCGACGTCACCAGATTCGCGTCCGGCGAATTCCGGGCGCTGGTCGAAGCCTGCGCCGATACCCGGATCGTGATCGAGCATCTGGCGGGCGCCCGAAAAAGTTTCGAGCCGCCTTACGACGAGTTCCATCGGGCGCTATCGCTTTCCGAGCTCCCCAACACGTTCATCAAGGTGCCCGGTCTTGGTGAGTTCAGCGGCCGTCCCCCGCGCCTCGAACCACACTTTGACTTCGATAGCGTGCCCCCGTTGATCGAATCCGCGCGGGAAGCGTTCGGCGCCACTCGCATGATGTGGGCCTCCGACTTCCCTCCCTCAGCGGGCCGCGAGGGCTACCGCAATACCCTGGAAGGCGTGCGCACGCATCCGGCATGGAGCGGAACCGAAGAGGTCGAGCAGGTTATGGGCGGCACTGCCGCCGCCATATGGGGATTCGAAGGCTAATGTCCCAACAGCGGGGTGGAGGAAGTCGCAGGGGCAGAACGCTCGGCACACGGATGGTTGGAGTCGCGATTCTTGACCAACAGGTTTTCAGTGACATTGATGAAGATCCGTTCGCCCAATTTCAATCGGTGCAGATCATCCTCCTCTCGGCCGTTTCGTCCCTGATTGGCCTCACTGCGGGCGGTCCCGGACTCGGGCTGGCCGCCGCGATTGTCATCGGCGTTCGCTGGTGGCTCATGGCACACATTCTCATCCGCATGGGCGGCCATTGGCTTCCGAATCGCGCCGACCCTGTCACGCAGAGGCGGGCATCACGACTGATCGGCTACGCTCACGCGCCCCTGTTTCTGGCGATGCTGTTCCCAATCCCTATCGTCGGCCCGGTGATCTGGATAGTCATCAACGCCTGGACTATCGCGACAATGAACGTCGCCATAAAGCAACTCCTGCCGGGCGTGGCACTCAGCCGGTACGCGTGGCTTCTCGGCGCGGCCGCGATTCCGCAGATCGTTCTGCTTTTGTTGGCCTGACGCCGATCCCGCGGGCCGAATTCGCCAGCCCCGGCCCACGCCTGTCACAGATAATGCTGGGCTAAGACTCGGCCCAGAACGACGCCCCTACAAGCCCCGGGCCGGTGTGCGCTCCCATGAACGGGGCAAACTGCGTGACGATCAACTCAACGCAGTTGAAATCGCGCTCAATCTGATCATGCAGCACACGTGCTTCATCAGCAGCGTCGGCATGCATCACAGCGACATGAATGGGAAGTGCGCCCGCCGTTTTCGCCATTTCGATCATGATCCGGTCCATCGCCCTGGCACGCGACCTCGGACGGGCCAGGCTTTGCACCTTCCCCCGCGTCATCTCCATGACCGGCTTCATCTTCAACAGGGACGTCGCCCAGACCGCGACCCTCGGGACGCGGCCGCTCCGCCACACGTATTCGAGCGTATCCAGATAAGCCACTAGCCGGACCCTGTCCCCAACCCTGTGTGCCGTTGCCGTCACCTCTTCGTGGCTGCCGCCGGCCGCAGCCGTACGCGCTGCGGCAAGCGCGATGAGCGCCTCGCTGCCGGCCGCGGTGCGGGAGTCGTAGACGGTGATCTCCACATCTGGATCCTCTTCACGAGCCATCTCAGCAGCCACGCGGGCCGAGTCGTATGCCGCGCTCATGTTTGCCGCAAGGGTCACCACGAAAATCGAGTCGGCTTGCTCCTTCGCCATGCTGAGGTTTTCCAGCCAGCGGGCGGGTCGGGGAGCAGAAGTCCTGGGAATCTCAGAGTGGCTCCTCAGGAGATCGTAGAAATCATCACCCACTCCATCCGGGCCATCGTCATAAGTGCGGCCCCCGAGCGTGATCTCCATCGGCGTAACCAGCAGCCCAGCCTCCTCGTAGAGGCGAGGCGGCAGGGCGGTGGCTGAATCAGTGACGACGGCTACCGGCATTTTCACCGGTTCATCGTCTCAGGAATCTGCATCTGGCATCTGGAGGGGGTTGTTCCGGCTTAACTGGCAGCCAATTCCAACTGGCGTGAGGTAGATTATCGGGTAGCACCGTCAGGACGGTCAAAGACGCGACTTGTTGCCGCTCGTCATGGTCCATGCCTTGGGCCTCCTCGCCCGCGAGACATACAATGGATTGCCCGGAATAATTTGGGAACCGCTCGATGAGCGCGCCAGTACCAGACACTGTTCTGTAAGACATTGACCGATCTATCTCCAATCAAGAAGCTTCCGCTCCTGCGCGACTACGATGCAGACTCGTGGCAAAAGTTCAACGCTGCCTCGGAGGCCAGCCGCGCAATCTTTTCTGCTCGCGGGTACAAGCGCATTGATACGCCCATCATCGAGCTAACCGAGCTATTTCTTCGGAAATCCGGTGGCGAACTGGCCGCCCAACTCTATAGTTTCACGGACCCCGGCGGATACGAAGTCAGCCTGAGACCGGAGTTCACCGCACCCGTCATCCGGCACATCATTGAATCGGGCCGCATCGCTGATCTGCCGCTGAGGCTTGAGTACTCCGGACCGGTCTTCCGCTATCCATCGCCGGATGCTTACGATAACGGGCTCTCCGGCTCGTTTACGCAAACCGGCGCGGAGCTCATCGGCATCGCGGATCCCTCCGCCGATGGAGAGATCATCGCGATGGCGCTGGATGGGCTGAAGGTACTGGGAATCGATCAACCCCGGCTGGTCATCGGCCACGTTGGTCTGATCTGGGACCTCCTGCAGCCGATGACATTGTCCGACCGCGCCCGGCTATTCCTGATCAACTGTGTGGGAACCCTCGCAGCCGGGGGCGCCGAGCGCGTCCGACAACAGGCGGCTGAGATGGGCTTGCTGCCGCTAGCAGCCGATGTCGATCCCGGGAACAGAAGTGCCGCCACTGCGCCGGGAAGCCTGCCTGCGAGCATGAAGATCGAGGCCCTCCTGACCCACTCCCTGGGCAATTCGTTCAGTGGCTCGGTAGGGTCCAGGAACCCGGACGACATTCTTGCGCGACTGGCGTTGAAGATTCACTCTACGGACGATCCGGCTGCCGTAAACGGCGCCCTGGACCTGCTGGCCGAACTTGCGAAAATCAAGGACCGCCCCGAAGAGGCGTTTAAGCGGACCAGAGAAACCATGGCAAACGCAGGCCAGGACTCATCGCCGGCCGGGCTGATTGAGGATGTAATTCAGGCGGTAATAGCCGAAGGTATCCCGGAAAGCGCCATCACGGTGGATCTTGGACTCGCCAGAGAGGTCGCCTACTACACAGGCTCCGTCTTCGACCTGGAGGGCCCAGAGGGCGAGAAGCTTGGCGGTGGCGGCAGGTACGACGGACTCGTCAGAGCGCTCGGCAGCGATACCGACACTCCTGCGCTCGGGTTCGCATACAACACGGACGCGGTGCTAAAGGTCGTGGAGGCCGCCAGCTAATGTCCAACCTGCGCCTCGCGCTCCCCTCTCAAGGCGCGTTGCACGAGCCGGCTGAGCAGTTTCTCCGCGACTGCGGCCTGGCCGTGAAGCGGGCCAGCCAGCGCCGGTACACAGCCGTCATCCCGAGCCTTCCCGGCGTCGACGTTCTTTATCAGAGATCATCCGATATACCCGGTGAGGTCGACGATGGCAGCGCGGATGTTGGGATTACCGGGCTGGACCGTTTCCTGGAAACGCGCCGGGAGGGCGGGGACTCACTGACCCTCTACGAAGACCTGGGTTTCGGGGCCGCCAGCCTCGTCGTCGCCGTCCCGGATGGATGGCTCGACATCACTTCGCTGGCGGATCTCGCAGATCTGGCGTTGGAGTTCAGGCAACGCGGCAAAGAACTTCGAATCGCCACCAAGTACCCGCGCCTCGTAAACCGCTCGCTGCACAGGCGGGGGATCAACTTTTTCACGCTGGTCCACGCAAGTGGCGGGCTTGAGGCGGCGCCTGTCATGGGCTATGCGGACCTTATCGCCGATATCACGGCAAGCGGCACGACGTTGCGCGAGAACGGCCTGAGGCCGCTGTCCGACGGCTTGATCCAGGCGTCCCAGGCCGCGATCATCGGGAATATCTCGGTTCTCGAGTCCGATTCGGAGAAACTTGATCTCACGCGGGAAATCCTGGAGCGGGTTGAGGCGTACATAAGGGGCCGCGGTTTTCAACGGCTTTCCGCGAACATCCAGGGCGAGTCCGAAGAAGAAGTGGCCGCGATGTTGATGCGCGAACGGGAACTGGCCGGAATTCACGGCCCCACTATCTCACGCGTCTACTCCGATGACGGGAAGACGTGGTTCGGCGTCCAGCTCGTTGTCCAGCGCAAGGACTTGATCCGCGTTGTCGACCACCTGCGGGCGCTGGGTGGAAGTGGGATCACCGTCAACGAGGCGGCCTACGTGTTCCGTTCCGAATGCGAATCGTTCGATTCGCTCCAGGCGGCTCTGGCCGAGCGCAAGGGATCGAAATGAGGCGGCTGCACGGTGCGGAAGAGGCGGAAGGCTTCTTTACACGCCGATCGTGGGCACTCGACGACCCGTTGCCGGATCAGATTCGAGATAGCGTAAAGCGCATCTTCGGGGAAGATCTGACCGCTCTCCAGGTAGCGGCGAGGATCATCGCCGACGTTCGCAGAGACGGAGACCGGGCCATCCTGCGCCACTCTGGCGAGATAGACGGGGTGGAGCTGGAGTTCATCGAGGTGCCCGCAGACGAGATGTCGGCGGCCGCCAGTGAGCTGCCGCCGGAGATACTTTGCTCTCTGGAATTCGCTGCGGGAAGAATCGAAGCGTTCCAAAAGTCCGCGTGCCCGGCCGGCTGGACCGATCCCGACGAGTCTTACGGTGAGGTAGTCACTCCAGTGGCCCGCGCCGGCATATACGTTCCTGCGGGCACCGCGCCGCTTGCTTCTACGGTGCTCATGACTGCGATACCGGCACGGGTGGCCGGAGTGTCGGAAGTAATTCTCTGCACACCCGCATCGGGCGGACGGCTTCCGGACCCGTCCATCCTGGCGGCAGCTTCAATAGCGGGCGTGGACAGGATTTTTAAAATTGGAGGAGCGCAGGCCATAGCGGCCATGGCCCTTGGTACCGAGACCGTCCCGGCGGTCGATATCGTCTGCGGGCCGGGGAATGTCTTCACGACCGCCGCCAAGAAACTGCTCTACGGCGAAGTGGGAATCGATGGCATATTCGGCCCCACGGAGACGCTGGTGATAGCGGACGCGGACGCCAACCCTGAATTCTGTGCGGCGGACCTGATAGCGCAGGCGGAACACGATCCCATGGCGCGGCCAGTCCTGGTGACAACGTCCCGGGAAATGGCGGATCAAGTAGAGACTGCCCTGGACGAGCGGCTAACAGCGCTGGACCGCCGTGCCATCGCGCAGGCCGCGCTGGACGACAACGGCGCGATCGTGCTGGTAGAGACCGTTGAAGAGGCTGTAAGGCTCGCCAACTCGATGGCCCCGGAACACCTCTGTCTTGCGGTCGCGGATCCGCACCGATATGTTCCACTAATCAAGTCCGCGGGCGGTATCTTCGTGGGGGAGTACTCGGCGGAAGTGCTTGGGGACTACATCGCGGGTCCAAGCCACGTCATGCCAACTTCTGGAACCGCGAGATTCGCGTCTGCCCTCAGCGTCAGGAATTTCTTACGATTCACGCCGGTGGTCGCGATCAACGCCGACGCCTTTATGGATATCGGAAAGCACGCGATAGAACTGGCAAAACTTGAAGGCCTTGGCGGTCACGCCGCCGCCGCCGATATTCGATTAAAAAAATTGGTCGGTGAATAGCCGCCCGATAATCTTGGCCTCTCGGGCCTCTGGAATATCGAAGTTGACAGACGTCACAAAACTCATCCGCAGCCACCTCTCGAGCATCGAGGCGTACACTCCCGTTGATCCGGCAGAGGAGCTGGCGCGGCGCGCCGGCATCAGCCCCGAAGAGGTGGTGAAACTCAACGGGAACGAGAACCCGTTTGGCGCGCACCCCGAAGTTGCCGGGGCCATAGGCGCTTCCAGCCTGCACCTGTACCCGGACCCCAACCAGAATGCGGTGCGCAAGGCCCTGGCTGATTACACGGGCATGCCGTTCGAGTGTCTGCTGGCAGGTGCGGGGGGCGATGAGCTAATCGATCTGCTTCTGAGGCTATTCGTGGAGCCCGGTGAGCGGCTTCTGGATTGCGAGCCGACATTCGGGATGTACTCGTTCTGCGCGCGCGTTGCGGACGCGCAGGTGGTATCGGTGCCGCGTGACGAAAACTTTGACGTCGACATCGACCCGGTGGCGGCCGGGACCGCCGCCGCGAATGTCGAGAGCAACAATGCGCCGGGCATAGAAACCATCACCGCCGATGGGGTGATTGATCCGGCTATTGCGGCCAAGGCGCCTTTTGGCCTGATCACCGCCAACATCCTGGCCGACCCGCTGATCGGGCTGGCGCCGGGAATTGCCGGAATTTCGGCCAGCGGGGCGGCTCTGGTCCTCTCGGGAATCACGCGGGAGCAGGCGGCGGAGGTGCAGGTGGCCTATATTGACGCGGGATTCACAGCGGAATCGCGGATCACGCTGGACGACTGGTGCACACTGGTTTTCAGGCGCAAAGCTTGAACTCGGGCGCTGATTCGGGGAAGAATAACACCAGTAAAGGGGAAAGCGCGTTGTCCACCACTCAATCAGATCATAAGCCCAGCTACGTAAAGGGCGCCGACCAGCCGCCGCTGCTGGAAATGACCATCGGCGAGGCGCTGGACCGGGCGGTCGAACAATGGGGCACGCGCCCTGCACTGATCGTACGCCACCAGGATATCCGCTGGACTTACAACGAGTTGGCCGAAAAATCCGCGGCCTTGGCGGAAGGGCTGCTGGCCATGGGGCTGAAGCCCGGCGAACGCATTGGCATATGGGCGCCCAACTGCTGGGAATGGACCGTCACCCAGTTCGCCACCGCCAGGGCCGGCATGATCCTGGTCAATATCAACCCCGCCTACCGCCTGTCGGAACTGGAATATGCCCTCAATAAAGTAGGCTGCGCCGCCCTGATTAGCGCCGACAAGTTCAAGTCCTCGGATTATATCGCCATGCTGGGGAAGCTGTTGCCCGAGTTGGCCGAGATTGGCGAGGGGCCGCTGGCGTCGGCAAAGGCCCCCGAACTGCGCCACGTCATCCGGCTGGGCAAGGAACAGACCCCCGGCATGATCAACTTCGGTGATGTGCTGCAGGCAGGTGAAATTTCCGCGGCCGGCTTGCTGGACGCGGTCAGCGGGCTAACGCCTTCCGACCCGATCAATATCCAGTTCACGTCAGGCACCACCGGCACCCCCAAGGGCGCGACGCTGACCCATCATAATATTCTCAACAACGCCGCGATGAATGCCGATGTGCTGGGTTTGACCGAGCAGGATTCGGTTTGTATCCCGGTGCCGCTGTATCATTGTTTCGGCATGGTCATGGGCAACCTGGCCTGCAT
>JADFPB010000244.1 GCA_022562515.1 Chloroflexota bacterium | reverse complement strand
TTTTGCCAGGTAGAGAACGCTGCAAAGGAGCTACTGCAGATGGCTATGAGGCAACTCCATTTCTCGGCACGCAGCTTCCACCGGGTGCTCAAAGTCGCCCGCACGATCGCCGATCTCGCCGGCTCGGAAGGCATCGAGACGTCTCATCTTGCGGAGGCATTGCAGTACCGGCCTCGTGCCGTGGGCTAGGTGTACCTGGGCCGCCGGCCTGGCCGGCCTGGCGGGCCTTTTGGCGCTCTACCGGCGGCGCTTCCCCCCGCCTTTGCCGGTGTAGCGACGCTCCGATACCGGCTCGGGGGCGCGGGCGCGGTCTGGGTCCAGGCGGAGGTCGGTTTCGTCTGAGGGTGGGGCCTCGCGATCGCGCCGTGTCTTGTAGTGCCTCTTGCGCATGTCCAGGTGCTCGACCGATTTGAGCGGCCCGAACAGCTTCTCCCAGACCATCCCGGTTATCACGCCGAGAATGGCGGAGAGGGGGCCGCCAATGACCACTCCTGTCAGAAGCACGCTGCCGGTGGTTTGCTCTTCCCCCTGGCCCATGAATCCGGCGACGATGAACGCGATCGTGCCTGCGACCAGGACGAATCCGGTGATCCGTATGACGGTCGGGCTCATCAGGCCCATTAGAAGCGGCTCTCAGGCAAGTGTGTAGACCTCGTATGGATTGCTGCAGGGGTTGCCGCGGGTCAGGTGCATGCGCCCTGCTTCGGGCTCGACGATTATCGATACGACGCTGCGGTCGGCGCCGGACGTTAGCTCTTCGTTCGGGTGGCGGCAGATCGAGGTCGGATGGCCGTCGTGGTCGGAGAGTATCGTCTTCATATCGTCGATGGAGATTTTATTTCCGGTCCGCTCGTTGAGCAGCGAGTGCGAGCGTGCCTTGCGGTCGAACGTCTGACCATAGAGCTCGTCTGCGTGCGTCTCGTTGACCTCGAGAAGATCGGGGTGGACGCAGTGGTTGGTGTGGACCATCACGCCGTTTGGGTCGGCGTTCACCACCCGGAACGTATCTGGCGTGGCCTCGATGTCGGCCGCGCCCTGCGCTGTAACCAGGCCAAGATTGCCGGAGCGAGCGCGTGTGCTGCCCTCGACAGCCGCGATTGCGCCATCCAGATCGGTGGCTTCGTAGACGCCTCGCACCGTGAAGTACCACGGCAGGCCGGGCGGCAGGTCCGGGCTTCGGCTGCCGCCGGGAAGTGCGTTCATTGCGATGCCGATGCCGGCTTCTGAGAAACCCATGTAAGCGATGATGCCGGCCTGTGACCATGCCATGAACGCCGGTTTTCCAGAAGGACGCCGCGTGATGACATAGGAAAACGGGCTCATCTCCGCGTCGTTGTCCCAGTTCTGGCCGATGGCGGCCGTGTTGTTGGCCGCTCGCGTCTTTTCGATGGCCACGGTAGTGCAGCCTTCCGCCGCTCCGCCCTGCCCTGCCAGCAGACGCGGGACTTCGCTCCGGGCGTTTATCAACATCACCTCTTCGGGCGTGATGCTTGCGCCCTCGGCCGTGCCGCGCAGCTCTTCCATGGAATCAGGGGAGTACGCCTCAACAGGGGCGAAGAACCGGCTCGCGGCCTGGAGCGCCTGCTCGCGGGTGATCGGCGCGGCACGGCGCTGGTTCATGCGGAACAGGACGTGCTCGATGAGCGGCGGGAACGTGTCGCGCGCGGATTCGCCTATCGCGCGGCCGATCTCGCGCGGCGAGCCCGCGGCGTCTATCTGCGGAAAGCGGGTGCTCGTAGTTGGTTGGACTGTCATCGTTTCCTCGTGTCGCCTGACGATACCACGCCGAGGACGTTGGCCTGCCGCCCCGTGCTACATTACCGGCCCGTCAAACACGTATACGAGTTTTGGTTCAGGCAGGGGCACAGGCAGGAAGATGGCACCCGGCGACAACAAAATAAACGGCAACGGAATATTGCGGAGCGAGGAGTGGTTCGGGCCGAAGGACCTCGAGGGGTTTCTCCATCGGTCAGGGTTGAAGGCGCAGGGTTTTTCCGAAGAAGCTTTCAGGGGCAAGCCGGTGATCGGCATTGCGAACTCCTGGAGCGAGCTGACGCACTGCAACGCGCACCTGCGCGATCTTGCGGAGTACGTGAAGCGCGGCGTGGCGGCGGCGGGCGGCTTCCCGCTGGAGTTTCCGACGATCTCGCTCGGTGAGTTCTTCCTGCAGCCAACATCCATGCTGTTGCGCAACCTGATGTCGATGGACGTAGAAGAGATGCTGCGCGGGGCGCCACTGGACGGAGTCGTCCTGCTGGCGGGCTGCGACAAGACGACTCCGGCGATGCTGATGGGCGCGGCGTCGGCGGACATTCCGGCGATTCTGGTGACGGGCGGGCCGCAGTTGAAGGGCAACTGGCGCGGGCAGGACCTCGGCTCGTGCACGGACTGCCGGCGCTACTGGGCGGAGCTGCGGGCCGGCCGGATCACGCAGGACGAGTACGACTCCATGGAGGAGGCGATCTACCGCTCTGCCGGACACTGCATGGTGATGGGTACGGCATCGACGATGGGCGGGATAGCCGAGGCGATCGGCATGAGCCTGCCGGGGGGCGCCACGATACCGGGCGCAGACGCGCGGCGGCGCTCACACTCCGAGGCGGCAGGCAGGCAGATCGTACGGCTGGTCGAGGCTGGTATCAGACCCTCGCAGATCATGACGGAAGGCGCGATCGACAATGCCATCCGGCTGCTGCTGGCGGTAGGCGGCTCGACGAACGCCATCATCCATCTCACGGCCATCGCGGGCCGGTTGGGCATCGACCTGCCGCTGTCGCACTTCGACGAGCTATCCAAAAAGACGCCGATGATCCTGAACCTGAAGCCATCGGGGCAGTACCTGATGGAGGACCTCTATTACGCGGGCGGAATCGAAGCCGTGCTGAACCGGCTGTCGTCGTTGCTGAATCTCGACGAGATGACTGTCACGGGGAGGACGCTTGGAGA
>JADFPB010000059.1 GCA_022562515.1 Chloroflexota bacterium | reverse complement strand
TGACGGGGATCTGGACGCCAGGCAGGTGACCATCACGTTTGACGAGGAGGGTCTCGTTGGACGAAATCAAGGACGCCCTGGAACGGGGTGGCTACCCCGCGGAGAAATAGAAATAGCCGCCCGTAAGCTGGTTGGAGCGTCGGGCGCTGCCGGGATTCGGAAAGCCTCAAGAAAGTTCGTTGTTCTCGTCCATCGAACGTTTTGCACCTATGCTTATATCCGTGCATCCGAATATATTGATATTATGAACTGTTGAACAGACCGTTAGAGAAGAGGGAATGAATCAATGTCTAATCCAGACCTAATCATCATTGGCGGCGGTGCGGCCGCCTTCGCAGCCGCAACGAAGGCCAACGATCTTGGCAAAACCGCGCTGATGGTCAATGAGGGGCTGCCGATTGGAGGCACCTGCGTCAACGTTGGCTGCGTGCCCAGCAAGCACCTTCTGGCTGTTGGGGCCGAGTACTACTACGGTCCGCGCTCGCCGTTCAAAGCCCTCTCCAATGGGCACGAGTCGACGTTCGATTTCAGGACGGCCATACAGGAGAAACGAGAGCTGGTCGACGCCCTGAGGCACCAGAACTACATCAATGTGCTGGGTAGTCTTTCGACCGTCGAGTTGATCGAAGGCCGCGCCCGCTTCGTCTCGGAGGGTGCGGTTGAAGTGAACGGAACCAGGTACGAGGCTGAAAAGTTCATCGTTGCGACAGGGTCGAAAACTCGAGTGTTGCCCATCGATGGGCTGGAAGATTCGGGCTTCCTGACCAATGAAACGGTCATGGAACTCGAGGACCTGCCCGAGTCGATGATTGTCATCGGCGGCGGCCCTATTGGCCTTGAGTTCGCCCAGATGTTCTCGCACTTCGGTACCAGGATCACGGTGCTTGAGGCCATGGACCAGGTGCTGCCGCGGGAAGAGCCGGAGATTGGTGCAGAGATCCGCCGAGTACTGGAAACGGAAGGCATCGAGATCAGGACGGGCGTAACGATAGAGAGCGTCACCTCCATCAACGGCGTCAAAGGCGTTCAGGTGCGATCTGGCAAGGGTGTGCAACGCGCCCGGTCTCTTGTTACGGAGTTGGAACAACTGACCGCCACACACCTGCTGCTGGCAGCCGGCATTGCGGCCAATACCGGCGACCTCAACCTGGACGTTGCCGGTGTGACTGCCAACAGCGCCGGCTTCATTGAGACCGACGAGTACTACCGCACATCTAATCCGAACATATTTGCGGCCGGTGACTGCATAGGGAAGCTGCCTTTGGAGACTGTAGCCGCGAAGGAAGGTGCGTTTGCGGCCGAGAACGCGCTGAACATGCCCTGGAAAACCATCAACTACGACGAGATTCCCCACGCCGTCTTCACGAATCCTGAAGTGGCATCCGTGGGCATCACCGAAGAAGAAGAGATGCGGCGGTTCAACGCCTGCTCATGCCGCACCATCCCCATCGAGATGGTGCCGCGCGCAGAAGCCATGAAAGAGACACGGGGCGTCTTCAAGATGGTGATCCACCCGGAGAACTCAAAGATCCTCGGCGTCCACATCGTCGCCCCGCACGCAGCCGAGCTCATCCACGAAGCAACGCTCGCAGTGAAGTTCGGCCTGACAATCGATGACATCATAGACACGGTGCACGTCTTCCCGACCCTCAGCGAGGGCATAAAGCGCGTCGCCCAGGCCTTCACAAGAGACATTTCGCAGATGAGCTGCTGCGTGGAGTAGAGAGGGTGGCGCTCGTCGAACGACCCGCACAGTATCCCGCCGGCACGCCCGGCGAACCAGTCGTAACAACCCGCCAGGGGGACCTCCCGGTGTTCCCTCGATTCCCTCGGGAAGTGCTGCCCGCGCTAGGAATCTGGTGGACCGTAACGCTCGGGCTGTTCTTCGCTCTGGAAGACTACTACCTGGTCGTCGCCCTCATCGGCACGCCCACGATCGCCATGCTCTGGCCCGCGGGCCGCACGCTTGGCCACAGCTACCTCAGCTATCGGACAGTCCCCTGGGTGACGGCCATACTCACCATGTGGATCATCCTGGTCACCGGCCTGGCAGTCACCGAAACCGGATGGTCCTTCAACGTGAAGTCCGGCTTCTTTTTCGCCCTTCCGGCCGTCATCGCGTTCGGGGGCATCCTCGTCGCGCTCCCGTGGGCCCAGGCCCGCACGCCCATCCGAATGTTTTTCCGTCCGGACCTCTTGTTCGGCGATGGCCGCACTCTCGTGGGCGGCACGCTGATGCTTGTGCTGGGCCTGCGCTACCTGTTCGCCGGCCACCCACCGGACGTGGATTGGGCGCTGCCCGCATGGAACTGGAACTCCCTCGCCTTCGGCGTCGCAGTCGGCATCATCCCTATCGTCTTGATGCGCGGCATGCTGAAGCTTGTGCAGCGGCTCGTCCGGCTGCGCGACGGGCTATTCAGCGGCTATCCGAGCATCGCTTTCCGCGAGCTGCTGCTACTGCTGCTGGCGCTGAACTTCGGGTTCGCTTTCCATCACCTCTTCATCGGCCGCACCGTTTTCTCAACCATCGGAGAACCCGGTGCCTTCCCGATCACAACCCAGTTCTGGACAGGCGTCGCCCTCATGATCGCGGTGGTTCCGTGGATGATCTTTGTCAAGGGCCGGATTAAAAAACGTATCGGCGAGCCGTTCTTCTTCGAGACATTTTCCCAGACGCTTCTGAAACAAGTTGTATTCACGGCCGCGTGGGTGGTGTTTTTCTACGGCTTTATGTCCGTGCTGAACGGAGAGGCATTCGGAACGCTCCAGGACTGGGATGCCCAGAGCAGCGTCGGTCTTGGCTTCTTTGTTACCGGGGTTCTCGTTCTGACGATCGGCAGGGCCATAGCGCAACACTACCAGCGCAAAGGGATGATGACGCATTTCCTGGCGGTCATCCTGCCAACCCAGCCCGATCGCGCCCGCGAGCGCATGATGGCCCGGATCGTCCAGGGCCTCGCACGACTCAGCCCCGAGCGGCAACGAAAGGCGTGGGCGGATATGTTCCGCGCATGGGACGCCGCAGACCCGGCGGATCGTTCCCTGATGACCTGGACAGCCGTCGTCGCGGTCGCGGAGATGCCCGCGAATCAGCGGAATGACCTGACCACGTCACGCTCAGAAGCCCTTGCCCTGCTCGATGATCGTACTAGCGAGCAGGCGATGGCCGGCATCCGCGGGGCTGAAGCGCATCTCGATGCGGAGAAGAACAAGGCAACGGAAGGTTGATGCACCGGCCACTGGACCGCGATCAGACACGATGACCTCAGTACCCGATCTCGCACCCGGCGTAAAACGGCGCCAAAGACGCCTGCTGATCGTCGCGTTCGGAGCGACCCTGGCCACCGACGCGCTGTCCAAGATAGCTATCTCACAGTTGATTCACGATTCGCCAATCGCCATTGTCGGCGATGCCCAGTTGCGCATCCTGTACAACTCGCAGGCCCCCTTTGGACTTGGGAACAGCACTCTGGGCAATTCCGCCTTAGCTGTTGCGGCCCTCGCAATGATCGGGATCTTGACGTGGGCATGGCTGGCCGGAAGCAGGGCCTCGTTTCCCGTAGGCATGATGACCGGCGGGGCCGCCGCCAATCTATTTGACCGTCTAATTGGCGGGTCGGTACTTGATTGGATTGACCCCGGTTTCGGCGGTGTATTCAATATTGCCGATCTGGCGATCGTGACGGGGCTGGCTCTGTTCGTCGCCTTCTTTCTCAACGAAGAGTCGAACACCGAACCGTCCGGCATCCCCACAGAACCATCTCCGTAATTACACAAGTGAGCTACTGGAAGTCCTGCCTGCCCCAGCCTGCAACCCACGGGGAGCAACTCACCTTCCCGTCCTGCCGCAAACGGCCCAATCCCCATTCAGTCCAGAGTCATCCGGCCAGAGTCACCTGCCCGCAGCACGCGCCGTCCGCAACATCAGCTCCGCCGGCGCCTCCAGTCCCGTCGCCAGCTCCAAGCCGGCCACCCCCTGGTACACCAGCATCGAAAGCCCGGTAGCCGCACGCGCCCCGGCCGACTCAGCCTCCAAGAACAGCGGCGTCTCAGCAGGCGCGTAGACGATGTCATAGACAACCGTGCGATCTGAGATCAGGTCGGCATCGAGTGGACTGTCATCCTCGGCCGTTCCGCCCGCCATCCCCATCGATGACGTGTTCACTATCAGGTCGGCATACGGCGCGTAATCGGTCAACGACTCCCTGCTCAGCTCAATCGCTCCCGCCCGGAACCGCCCCTTCCGAACGTCATCCGCCAGCGCCTGCGCCCGCGATAACGTGCGATTCGCTATCGTCAGCCGGGTGACGCCGGCGTCCCGCAACGCGAAAACAATCGCCCGCGCCGCGCCGCCTGCGCCGATCACAAGCGCATCTGCCCCCGATGGGTCGAAATCGAGCTCTTCTTTCACTGCGCGCAGGAATCCCGGCGCATCTGTGTTGTAGCCCCTGAGCTTCCCGTCATCGTTGATGATCCAGTTGACGGCGCCTATCTCGGCCGCCGCATCGTCGATCTCGTCCAGCAGCGGCATCACCGCCTGCTTGTGCGGCAACGTCACACAAGAGCCCAGGCAGTCGTCCTCGCGGAACGACGCCACCGTCGCTTCCAGATCCTCCGGCGCCGTCGGCCACGCCGAAAAGATCGCATCCACGCCCAGGTCATCCAGACCGGCTTGCTGAAACACCGGCGAAAGCGTATGCCCCAGCGGATACCCGATTATCCCTATTCGTTTCGCCAAGGATGCCTCCTATCGCTTGTGATCCATCTCATGCAGGAGAGTCCAGAGACTTCTGGCTATCGATGCGCGTCCAGAAAACTCTGCAAGATTATCGCCGCAGCCGCCGAGTCGAGTCGCGCCCGATCACGGCTTGGCTCCACACCGCTCTCCCGCAACCTGCGCTCCGCCTCCACCGTCGAGAACCGCTCATCCCAACTTTCAACCGGCAACTCCGTCGCCTCGATCAAGATTCGCCGAAAGCCCTGCACCCTCCGCGCCTGGGAGCCGTGAGTGCCGTTCAATGAAACAGGCATGCCGACCACGATGCGGACCGCTCCCACACGCTCCGCGGCCGCAATCACCGCACGGGCGTCAGACTCCGGGTCGGTGCGCTTGATCGCTTCCGCCGGCGTGGCCAGAAAACCCGTCTCATCGGAAACAGCCAGCCCGATTCGGGCCTCGCCCACGTCAATAGCGAGTATCCGCTTGCGGCTACCGCCGAAGTCCGGCAAATCAGTCAACCCGACGTCGGCCCGGCCTGGACGATCTCTTTCACGCTGGCCAGCGCCTCGTCCAGCTTCCCGGCATCGCGGCCGCCCGCCTGCGCGATGTCGGCCCGCCCGCCGCCGCCGCCGCCCATCACCCGCGCCACCTGCTTCACAATTTCTCCGGCATGAAAGCCCTTTGCCACCAGGTCCTTCGTAACCATGGCAATCACCATCGGACGCTCGTCGATCTCGCTGCCGATCACCACAACGCCTGAATCAAGCCTGTCTCGCAGGAAGTCGCCGGTCTTCCGAAGCGCATCAATATTCGGCGCGTCCACCCGTCTCACCTGCAGCGCGACCGGCGAACCATCTACGTCCACCGACTCAGGCCCATCGACCGCCTCACCGCCGCCGCTCACGCTCGCCCGCAACACCGAAGCCTCGAGCTCCGCTATCCGGCGCCGCGAAGCGTCCGCTTCGGAACGCAACGAGTTGACCCGCTCCTGCAATTCACCGACGGGCGTCTGCAGATCGGCCGATATCTGATCCAGCGAGTACAGCCGCTCCGAAACCAGGTCTTCCGCCCCCACTCCGGTAAACGCCTCTATCCGGCGCATCCCGGACCCGATGCTCTGCTCGGTCAGGATGAAGAATGAGCCGATGTCGCCGGAGCGGGAGCAGTGCGTGCCGCCGCACAACTCATAACTCCACGGCGCGTCGATCTTGATCGTGCGCACGTTCGTCTCGTCGTACTTGTCCCCAAAAAATGCCAGCGCGCCGTTTGCCACCGCGTCCTGATAGGTCGTGTACTCAACCTCAACCTCGTGATTGGCGCGAATCCGGTCGTTCACCACGCGCTGGACTTCGAGGATTTCTGCGCGGGTCATCGCCGCGATGTGCGTGAAGTCGAACCGGAGCCGGTCCGGCGCAACGAGCGACCCGGACTGCCGTACGTGGCTGCCAAGCACCTGCCGCAACGCGGCGTGGATCAGGTGCGTGCCGGTGTGGTTACGCCGAATCTTCTCCCGCCTGATCGCATCGACCTCTGCAGACACGCCGTCGCCGACTTTTATCTTGCCTTCGCTCACGCGGCCGTAGTGAACGTTGATGCGGGCATACGGGTTCTGCGTGTCGGATATCTCGATAACGCCATCCTCGCCTTTTATAAGACCCGCGTCGCCCATCTGGCCGCCCCGCTCGGCAAAGAACGGCGTCTCTCGCAGCACGATCTCGATCTCGTCGCCCTCCACCGCCTCGTCAAGCAAAACGCCATCCCGAATGATCGCCGCCACCACCGAGTCAGCCTTCGTCGCCGTCTCAGCCTCGTAGCCAAGAAACGGCGTTTCGTCGAAATCGAGTTCCTGGTAGATCCGCTGACCGGCCGCGTCCCCGCCGAACCGCGCCGACGCACGACCGCGCTGGCGCTGTAGATCCATCTCCCGCTCGAAGCCATCCAGATCAACGCTGAACCCATTCTCCAGCGCCATCTCCCGGGTCACTTCGATCGGAAAGCCGTAGGTGTCGTAGAGATACGCGGCCTCATAGCCGGTTATGGTGTTTTCCCAATCGGCACCCAGAAAATCGTCCCAGACCTTGCCAGTAGACGCCGGGGTCGCCCCCCCTACATCCGCGGCAGCCTCGAACACCCTCTCCAGCAGGCCCGCTACTTCACCAGCATCACCCGACAGGTGCTTCGATAGCAACGCCTTCGCCGACGACTCCGCGTCGTGCAGGTCCGCCGCGTCGCCCGGCGACGCTCCCGCCCGAAGCGCCGAGACCATCTGCAAAATGGCCGGCCGCACATCAATCAGCCGGGCGAGCAGACGGCTTCCAGACTCGACCGCCTCCGCAAACCGCTCCTCCTCGGTCGCCAGCACCGTCTTGATAAATGGCAGGTTTTCCCGAAGCTCCGGGTAAACATGCGCCATCCGCTCGTTCGCTACTTCTGCAATCTCCGGCAGGAATGGACTCTTCATGTCCAGCGATAAGCCGAAACGCATCGCCCGCCGAATCACCCTCCGCAATATGTAGCCGCGGCCCGTGTTCTCAGGCACCACGCCATCGGCGATCAGAAACGACGCCGAACGGCCATGCTCCGCGACCACCCTGATAGCGCGATCGATCTCCCCACCGCCCCCGTACTCCTTGCCGGAAAGCTCCTCCACACGCGCAATGAACGGCCGCATGATGTCCGTCTCGTACACGCTGGTGACACCCTGCGCTGCGACAGCGGTCCGCTCGAGCCCCATCCCCGTGTCGATGTTCTGCCCCGGCAGCGGGGTCCGGGAGCCGTCCAGATGGTGATAGAACTGCGTGAAAACCAGGTTGTACAGCTCCACGAAATCATTGGAGAGGTTCGGCCCCCAGGTCGTTCCGTATTCCTCATCGTCCGGACCGGGAATCGCATCGAGATCAGCGTAGTAGTAGTGAAGCTCCGATGCCGGCCCGCACGGCCCTTCCTCTCCCGCCGGGCCCCACCAGTTGTCCTCATCGCCAAACCTGAAAACTCGCTCTTTTGGTATTCC
The DNA here is from genome assembly GCA_022562515.1 of Chloroflexota bacterium. Classification (GTDB taxonomy): domain Bacteria; phylum Chloroflexota; class Dehalococcoidia; order Lucifugimonadales; family Lucifugimonadaceae; genus UBA1151. Next base: position 5,990 of record JADFPB010000059.1, on the reverse strand, counting down.
CAGGTCCAGCCATATCTGCTCGGCTTCATCATCATCCTCGTGGACCGTCGCATAAAGCCGCTCCACCGGAAACTCCAGCACGTCCCGCCAGAACTCCAGCGCCCACAGACACGCCTCCTTCTTGAAGTACTCGGCGAAGGAAAAGTTCCCCAGCATCTCAAAAAGCGTCAGGTGCGTATCGTCCCCCACCTCGTCAATGTCGGTCGCCCGGAAGCACTTCTGCGACGTCACGACGCGCGGCTGCGGCGGCTCCGCCTCACCCGAGAAGTAAGCCTTGAACTGGGCCATCCCAGAGTTCGTCAGCAGCAGAGTCGGGTCGGCGGCCGGAATCAGCGACGATGACGGCAGGCGCAGATGCCCGCGCTCCTCGAAATGGCGCAAAAAGGCCTCTCTGATCTCATCCCCCGTAACCGGTCTCGCCAATTCCCTCTCCCCGCTGCCCTCTCATCTGGCACGCCCGCGCCCTGACGCGCCGCGCGGAACATTATGACCCATACGAAAAAGAGGGCGCTCCCCACCGAGAACCCCTCTTTGCCATGAACGTCCCCGTACGGGCAGGCCCCCGTGCATGCCTTGACCGCTGTCCACACCCGGCCGCAAACGCCCCGACCCATAACCCGTAGGAGAGTGGCTTGCCGCTCCCGAGCCTGAGAGTTCAGCCACGCGGGACGGGCGGGGCAGGCCCCGCACCTGCCAGAATCCTAAATCACTCCCAGGAGCACGCACCGGGAGCAGCTCCCCGACACGGCCGCAAACGCCCCAATCCACATGCGGTGCTGGGGACATCCGTGCCTGCCCGGCTTATTCATCGCCGTCGCTGTCGTTCTCTTCGGGGGCCACTCGCCCCAGATCACGCGCCGAGCGGCGCTGTGCCTCCGTCAGTCCGCCCCCATTGCTCCCACTGGTGCTCCTGCCGGCAGGAGCCGCCAGCGGCTTGCCCGCCGCAAGCCCGAATGATCTGAACGCCGGCGGCACGCCTTCGGGATCCGGCTCGTGCACCTCTTCCTCAGGCTCCGCACCAGGCGCCACCCACTCCGTCCCCTGATTGCCTCTCTGGGGATGCGCGCCATAACCCCAGTAGATCGTCTGATGCGGGAACGGTATCTCGATTCCCTCTTCATCGAACCGCTTCTTGATCCGGCGATTCATCTCGCCCTTGATCTCCCACTGGGTCATCGGCTTGCAAACGCCAAGCACCTTGATGGTGATGGCTGAGTCATCGAACGAATCAAGGCGAAGCACCTTCGGCGTCTCGATGATCATCTCGCCAAAGTACGGATCGTTCGCCACCGACTCCCCGATCTCGTTGATCACGTCGAACACGTGCTGCATGTCCTCTTTGTACGCCACGCCGATCTCGAGATGGATGTTCGACCAGTGCTTGGTGAAGTTGGACGACACCGTGATCTCGCCGTTCGGCACCACGTGGACCTTCCCGTCCAGATCACGCAACGTGGTCCGTCGCAGATTGATCGACTCCACCCTGCCCGTCACGCCGGCAATCGTCACCACGTCACCCTGCCGGTACTGGTTCTCGGCCAGGATGAATATCCCGTTGATCAGATCGCGAATCAGCCACTGCGCGCCGAACCCGACGGCGATGCCCGCTATCCCCATGCCCCCCAGAATAGGAGCGATGGGCACCGAGAGTTCCGAGAGGATCATCATCCCCGCGATGATCGTGATCAGGACCTTCGTCGCCCCCTTCGCAACACCGGTAAGCGTTTCCGTCCGCTTCGCCGACTCGGATGCGTCGACCGTCGTCGCCGCAACACGCTGCACGAACGTCCGCATCAGCCGCGGTATGGTCCGCTCCAGCATCTTGCTGATGACCACAGCCAGGACGATGATGATCGCGATCTGCACGCCGTTGCCGGCCCACCAGCCCCTGAACCCCCTGCCGATGTCCGCCAGCGCGTCAAGGGCCGGATCGATGTTCACGCCCAGCACAGAAAGACTGCCGAGCGCTGCCGCCGTGCCCATGATGACGCCGCCAATCAGCAGATCGCTCAGGAATATGTAGAACCGGCGATGGTCGCGGACCGAATAGTCCAGCTGCAATCTGTGAACGTTCTCATCCGCGAAATTGATAAGACCATCCCGCAACCGCCGCGTCACCCTGCGCGCCACAAGCCATCCGATGAGGGCGCCGACGATGATTATGGCCGCCCAGACGCCGCCGTCGGCGAACCACGCGAGAAATGAACCGTCTTCCGGGTTGCCGAAAAGTTCTCTCAACGGCTACTTCCTGCAGATGATTTCTGGCTACCGGGGCGCTCTGTTCGCATCCTGGTGATTCCGTGTAATTGTAGGCAAGGTGTCATGGACCCTGCTGACGCTCCCTTCTGTCTGTGTACCCGGGTGCCTATGTTAGAGGGGAGATCTGCCGTACCGCCTACCTGGCAACGATCCCGAAAACCCCTCTCCCGGTGGGAGCGCTGTCCTGAGCGGGTCGAAGGGTGAGGGAGAGGATCACTCTGTTCCGCCTGAGACCTGTAGGTCTGCCCCAGGAGGGCGGATTAACGTGTTTTGAGATAGTTACTCAGGCGAGGCGCCTTCCCCGCTTTGCCACAGGGTGGCGTAATGGGTATCGTCGCCCCGAATCAGGCTCGTGAGTTCGCTCGGCCTCCCGCCGCTCGTCGCCTGACGCTCTTCCTCCGCCAGCCCTGAAACGATGTCAACACAGTCAACCAGATGCTGGCCCTGAAGCTGCGAGCCGAACATCTCGGTCAGCGACTTGCGCAATCCCTCGGCGTCAAGTGTCAGGAAAGGCCCCGTGAGAATGAGAACCGCGACGTTTGGCATCTCACCGTCTCTCATGGATACCGGCTCGCCGTTCAGACGGCTGAGTATCGCCCGCAGCCCGTGCATCCTGATCAGGCCTTCCAACTCCTGCGGCAACGCGAGCATCTTCAAAAACGGCCGCTCATCCCGGCGCAGCAGATCGCCGAAGTCGCTCTGCACGCCGTCAAAGAACCGATCGCCAAACACGTCGTCGACCTGCATGACCTCGAATATCGGGCGGCCGGGCAAGCCGGCCCTGCCGTCAACGACCACCAACTCCTCAAGATGAGGAAAGATGCAAAGGCTGATCTCAGCCCCTCTTGTACTCAAATCACCCATATCACCCAATTCACCAGGACCGGAAACCATTTGCACCTCCGGGCCATCTCACGGGCCGGATCAATCCGAGCGCATCGAGAGAAAGGCGATCACCGCCTCTAACCCCTGAATACGTTCTTGATCCGGTCCAGAATTCCGCGCGACCCGCCCCTCTTCGCCCGATTCCAGCTAACCTGGGCCGTTACAGAGCGCTTCAGATCAGAGGCCCGCTCTTTCATCAACTCCAGAATCCGCTTGTCTTCGTCCTTGTCCAGCCAGTAGCCGGCATCGTCAGGGCAGTGGTCCAATTCCAGATTGTTGGCCCGATACCTGAACCGGACCATCGTTTTCTCGCAGTGCGGGCAGTGCAGATCTGACTCTTGCGAACCGTACTTGAGGGTTCCCTTTCGCATCTCCTCAGGGAATACCCGGTCCTCGAGCTGCTCCAGCGCCGCAGTCTCTATCCAGACCCCGGTGCACTCCATACATTCGAGTGCCGGAACCCCGTGGCGCTTGTCTTCTTCAAGTTCGACATGATGGCGAGGACACTGCACGGAACGATCCTTCGCAGAAATGTCTTCCCTGCGCAGCCTAAATTGGCCGTGCAGAATCGGAATCTCCGCTCTCCTGTATCAACTGGTCAATTCTACGCCCCGCAGATGCCTACTCAAGGCGCTGAAGGAGCAACTTATAGCCTTATGTACGCAGAAACCCGTTGCTCCGGCCTGCTGTCATGCGAAATTCGCAGCGGCCGGAACCTCGTTCTCTACGACTTTTCAGATGCGCCGCGCCCTGAATCGGCTTCATCGTCGCCCCCGGAGCCCCGAGAATCCTCCCCTCTCCCGGACTCAGAAACCGGGCCTACCCGGTACCGGAAGTCGCAGATCGGGTCGCCGGACATGATCGTGTGCCGCCGCTCCAGGGTAATACCGGGATTGAATCCCTCACTGAACGCGAAATCACGCGCGCACGAAAGCAACGCTCCCAGATCGCCATACCCGATCTCCTGATACATCTCCGCATAACGGCACCGGGTCACATTGAACTCATACCGTTGAGCGTCTCCCGCCAGCACCTCGGTCTCCAGGGCGTTGTTCCTGCGCCACGCGCCCTTGCTCGCCGACATCGACTCAAGGCCGTCATCGCCAACCCGCTCGGCCAGCTCACGGCCCTGCTCCCTGGCAATCCCCTCCATCACGCCGCGAACGATCTCGTTCGTCCGCTCTTCGCCGAACTCACCCTGAAACGCCCGAATCACCGGCCCAAGGACCATCGCCTCGATGCGCCGCCGGTCGAGCACACTCATCCCATCGATATCAAGCGTCAAGTCAACCTCCGTGAGTTTCGATTCGCCGCGCTCGCTGTCACTCTCCACAAGTTAGGCCCGGCGCGACATTAGTCCACTTCAATAACAAGATTGTCATCCCTGGGCGTCCCCGACCCAGGGATCTCAGCCTACGGCAGACGCCACGATCCGCACCGGACCGAGCATCACTGTCAGACATACCGTAATGGCTGAAACCGACTCCAGAGCCCTAAACCCTCTCCACGCTCATCGCCACCGCGCCGCCGCCCGCATGGCAGACCATCGCCAGCCCCTTCTTGCCGCCCACCCTCTGCAGGCCGTGCAGCAGCGTCACAAGAATGCGGGCCCCGCTTGCGCCGATCGGATGGCCAAGCGCAATGGCGCCTCCCCAGACATTCACCCGCTCCCAGTCCCACTCCAGCGCCTTGCCGTTCGCGACCGCCTGCGCGGCAAACGCCTCATTCACCTCGATCAGGTCGAAATCGTCAAGCGACTCGCCGGTACGCGCGAACAACTTCTCTATCGCACGCGGCGGCGCGTCGAACAGCATCCCGGGCTCGTTCCCCGCATGCGAATAGCCGGTGATCCGGGCCACCGGCGCCGCGCCAAGCGCCTCCGCGCGCTCGGCGCTCATCACCACCATCGCAGCGGCAGCGTCCGCGATCCCCGACGCATTCCCCGCCGTCACGCTGTCGCCGGGCGGGAACACAGGCCTCAAAGCAGATAACGCCTCGACCGACGAATCCGCCCTCGGACCCTCGTCCTCGAACACAACGAGAGGCTCGCCACGCCGCTGCGGCACGTTAACGGCAACCTTCTCAGCGTCGAATACGCCGTCCGATGCCGCCCTGCTCGCACGCTCGTGACTGCGCAGAGCGAACTCGTCCTGCTCCGCCCGCGTCACCTCGTACTTCTCGGCAATGGCCTCCGCCGAGCCGCCCATGTGCCGGTTCTCGAAGGGGCACCAGAGGCCGTCGTGAATCATGCTGTCGACCAGCGCCGCATCACCCAGCCGCTGGCCGGTGCGGCTGTTCATCAACAGGTGGGGGGCCAGCGACATGTTCTCCATGCCCCCTGCGACGACGGTCTCCGCATCGCCCGCCTGTATCGACTGCGCCGCCAGCACCACGGACGCCATGCCGGATGCGCAGGCCTTGTTGATCGTCATCCCGGAAACGTGATCAGGAATCCCCGCCTCGATCGCCGCCTGCCGCGCCGGGGTCTGCCCCAGCCCGGCCGACAGCATGTTGCCCATATACGTGTAGTCCACATCGCCGGGTTCGACACCCGAGCGCTCGATCGCACCCCTCACCGCCGCAGCCCCGAGCGAAGTGGCAGGCACCGTCGACAGGGCGCCGCCGAACTTGCCCATCGGCGTCCGAGTCGGGCCGGCGATCACGATCTCGCGCAACAGGGAATGTCCGTTCGAGCGTCTCTTAGACTTCTGGGATTTCTGGGGCTTCGGCACGGCGATAACTCCTCGGAATGGGACCTCAGCGTTCCCGAATGCGCTCAGGGAAGTATACGAACGAAGCCAGTGCGCTGCTGCCTGTATATCTCCAGGCCCGCTGGCTGCTGTGCG
>JADFPB010000058.1 GCA_022562515.1 Chloroflexota bacterium | reverse complement strand
ACTGCCCAGCCTTCTCAACCGACACCCGGACGCCCCGGCGAGGGTCGCGCGCTGCCTGACGCAACTGACGGCTCTCTCATTGCTCTGGTCACTACTCGTGTCACTATCGGGGCGCGCTCCTGAAAATCCCGGCCTACCGGGGCGCGCCACCAGCCGGCACCCATACGGGCCACGGCACCCATCACCGATATCAGACACCGCGGATGCGGAACCGAACACGTTCTGCGCGTCCGTATCGAGAGGACCAGAAAGATGGCATTGAAACAGTCAGACCCTGAACTCGCCGACCTGCGTAGCCGCATACGCCACTCCGCGGCGCATGTGCTGGCCGAAGTCGTGGTGGAATTGTTTCCCGATGCGAAGCTCACGATCGGCCCGCCGACTCAGGATGGCTTCTACTACGACTTCGCCGTTGATGAGCCATTCACGCCGGAGGATTTGAAGCGCATTGAAAAACGAATGCGGAAGTCAATTGGCCGGAACCACCCGTTCGTGGAGCGCGAAGTATCCCGGAAAGAGGCGGCGGAACTGGTCAAGGACAATCCGTTCAAACTGGAAATCCTGGAAGGAATTCCTGAGGACGAAGACGTCACGTTCTGCGCGCATGGCGATTTTGAAGATCTCTGCCGCGGCGGGCACGTAGAGTCCACTGGCCAGATCAAGGCGGTCAAGCTCCTGTCTGCGTCCGGCGCCTACTGGCGCGGCGACGAGAAGAATTCCATGCTCCAGAGGATCTACGGGACCGCATGGGAGTCAAAAGAAGCCCAGGCCGAGTACCTTCACATGCTGGAGGAGGCCGACCGCAGGGACCATCGCAAACTGGGCCAGCAGATGAACCTGTTCTTCTTCGACCCTATTTCGCCGGCGAGCCCATTTTTCCTCCCAAAGGGCGCATACATATTCAATCGTCTTATCGAGTACGTCCGCGGCCTTTACGACCGGTACGGCTATGACGAAGTGATAACGCCTGAACTGTTCCTGACGGACCTCTGGAAGACCTCAGGCCACTATGAGGCCTATATCGAGAACATGTACACGATGGAGGTAGACGAGCGGGAGTACGGGGTCAAGCCAATGAACTGCCCGGCGGCGGCCATGATCTACGCCTCTTCGCTCCGCTCCTATCGGGAGTTGCCAATCCGCATGGCGGATTTCGGCCGTCTGCATCGCTATGAGCGGTCGGGCGTAACCCATGGCCTCATGAGAGTGCGCAGCCTGACACAGGACGATGCGCATATTTTCTGTACGCTGGACCAGATCGGCGACGAAGTACGCGGCTTCATAGCGATGCTTCAGGAGTCATACAAAGTACTCGGATTCGAAGAGATTCGCTACGCCCTCTCACTGAGGCCGGAGAAGCGGGTCGGATCGGACGAGTTGTGGGACCGCGCGGAGGCAACTCTGACCGAGGTGCTTCAGGCATCAGGTTTGAAGCACGATGTTGAACCGGGTGAAGGCGCGTTTTATGGTCCCAAGATCGATATGTTCGTACCAGACGCGCTCGGACGAGAGTGGCAACTCGGCACCGTGCAGCTGGACTTCAACCTGCCGGAACGGTTTGACCTCGACTACGTCGCCGAGGATGGCAGCCGGCAGCGCGTGGTGGTGATCCACCGGGCCATGCTCGGCTCGCTCGAGCGCTTCCTTGGCGTCTGGATCGAGCACCTCGCCGGCGCCTTCCCGGTGTGGATCGCGCCCGTGCAGGCGGTGCTTGTTCCGATAACCGATCGCAACGTCGGGTACTGCGAGGGCGTTCAAGCAGAGTTGAAGGCCTCCGGCCTGCGGGTGGACCTCGACGATTCCAATGACCGGATGAACGCGAAGATTCGGAAAGCCCAGTTGCAGAAAATTCCCTATATGCTGGTGGTCGGTGACCGGGAGCAGGAAGGCGGCACAGTTGCCGTCCGGCTCAGGAGCGGCGACGATCTCGGCGCTATGGCGCTCGATGAGATAAAAGAGAGGATCCTGAGCGAAGTCCGTGCTTACGCATAAAGGGAGCAGGGGCAGTCGATTTTCCTACCCAGGGGTTCCCCAAGTGTTCGTATGGGAGCCAAGTTGACACCCCATAGGGCCGATGCTAACTTGGCTCCCTTGGGGGGGACCATTTTTCGGCTTCTGAAATGTTCGACGCGCCGTCCCCAGCGACCCGTTTCGCCGGGTTCAGATGCCCTGACCAGAAAGGCCGCCGCGGATATGCGTCCGCCGAATGGGCGCGTGCCGGCATCTAATACGCGAATGGGCGCCATGCGGGGAGTAGACGTTCGTGACCACCGGTGAGATTAAGGTAATCCGTGGACTCGCGGACGTTTATTTTGACCGTACCGAATCCTCTTTCATAGACGGCAAAAAGGGCGTCCTTCTATATCGCGGATACAACATTCACGATCTGGCAGAGAACTCGACTTTCGAGGAAACCTCTTATCTCCTCATACACGGAAGCCTGCCCACGCGTTCCCAGCTAGGAGAGTTCGACGCGCAACTTCGCTCGGCACGGGAAATCCCGGATGAGATCGTCGGCATAATACGCGCCGTCAAGGACTCCCATCCCATGGACGTTTTGCGGACGGCTGTCTCAGCGCTGTCCGCGTACGACGCGGACAGCGCCGATAACTCTTATGAGGCAACTCTCCGCAAGGGACTGCGCCTCATCGCGCAGGTACCCACGATCATCACGGTGCACCACGCTATTCGTGAAGGCAGGGAGCCGGTCGCGTCCCGTGCGGACTTGAGCCACGCCGCCAACTTCCTCTACATGTTCAACGGCGATGTACCAGATGACGACACCGCATCGTTGATGGATAAAGACTTCATTTTGCATGCCGAGCACGGGTCCAACGCATCTTCATTCACTGCCAGGGTGGTGACCGGCACCAATGCTGGCATTCATGGCGCGATCACCGCCGCGATAGCCTCACTCTCTGGTCCCGCACATGGCGGGGCAGCGGAGGGCGTGATGAAAATGGCCCTTGAGATCGGTGAACCTGAGAACGCTGCCCAGTACGTGAAAGACCTTCTGAGCGGAGGCGGCAGGGTCATGGGATTCGGCCATCGCGTTTACCGGGCGGAGGACCCGAGGGCGCGCCACCTGAAGGCCGGCGTTAAGAAGCTAAGCGAGGATATGGGCGAGCCCAAGTGGTTCGGGATACTGGAAGCCGTCATCGAGGCGATGCAGCCATACGCACGTCGCGGAATTCACGTGAACGTGGACTTTTTCGCCGGAGTAATCTACTACCTGAATGGAATTCCAGAAGACCTGTTCGTCCCGATTTTCGCGGTGGGACGCATGCCGGGCTGGGTTCTCCAGGTTCTGGAGCAGCAGCAGAACAATATTCTCCTGCGTCCCAGGCTCGTTTACACCGGGCCGGAAGAACAGCCGTATATACCGATCGAGCAACGCTGACCCCCGTCTACCTGATGAGTGGCGGACGAGCGGGCTAGCACGGCACGGAAAGGGATCATGACCGAAGCCAAAAGCAGAACTGAAACCAATAACGAAGTCGCTGATTTCTTTGACAAGCATCCTGAGTGCGAGCACTTCTGGCAGATAAACGCGCCCAATGGCCCCATCAGCGAGGGAACGTGCAAGAAGTGCGGCCAGACCAGGGAGTTTCAGAACTCGATACAGACCAGCGGTTGGGACCGCGGCAACAGCGCTGCCCGCAAAAAGGCTGCCGAAGCCGCATCGGCCCGGGCTGCTAACAGCGTAGCCAAGAAGGAAGCGAAGACGGATTCAACATCATAACCATGCCGAGGAAGAGAACGCCCCAATGTGGGGCGTTCTTTTTTTAGCGCCGCCGGTAATGTGCCATGATCGCATCAATTCTAGAAACGAAGATAAGAACCAGGATTCAAAGCGAAGGGCGAATTACGTTCGCTGAGTTCATGGATACCGCCCTTTATGACCCGGAGCACGGCTACTACTCAGCCCCCGGGCGCGTCAGCGAATCGGGCGACTTCTTCACGAGCCCTTCCGCTCATCCCGCGTTTGGCGCCCTGATCTGCGTACAACTCCATGAGATGTGGCGGGTCCTTGGTTCGCCGCCCGAATTCGCCGTGATCGAGTACGGCGCCGGGAACGGCATCCTTGCCGATGACATCCAGGCGCACGCTTCTCGTTTCGAATCGGGCTTCGACAGGGCAATGAACTACACGGTTCTGGACAGGGCGGCACCAGTACCAGCAACAGTTATTGAGGACGCCGCTCAGAAACCTGACAGGGGTGCGATCGGCTGCGTACTCTCCAATGAGCTCCTTGACTCATTTCCCGCGCACCGTTTCATCGTCGTTGACGGGATACTGAAGGAGCTGTGGGTGATCGAGCGGGACGGAGTGCTCACTGAAGAGCCGGGGGAACTGTCAGACCCGGCAATAGGCGCCCGGCTCGAGCGGGTGCGCTCCGGCCTCCCGGATGGCTACACGAGCGAAGTCAATCTGGCTCTGGGGCAGTGGGCAGACTCGGTCTCCCGCGACATCCGCAAGGGCTTTGTGCTGACCATCGACTACGGCTATCCGGCCCGCGAATACTACTCAATCGAGCGCTCCAAAGGCACTTTGCAGTGCCACTACCGTCACACGCTGAACGCCAATCCGTTCCAGCATATCGGGCAGCAGGATCTAACGGTGCATGTGGACTTCACGGCGCTGGACGAGGCGCTTTCGGATGTTGGATTCGCGGCGGCCGGAATCACCGCGCAGGCCAATTTCCTGGCGCGCCTGGGTATGCATGAGTTCAGGAAGCGGTTGGATGGCGCCGGCATTTCTCGTCGAGACATCGCTGCCAACCGGATGGCAATTGATCAGATCCTGAGGAGCGACGAACTCGGCGCGTTCAAGGTCGCGATTCATTCAAAAAGAGTGGATCGGCCGCAGTTGACCGGGCTGGCGAACCCGGAGGGCGGAGGCCCAGCGACCGAGGCGCCGTTGCCGCCGCTTCCGCTGCTTGACGATGACCCGCGCCGGGTCAGGCTATTCGAAGGAAGCTACCCTCACGCGGCCGAGTTCACCGGTACGTGGGACGAACTGTTCGACGTGGATGCGGCCGGCGGAGACCCAGAGAAATGAGCTCCTCAGGCTTTTAACCCTTTAGTGATTGGCGCAGGTCATCAATCAGATCGCCGCGGCGGCCTGCAACTACCCGCTCCAATCCCAGCCATCCTGCCATGAGTTTCAATTCGCCCCCAAGGCGGGCCGCCACCTCGGTCCGGCCGGCGCCTTCCTCGATGAACGCGCCCTTCACCCTCAGCACGCCGCGCTCACGCTCAGCCTTCAGGTCTACGCGGGCAACGAGTTCGCCATCCATGAGAAACGGCATCACGTAGTAGCCGTACCGGCGTTTCGGCTCCGGGACGTAGATCTCAATGCGGTAGTTGAAATCGAACAGCCTCTCGGCCCGATCGCGCTTCCATACCACCGGGTCGAAAGGCGTCAGGAGCGCTTCGCCTCTGATTTCGCCCGGGTCCACGGCCTCCGAGTGCAAGTATGCGGGCTCTTTCCAGCCCTCGATGGCAACCTCCATGACAGCACCCGAATCGACGAGTTCCCGCAGCCGCGCGCGCGCGTCCTGCGGGTGGATGCGGAAGTAGTCGGCAAGGTCTCTGGCCGTGCCGACACCGTGACAACGGGCCGCCAGCAGCATCAACTCGCGATGTGCGTCTTCCTCCGGGATGTCGGCCCGAGCGAGCACATTCGAAGGGATTACGCGCTCCGCCAGATCGTAGTAACGGGTGAAGTTGCGGCGGGTCGACGTTGTGACCGCTCCCGTCAGGAAATGCCACTCGAGCGCGGTCTTGCCGTCACTATAGCCCCACCATGGCCCCTTGCGCTCTCCCGGGTCGTCCAAATCTGACACACAGACCGGGCCTTTTTCGCGAACTTCATCGAGAACCGCGTCAAGATATCCCGGCGCCTCTTCGATCAACCGCTTCGCCCGCCAGCGCGGTTCGGCGCTGCGCATCCTGTAGCGCAGCAGGGGATGCATGCCCATGGGCAGTATTGACGCAACGTGCGCCCAGTACTCGAACTGCCTGCGCTCGTCGAAGGCCATCTTCTCCACCAGCGGGAGGTCGTACGGCCCCAGCCTGGAAAAGAAGGGCATGTAGTGCGAGCGGACTACCACGTTGACCGAGTCAAGTTGAATCAGCCCGAGCCGGTCGACAATGCCGCTCAACTCGTCGGTCCCCACCCCTCCGCTCAAGGGCCCGTTTTGCCTGGCGCGGTCGAAACCCTGGGCAGAGAGAGCGATGCGGCGAGCTTCCGTAATAGAAAGGTCAGCGGCCATGCATATGCGCCGCATCTCTGTGAACACCCGGAAAACAGAACGAACGTTTTCGCATCAGCGGAGTTTTGCCGCTATCGCCGCCACGGTCAAGCGGGCAACGGGGCATAGTTGCAGTACCCTTGATCGGATTCAGAAAGGGAAACTCATTGTCAGCAGATCAGATACAGCCGTTCAGAGACGAGTGGCAGGATCCCGAGTTCGCGGTCCGCTGGGACAGTCTCCCGCCGTCAACGAATCCGGTCAGGAAGGATCAGCTTTCGGTACTTGTCTCCACCATCGCCCGGGGCTACAGATCTGGCGATTTGATCCTGGACATTGGCATGGGCTCCGGGCAGGTGGAAGAATTTATCTTCGAGCGTATTCCGGATGCGCACATTGTGGGAGTGGACAGCTCTCAGGCGATGCTTGACATTGCCGTCGAACGCCTCCGCGGGCACTCAGATCGCTACACGGCGATCCTCCACGACCTGCGGGAGATCGACACGCTCCAGGTGCCCGACACGAGCTATCGCTGGGTCATATCCTCGCAGGTTTTACACGAGATCCCGCATGACGCGCAGCAAGCCGTCTTCTCATTCGTGGCCAGCGTGCTGCCGGAAGACGGCATGTACTTGTACGCCGACCGAGTCACGATCGACCAGGATCATTTCCATGATGCTTACGGCGCGGTGTGGGACGGCTGGAAAGCGAAGAGCCCCGAGTTGATCGGCGGGAGCTTCGAGGAGTTTTTCGAGCAATACCGGGCAAAGGTCGACTACACAGCAACGCTGGACGAATCGATCTCCTGGCTACGCGACGCCGGACTGATCGCGACGCCTGTTCACCTGCAGCTAAACCGGTTTCTGATCGTGGCCCAACCCCTGCGCTAGGCCAAAATGGCGATGGCTTCCCGCAATCGGCCGATCCGCGTTTCGTGGTCGTCCGCGAACCGCTTGACGCCCGCGAAAATCGACTCCGCGTCGAGGTGGGCCTCGCTGATAACGTCCGCCTCTGTTCCGCCGGTCAGCCACTCGTTGTGCCAGTCCGACACAAGCGAGTACTCATCCGTGAGCGGCCCTAGATCCCGCACCGGCCACATTCTGCGCGTCCCGGTGGTAACCACCATCAGATCGTACTTCGCCTCCGGCGGCAAAACAGAATTCCGGTATGCCTCAGGCTGCCGGTCGAACAGCTCTTCGCTGATCGATGCGATCACCTTCACATTCACGCCCGCTTCTTCCAACCGGGGAAGCACGTTCACCAGGTTGACTGTCGAGCTGGAACCCTGGACCAGCACGTACCCGTTTTTCGGCTTCGACTCATCGAAGTCACGGATGACGTAGAGGCCTTTTGCGGCTGCCTTGAGGTCCTTGTCAGCGAACGTCGCGCGATCTGCCACGGAAAAGTCTGGCCGGGCCACTTCCAGCACTATCACTCCAACTTTGGGGTCGCGCGCAGCGATTTCGGCGGCCGCAAAATAACCGGGGGCGACATCGTTGTAGTCCCAGAAACTCAGGGTTATCGCCTGTCCGCGCGGGAAGAGCTTCCACACCTGCGGCGAGTAGATGCCGAAATGGGTCCGCGCATCCGCGGCCGTCTCAGGACCCGAGTGTCCCGCGAGTATGTGGAGCACGCCCACCCGGAACGGGCTGTCCTGGTTCTGCTGGCTCCAGACTCGGGCCGGCAAGTACATGAGGGGCGTGAACGCCCCGTACGTGCCGCTCAGCGCCCACACACCCACATGCGTGCCAGGGTCCAGCGATACCGTCTGGCCAACAAGGCCGATAGCCGTGGAAGCATTCCCCGCTTCCTGGATGGCGGCGCGGAGCTGCGTGCCGGCCGGGTTGGTTTCGGGATCGAACTTGCCCCACAGGGCGCCACTCTGAACGTTGATCGACTCGAAAAGGTCTGCAGCAATAGTGATGAACCGGTTCTCGGTGACGTAGTTCATCCACTTGATGATCTCTGAGATCGCTCGACGCGTGCCGCGCACATTGCCCGGCTCCTCGAAGAGCTTGATGCCGATCTCTTTCTCCTCGCCGGACACCGGGTTCCGGACCTTCACCGTCTGCGGCTCGGTTGGAAGGTTCGCCACCCGCAGGCGCTCGTCCTGGAACGGATCGCGATGTCTGTCGACCCGCAGTTTGACATCATCCTTCAACTGATCGCCAATCGTCACCAATCGGTCAGCGAGCCAGTCGCCCAGACCGTTCTTCTCCATCACTGACATGGCGACGTCCATGTTGGTCTTGAGCTGGATCAGCCGGTCGCGCTCGTTTCCGACCGCGCCGTCTCGAATTCCCTGGAACTCCACGCCGAAACGATCTTCAAACGTTTTTGCCAGGGCCACAAAATAGTCGCCGTTCATAGGAAATCCGTAAGGGTGAGACGCATGGTCGATGATCTGTGGCACGCCAGCGACCATGCCATTCTCAGCACCCGGCCACCAACCCTTCACCGTCTTGCCAACGACGATCATGGGACGACCGTCCGCCGGGTCCCAATCTTCCATCGCCTTGAGAGTGGCGACGATCTGGTCGAAGTCGTTGGCGTTATCCACGGAGAAGACGTTCCAGCCATACGACGCCCACTGATCTTCCAGCCTGTAACCGTCGATCGAAGGCTGGATAAGACTCCCGATCAACTCATCGTCAATTCCAGCATTATTGAACGAAAGAAGAAGCCGCAATCGCTTTCCAACCTGCTGCGCCGCGGCCTGCGTCTTCATCTCTTGCGAATGGCCGGAAGTCAAAGCGAATTCACCTTCCAGGGCCATTATTTTCAAAGTGTCGGGGGCACCGATAATGTCCCAGAACGCTGCCTTTCCGGCGGCGGTCGCGATCCCAATCCCTGATGGTCCGCCATTGACGTCATTGGTCAAATCCGTTGTCTCTGCATGACCGGCCAGTGCTCGTATCCCCCGTACCTTTGCCTCCTGCATCAGCGGATGGTCTTCAAGATCGTTGTCCGCGAGGATTGTGTCCAGCGCAGCCCGGCCGCGTCGAAACCCGATCGCGTCAATCGATCGCATCGCCACATTCGGGTCAACCCTGTAACGATCGTCGCCGGTCTGGGCATGCTTGCGGGCCAGCGCCTCCCCCATGATCATCCACAGGGCGTAACTGGTTGGCGCATTGTGGCCCCCGGCCAGCAGGAATTTGTCGCAGTACGGATGCTTTGGCCGCCGGTAGTCATAGAGCAGGCCACCATTCTCGGGTCCTGCGAGGTGTAGCGCCACGTTGTACGGCGTATAGGCCAGCGGTCCCCCGAAATGTCCGGTTTGAGCGTAGTTGCCCAACAGGACCAGGGTCATCGCCGTGAGGAATCCAACTTCTTCAAGCCGTTCGCGTTCGTACGGCGGCACCTGGAGCTCTAAATCTGTGCTTCCACCACGTGAATTGGATATCTTGACCGTGACTGTCTTGCTACCCGCACTTTCGGGCATTCGCATGCACTCCCTGATTCGTGTATCTGGCCGTACGCGACCAAACGCGGCTCCCGATTATCGCTCAACCTGAGGACCGCCTGCATTGACCGCCCAAACCATACCGTTTTAGCGCGCACGCGAACAGGGGTGGCGGCGCATTGCCCCCGACGCCCAGGCTCGCGAACGCCTTCCGGCTCAGGCCCGCGGCAAAGGCGCTGTGTCGCCGGTGCGTGCCTGCCAGTCCCGTACCCGTCCTGACAGATCGCGAACGCGTTCTTGTTGCGCTGGGTCGTCGAACAGATTGCACAGCTCATGCGGGTCGTTTTCGAGATCATAAAGCTCGCACTGGTCCGTCGCGCACAGGTTCAGTTTCCACCGGCCGCGAACGATGGTCCGCCAGGGCTGGGTGTTACGCAGGTTGATTTCCAGGCTTCCCAGGTGGCGGTCTTCGATCTCACTGATTCCGTTCCACTCGATGATCACGTCGTTGTCTTCCAACGTACGCTCGCCGCGCATCGCCGGGACCAGGCTTTTGCCCTGCAGGTGGCCGGGCGCCGGCTGGCCGAGCAGGTCCAACAGGGTTGGCACCAGGTCGATCTGTGACACGCTGCCTCCGACCTTACGCTGCCCGTCCGAGAGCCACGGCGCCCGAATGAGCAGCGGCACACGCGACGCCTCCTCGTACGGCGAGCGCTTCTCCAGCATGCCGTGATCTCCGCCCATCTCTCCATGCTCGCTGGTGAAGACGACCGCCGTATTCCCGGACAGTCTGGCGCGGTCGAGGGCTCGAGTGATCTTGCCGACCATCCGGTCCACCAGTGTGATGTTTGCCATGTACCTGGCCCGCAGCGTCCGCCATCCATCTTCGGTGGTCACGTCGTTGAACGTCGCGATCTGGGTCTGGATATAGGGATCAACGTTGCCGTCCTCGGACTCCAGGGCGTGCGTGAAGAAGTCTGCCCGCACCCGGTTATAGCGTGATCCGCCCTCCGGCCTTTTCAGAAAGGCCGGGCCGACGGGAAGTGTCGCGGGGTCGTACAGGTCGTTGAGGGGCCCGTAGTAGGGCGAGTGGGGCTCAAAGGTGCTGACGTAGAGCACAAACGGTTCATCGCCCGCTTCCTCGATGAACTCGGCGGCACGATCGCCCAGGAAGGAGGCCATCTGAAACTCCTCCGGCAACTGCGCCCGCGCGTCGGCCGTGAAGATGGGCAGGGCCATCAACTCTGAGTCCGGCTCGAAGCCATTTTCCACCAGGTGCCGGTGGTAGTCGGACAGAATGGACCGGTATTCCGGTCTGGAGAGTTCACGCCGGTGGCCATCCTCCACGCTGATCCAGTCTTCGAACCCGTGCTGGGCCACCGTGTCATCGCCCAGGTGCCACTTGCCAAAGTATGCGCACCGATAGTAATCCGGCAGCATTTCGGCTATCGACTGGCGGTCGGCCGGCAGCGCCATCTTGTTGACCGTGGGGCCGGCCGAGTGGGGATAGAGCCCGGTCAGCAGGCTGGCGCGCGCCGGCGTACAGACCGGCTGCGTAACGTAAGCATTCTGGAATACGAAGCTATGGTCTGCCAGTGCGTTGATAGCAGGCGTCTGAATCCAGTCGTTGCCGTAGCACGCAAGCGTATCGTAGCGCTGCTGATCGCTGAAGATGAAGACGAGATTTGGCCGGTCTGCCATGGCTGCTCACGATGCCTGATGATGAGCGGGCATCTTAGCTGGTTTCGTTAGTTCGAGGCGCCGCGGAGGGTTTCGATGTCTTCCAATCCGGTTCGGCCTCCGTCTGCCAGCTCTCTAATCTGCCGCGCCCGCGCTTCCAGCGTGTTCTCACTGGCGTCGAGAAGCTGCGGGCCGCGTTCCTGTACAAACCTATCGTCCGTCTCTAGCCACCGGCTCAACAATCGGGCGTCCGGAACACCGTCGCGCACTGCCCCGATCTCGTACAAGCCCGATACCCGCCGCCAGTATAGATCGTCGTCCTCGGCCCCGTCCGGGTCTCCGCCGAAACGCTCGACGTACGCTATATATTCGATTTTGCCGGCGTCTTCGTCGGAGACACCGTTCTCCTGGCAGATCTGATCGAACACTTCTTCGATGGATGAGGCGTGGAGGGTGGTGTTTAGCGCGAATCCGGCGTTAAGCGTCCGGAACAGAACCGTCACCGCCTCGCCCCAGATGTAGCGTTCCGGGCGCTGGGGGCTGATCTCGCCAACGACGAGATACCCGCCGTCCGGACTGTGGGCGAGCCGCTCCATCTCTTCAATCTCACCGCTCAACCTGTGGATGGGAGTGCCGGGTGGCGCGAAGTGCAGGACGGCTTCGGAGACGGCACTTTTACCTGCTTTCCTGGGCTTTGCGGCCACGATGAACCACCGGCGTTCGGCCGCCACCGACCACAACACGGCGGCCATCTGCTCGCTCATCGTGCCGTTGCGCACAAGCTCTGGTAGCGTCACATCTGGCATGGACATCCCTGGGGAATCTGATTGGCGATCTCTCATCGCCGGGAATGATAGCGCCACCGACTGATCGTGTGAGGCTTCAGGTGGCCCTACCGGGATCAGCCCCCGAAACAGGTCTGGAACAGTTGTTGCCGCTCTTGTGCGGTGATGTCCTGCAGGCTCTCGACCGTGCGTCCGAGCGCGTTCGTCACGCATTCGGAACTCAGGTCAAGGCCGCCAAAGCCGAAACCGCCGCGGCCCCGAAAACCGCCGGCTCCGCCTCCGTCCCCCCCGAACCCGCCGCCGAATCCCCCGAATCCCCCGAAACCTTCGAACTCATCGCCGCATGCCTCGGCAATCGCCTGAAAGTCTTCCTGTGAGAGACCCTGGAATCCGTCAGGCGTTTCGCCGAGGGCGTCTGTGAAGCAATCCGGCAATTGACCGCCGAATCCGTCTCCGGCCCTGAACCTGAAGCCGCCGCCGCCAAACGTGGAATCATCGCCGCTGTCATGGTCCTGGCCGAATTGCCCTGTCCGTGGCGTGTGATCGCCAGCATCGCTACCGCCGCCGGAACATTCGCTGAAGATGCGGTCGCGCTCCGCGGCCGTGATGTCGCCGAACCCGGACGCCTCGCGGCCAAGCACCTGCTGCACGCATTCCTGGTTGATTCCGCCCGTCGCCGCGGCCGTTTCGGCCCCGGCGTTTTCGGCGGCGGAGATGCTTTCAGCAGTAGCAGCAGGCGCGTCGCCAGCCGCGGCCCCGCCACTCACCTCAGCGCCGCACGCGATCACAGCGACCATCGCAAACGCCGTCGCGATCAACAACAGGCGTCTTGCTCCGAACCGATCAAACAAATTACTCATGCCTCAGTGCCTCAATTGGGTCCAGCGCCGCAGCGCGCATGGCCGGATAGATACCTGCCGCCAGTCCGATTGCCGCAGACACGCCAAGCGCCAGCACGGCGATGTCCCCGGAGAACCTGGTGTTTAGTTCCAGCGTGCCAATCGATGCGCCGTCAATCAGGTACGACACCACGATTCCCAGCACCACACCGATCACTCCGCCGCCGATGCTCAGGATCGTCGCTTCAGTGACGAACTGCGACAGGATTACCCGTTTCGTCGCTCCCAGCGCCCGCTGGATGCCGATCTCACGGGTCCGCTCCGTGACAGAGACGAGCATGATGTTCATCACGCCGATGCCGCCGACCACCAGAGATATGCCCGCTATGGCGCCAAGAAATACAACGAACGTCGCGTTCGTGTCCTCCAGCGTCTCCACGGCATCCTGCTGGTTCGTGATGTTAAACGGCGCATTTGATGGGTCGAATCCGGAATTTTTCGCAAGACTCAGGACCAGTCGAATCTGATCTGTCGCGGCGCCGGTCAATTTGCTCGAAGCTGCCTGAACGCTGATCTGGCTGATCGCCCCGTTCACGCCGGGAGTCTGGTTGTTTAGCCTGACCTGGACGGTGGTGATCGGCGCCATCGCCCGGTTATCTTCGAGCCCGAAGCCGCCTTTTGGCTCCAGGACTCCGATTACGGTGGTTGCCCGGCCATTCACCTTCACCTGCTGGCCAACCGGATTTGCGTTTTCAAACAGGGTCGTCGCCAGCTCGGATCCCAGCAGCACGACATCCGTGCCATTAATCACATCGGACGGGGTGATCGGCCTGCCGGTCGCCAGTTCGAAGTCCCTGACATCCAGGTAGTTGGACGTTACCCCCAGGACTTGAGCGAACGATTGGTTCCGGCCCGCCAGCAGCGTGGCGTTCCCGCTGGTCTCGGCCGCAACGGCGGCGATGTCGGGTGTCATCGACTTATCTTCGAGCGCGGCCACGTCGCCAAGAGTCAACTCGTTGTTGGAGCCGTCCGCGGTCAACGCCGGGCTAACGAACAGGATATTGGTGCCCAGCGCCTGAATCCGCTCGGTGATTGCGCTCTGTGACCCACGGCCAATCGACATCAACGTGATCACGGACGAAACGCCAATAATGATGCCC
>JADFPB010000057.1 GCA_022562515.1 Chloroflexota bacterium | reverse complement strand
GTTAGGCCGCGTGGCGGACATAGTGGGGCGGAAGAAGTTCCACCTGACCGGGATGGCGCTGTTTGGCGGCGGGGCGATCTTCGCCGCGCTCTCCCCAACCCTGCCGATCCTCATAGTCGCCCGCGTCGTGATGGCGGTGGGGAATGGGATGGGGCAGGCCGTGGGGACGGCAATCATCATCTCGGTCTTCCCGACCAGGGAACGAGGAAAGGGGCTTGGCGCTCAGACGACTGCCGTAGCGGTTGGCGCCGCGAGCGGACCGATAATCGCAGGGCTGCTGCTCCAGTTCCTATCGTGGCGGGCGCTATTCGTGTTCATGGCGATTCCGATAGCGATCGCATTCATCTGGGGCTACTTCATCCTGGACGATGAGCGCATAGGCTCGGCGCGACGGGACACCGACCGGCCGCCATACGACTGGGTTGGCGCCGGGCTTTCGGCGACCGGCATGATCGTGATGGTGTTGACCATCAACAACCCCCTCGGGGTGGGCTGGTTTTCCCCGCTGATCATTGGCGGCGCGGTGGCAACGCTGGGTCTGTTCACGGCGTTCGTGAAATGGGAGCTGCGAACACCTGCCCCGATGCTGGACCTGCGGCTGTTCAAGATCGCTGTGTTCAGGCTCTCCATAGCCGCCCGTTATCTCGGCTTCATGGGGACGACGGCCACGTTTTTCATGATGCCGATCTTCCTGCTGAGCTTCAGGGGAATGGGCGAGGGAGCGACGGGCGGCATTCTGTTTCTTGGCGCCCTTGGACTGGGGGTCGCGGCACAGGCGAGCGGAAGGCTTTCGGACAGGTTCGGCACCCGCAGATTCACGGTGCTTGGCTTCATGATTATCCTGGTGACCTCGGTGAGCTTCTCTTTCTTCACGCTCAGCACCCCTCTCTGGCTGATCGGCCTGACGCTGTTCGCGAACGGCGCCGGCATGGGGATGTGGAACGTTCCGAATAACAGCGCAACGATGGGGTCGGTTCCGCGATCTGCTTACGGCGTCGTCAGCGCTTTCGTGAACCTGGTTCGTAACGTTGGGAGCGTTGTCGGCCAGGCCGTCGTCGCCGCGATAGTCGTGGGCGTGATGGTGGCCGGCGGATTCGACATACCGCTCAGTGAGATCAGGTCGACAGCCGGCGCAGGCGATGCGTTCCTCGACGGCTGGAGGATCGCGTACATATTTGTAACCCTGCTTACTGTGGCCGCAATGATCGCTGCGATCCTGACGCCGAACCCGAAGCCTGAAGGGTGAAGAAGAAGACGGGGATGACAGGGGGAGTACGATTGCGCCGTGGAGACCCCCATATACATCCCACGGCGGGCTAGCCGTTGAGCACACCGTCAATCAAGGCGGCAGACGTCCCATGGGACCCGGACGCTAACCCGGACGATAACTACAAGTGGAAGATCTTTTCCGCTGTAGGCGTGTCGATGTTCACGATGGTGATGAGTTTCTCCATCGTGTTCGTTGCGTTGAACGCCATCGCGGAAGACTTTGGCGAGACGCTGCGCGCCGTGTCCTGGGTCATCGTGGCCCAGTCGCTCACGATCAGCGCCGTCATGCTTCCGATGGGCCGGGTGGCAGACATCGTCGGCCGTAAGAAGGTCCATCTGTTCGGCCAGGCGCTCTTCATCGCCGGGGCGATATTCGCGGCCTTTTCGCCCACTCTTGGCATCCTGATAGTTGCCAGGGTGATCATGGCGGTAGGCAGTGCGATGGGGCAGGCCGTCGGCACCGCCATCATCATCTCCGTCTTCCCGTCGAGGGAGCTCGGAAAGGCGATCGGCAGCCAGACCACCGCGGTTGCGATCGGCGGTGCTGCCGGGCCTATCATCGGCGGAATTCTGCTTCATTGGTGGAGCTGGCAATCGTTGTTCATCGTGATGGCGATTCCGATGGCAATCGCACTTGTCTGGGGTTACTTCGTGCTGGACGATTCGCGGATCAGCCAGCCGATTCAGGGGAAGCGTCCGCCATACGACTGGATAGGCGCATTCCTGTCGGCCGCCGCGGTGATCGTGCTGGTCGTCACGATCAACAACCCGTTTGCGGTGGCGTGGATTTCGCCGCTGATTCTTGGTGGCGGCCTGCTGACCGCGGCATTGCTGGCCGCCTTCATCTACTGGGAGCTGAGGAATCCGGCGCCGCTGCTGGATCTGAGCATGTTCCGGAACGCCGTGTTCGCGCTGGCCATCGCAACTCGCTGGCTGGGATTCATGGGAACGACCGCGGGCCGTTTCCTGATGCCGATTTTCCTGATCAGTTTCAGGGGCATGAGCGAGGGCGGGGCGGGCGGCGTGCTGGTCGTGAGCGCCCTCGGCATGGCGATCGCCGCTCAGATGAGCGGCAGGCTCTCGGATGCGTTCGGGCCGCGTCGCTTCACGTTGATGGGGTTTGGCGTGATTATTGCGACCTCACTTGCATTCGCATTTATCACGGATGAGACGGCCCTCTGGATCGTGATGGTCATCATGTTCGTGAACGGGCTGGGCATGGGGCTGTGGAACGTGCCGAACAGCAGCATAATCATGGGCTCTATCTCGAGATCGAGATACGGCGTTGTCAGCGCCCTGACGAATCTGACCCGGAACGTGGGCAACGTGGTGGGGCAGGCGGTCGCCTCCGCGATAGTGGTGGGAATCATGACCGCAGACGGGTTCGACGTGCCATTGAGCGAGATCAACATCACTCCGGGCGCGGGCGATGCATTCTTGGACGGCTGGAAGATTGCCTACTTCGCGGTGGTCGGGTTCTCCCTCGTTGGCGCTTCGCTGGCTTTCTTCACCCGCCCGCCCGCCCCCCTGCCGGCCCCGAAAACGCGCGGCGCAGACAGGGAGGATGGGGAGTGACCAGAGCCGCGGGAGACGCTGGCTGCTCCCGAACGTAATCGACCAGCGCCGCGGGAGGGCCGGGGCAAACCGCCGCCCCTACAAAATCGTTCTGCCCTGGGGGCGATTCGCTCCCTGGCTGGCCAACAACGCTCCACTCCTCCGCCTCTGGCAGCTCTGAGCCCGCGCGGGCACCCGCCGTCGACCCAGCCGAACACGCCTCAACCCCGATCTAGTCCAGAGACATCTGGTGGTAAAGTTGGCCGCTCGCACTTAGCTCCCGAGGATGAAAATGCCACTCAACAGAAGATCTGACCAGCCGACCGTGTCGCCGATGCCCGGCAGCTCTATGTACCAGATGATGGGCGGCGCTCTGGGCTCGAAGATGATGACCGTTGGCGATCTGACGCTGGACCCGGGCGTGTCGTCGGTTTACCACGTCCACCCGAATACGGAAGAGTCGATATTCATCGCCGAGGGCGAGGTGGAGCTGCGGCTGGACGGACACAGGTTCAGGGCGAAGGCAGGGGATTGCATGATCGCCCGACGGGGACTCGGGCACGGCATCGGCAACGCGGGCGACACACCGGCCCGCTTCATCGTGATGTATCCGAACCCGTCTCCGGAGCGCGACGTCGTGCCGGAGCCGGAGTGGATCGACGGCCCGCCGGAGCAGGGAATGTATTTCAGGGATCAACACGAGTCGTTCGAGTTCATGCCAGGCATTTCGCGCTACGACATGGTGGGCGATTTCCTCGGCGCGGAGTCGTCTTACATTTCGGAACTGACGTTCGAGCCGGGCTCTATTGCGACGAACCATTTCCACCCGGCGCACGAGGAGTCGATGTTCTGCTACGAGGGGAATCTGACGGCCGTTTACGCCGACGATGACAACGTTCCTCTCGCCGAGGGCGATCTGTTCATGTGTGAGCCGACGGTGCGTCATGGGATCTACAACGCGTCTGACTCGGTAGCGCGCTTGCTGGCGCTGCACCCGGTGTTGAACCCACCTCCCCGAGTTGACGTGGACTGAGCAGGCACGCCTGCGCCTGCCTCGGGATGGGCGACGTCTACGGCCGTGACGAACGCGATCACCCCCGAACGGTCGTGTTCCCTCCGCATCAGGCGGATCGATAACCTCCATGAGAGGCATATCCATACCCGGGCTTTGCGGGCGAGTAAATTATCATTCGTGTTTCGCGTCAATTTCACGCACACTCATGAATCTTGAATACAGAAAACTGACTCTCGACGACTTCGATGCGGTCGCCGCCCTCGATGAGATGGTCGAGGGCGAGTTGCCGAATCCGGAGCGCGCGGCTTACTGGCGCGACAACGCGTTTGAGTTCGACCGGTCGATGGCTGCGTTCGATGAGGGCCAGCTTGTTGGGCAGAGCATGACGTATTCACTTGGGATATCGGTGCCGGGGGGCAGCATCGTTCCCTGCGCGGGCATTAGCTGGATTGGCGTTCTTCCCACTCATCGCCGGCGCGGCATCATGAGGGCGATGATGCGCTGGCAGATCGACGACATTCACGAGCGCGGCGAGCCGCTGGCGGCGCTGTATGCCTCGCAGGCGCCGATATACGGGCGGTTCGGCTACGGGATGTCGCATTTCCAGGAGAAGTGGGAGATCGACGCGGACAACAGCGCGTTCGAACACGAGCCGGACCCGGCGGGCCAAATCCGGTTTGTGGAATACGAGGAAGCCGCAGCGACTTTCAAGCCTGTCCATGAGCAGGCGATGCGCCTTTTTCCTGGGATGGTCACCCGCTCGGATGCGTTCTGGACGGCCCGCCTTTACGACGATGGCTCGGTGCCATCCCAGCCGCCAAAGTTGTTCTATGTCGCCTACGACGCGGGCGCGGAAATCGAGGGCTTTGCCGCCTACTCGATAGATAACAAATGGGACGACTCTTTGCCCCGGCAAGTGCTTACCGTGAAGGAGCTCATCGCTCTGTCAGACCGCGCGTATGCGGGCCTGTGGAGGTTCTGCCTGGACGTTGACCTGGTAAGCACTGTGCGGGCCGTGCGGCCGCCGGACGAGCCGCTCGTGTGGTTGCTGGCAGACCAGAGAGCGATGAAGCGCGATGTCGCCGACTCGATGTACCTGAGAGTCGTGGACGTACCCGATGCCCTCAGTGCATGCGAATACGGCACGGAGGACTCGATGGTCATCGAAGTGGTGGACGAGTTCTGCCCCTGGAACGACGGCAGGTTCCTTCTTGACGCCGGGCCGGATGGTTCGGCCTGTTCGCCCACTACCGAGAGTCCCGACGTAACGATGGCGGCAAGGGAGCTTGGCTCGCTTTACCTTGGCGGAGTGAACGCCCGGTCGTTGCATCGCGCCGGGCGCATAGAGGATCACTCGGGCGACGGCGTGGCGAGGCTCGACAGGATGTTTCGCTCTACGGTGTCGCCGTGGGCGCATATGGCGTGGTAGCGGAGGGCATATCACGACATGTCTGACCACGAGATCCGCAAACCCGCGGCCGAGGAGATTCGGAGCTATGCGCGCGCTGTCGATCGGGGCTTCGGGGGACATTCGCCACCCGAGGAGATGGAAGATTTTGAGGGCTTTCTCAGGAAGATTGATCTTCTGGGCGCCTTTGACGGCTCGACTGTGGTTGGGACAATGGGGGCGGTCGATTTTCAGACCAACGTGCCGGACGGGCGGCTTCCGACGGCGGGCATCACCGTGGTTACCGTCCAGTCCACACATCACCGTCGGGGAATCCTGACACAGATGATGCGGCAGATGCTTGAGGGGTGCCGGGAACGGGGCCACACGATTGCGTCACTGATCGCTTCGGAGACGCCGATATACGGGCGATTCGGGTACGGACTTGCAATGCAGCGTGATCGGTACAAGATCGATAGGTCCGACGCAGTGTTGATCGGCGAGGGTGACTCGTCGGGAAGCGTTCGCCTGATCTCGCTCGATGAGGCAGCGGGGGCGCTACCGGCGATATTCGATGAGGCCGGAGCAGACCGGCCGGGCTGGATTTCCAGGGAGAAATCGCGCTGGAAACACCTGTTCAAGGACCCTGAGTTCGAGCGCCACGGCGATAGCGCGCTGCACTGCGCCCTGTATGAAGATGCCAGTACCAATTCGCGAGGCGGTCAGCCGGGCGGCTACATGCTCTACCGGCGAACGGGCGACGGCCGGAAGGATATCCGGGTCGTGGAGGCTGTTGCCGCATCAGACGAGGCTTCAGCTGCCCTCTGGGGGTTCTGTTTCGGCATCGATCTCGGCGAGGAGATCACGGCCGGGACCCGGCCGGTCGATGACCCGCTGCCATGGATGCTCGTAGACATGCGAGCGCTGGATGTGTTGCGGCAGGACTGGATATGGACCCGGATCCTGGACGTTCCGGCCGTTCTCGCATCGCGCGGCTACTCGAGCGCCGGTGAGCTCACCCTGAAGATCAGCGATGAGTTTCTGGGCGTCTCAAGTGGCACTTACACGCTGGAGGCGGAAGCGGACAGCGCGACCTGTGCGGAGTCTTCCGGGTCGCCTGACCTCGAGATGAACGTCGCAGATCTGGCGTCGATCTATTTCGGCGGCGTGAGGCCGAGCGTGCTTGAGCGGGCCGGCCGCATAGAAGCCCGTTCCGATGCCGCACTAAAGATGGCAGACGCTATGTTCGCGACTCGAAAGGCGCCCTGGAATGTCGTCGACTTCTAAGAGGGTAAACGCGCCCGAGGGCATCGAAGTGCGCCAGTTGAAGGACGGCGAGTTCGAGCCGTTCTTCCGGGCTGTTGACTTCGGATTCGGCAACGACACCCCGCAGAGCCGCATTGACCAGGAGCGTCGAATCTTCGAGGACGACCGCGCATTCGTCGCCCTGGACGGTGATCAGATCGTTGGCACGACGGCCGCTGAGTCGGTGCCGATGACGGTGCCGGGCGGCGCGGCCGTGCCGACGGCAGGCATCGCCTACGTGGGCGTGAAGCCGACGCATCGCAGGCGGGGAATCCTGAGGGCGATGATGGACCGGCAACTGGGGGAGAGTCGTGAACGGGGCGACGTGCTGGCGGCGCTCTGGCCGTCCGAGACGCCGATATACGGCCGGTTCGGGTTCGGCATGGCGGTGCCGATGGAACACTGGTCGATTCCCCGAAGCCATGCTGAGTTCAGAGAGGCGGTCGACTTCCCCGGCCGGCTGACAATCATGAACCCGGCGGATGCCCTGCCTCATTTGCAGCACGCGTATGAGGCAGCCAGGCTTGTATGGCCGGGGATGTTATCCCGCGGGACCGACTGGTGGGGTTTCCTGCTGGCGGACCCCGAGCATGAGCGTCACGGCGCGACCCCGAAGATTCACACGGTGTACCGGGACGGCGACGCATGCGAGGGGTACGTGACGTACCGGATCAATCCAAAGGATGGCCCTTCGCTGGAGATCGAGGAGCTGGTCTGGGCGACTGCCGCAGCGCACCGTGCGCTCTGGAACTACTGTCTTTCGGTCGATCTGATGGAGACGATCAGGTACTGGAATCTTCCGCCGGACGACCCGCTGCCCTGGATGCTGCACGATTCACGGCGGTTGCGCCGCGAGCCGACAGACGGAGTTTGGATAAAGCTGATGGACGTACGAGCGGCGCTTGCAGCCCGGACTTACTCGGCTGAGGGTCGCATCGTAATCCGTGTCCACGATGAAGTGAGCTGGTGGAACGATGAATCGTACGAGCTGGAGGCCGGCAGTGACGGCGCGTCATGCGCGGCGACGAATAAGACCCCGGACATCGAGCTGTCGGCAGCCGATCTGGCGGCCGCGTACCTTGGCGGCGTTTCTTTTACTAATTTGCTTGCGGCAAGACGGGTTGACGAGACGACGAGTGGAGCGCTTGAACGAGCCGACCGGATGTTTATCGGCGAGCGCATGCCGTGGTGCCCGGAAGAGTTTTAAATAAACGGCGTTATGCGACCGGCTCTCCGGGCCGGATCGTCAGAATTTCTCCGGCTGGCCAGCCGCCCACACGGGCTGTTTGACCGACTCGCGGCATCAAATCAGTACATCGATACGATTCGGGTCCGATCATCCTCAGGAAAGTTTTGACAATTCCTTGAGATTGGGGAGCTACAACTACCCTTGTAGACTTGAAATACCAACTGTTACCGGAGTCGTATCGCGGGTCGTGGGTGGTGATTTATCTGGTGAGTCTGGGAGTCCGAGGGTTCTGTAAAGCATGATTAGCCGACTTCGACGCCGCATTGTTCTCATACCGCTGCTGATCGTCGTGATCGCTTCTATCAGCGGTGGCGTGGTCGCGGCGCAGGCGCTCACGGGTGGCGGCGACGAGCCCCGGGACAGGCTTTTCGACCGGGTTGCCGAAATCCTCGACATCGATTCCACAGAACTGAAAGACGCGTTCGAACAGGCAGGCGGTGAACTGGCGGACGAGAAGATCAACGATCTGCTTGCGAAGCTGGTCGCGAATGAGAAGCTGACGGAAGAAGAGGCTGCGGAGATCGAAGCGTGGCTGGAGTCGAGGCCCGAGTCGATAGGCGAAATCGCCGCCGCAACCGTCCGGGAGTTGATTGACGGCGAAGGCCCAACGTTCCGCAGTGTGTTCCGCATCGGCCGCCCTGCCCTTTCGGCGGCCGTTTTGAGCGGCGAGATATCTGAAGAAGACGCGGCCGAAATTGAAGGCTGGCTGGACGACTTCCCGGCGGCACTGCTCGACGTCGGCCTGCCTGACGCGATCGAGTTTTTCAAGATCCAGGTAGAGCGGCGGGCAAACGATGAAGAACCCCTTCCCCTGACCATCGACGGCCTCGTTGAGGCCGGGATAATCGAGCAGGCTGATGCGGACGCGTTCGAGGCGTGGTGGGACAGCCGGCCGGATGCAGTGAACAACCTGATTCCCGGACCATTGCGGTTCGGGCTGCCGTTTGCCGAGAGTTTCTTCTTTGACGGCAAGACCGACGCATTCAAGGCGTTGCCAGACCTGTTCGGCAGCTTCGGCAGCTTCGGTGATCTGGGCGAGCGGTTCCATCTCGACGATTTCTTCGGACATTTCGATAACGACTCAGAAGACGGGGACGGGGACGGGGCATTCGAATTTGAGTTCGATTTTGACGGCCCGGACGGGCGATTCCCATTCGGTGGATTCCGGGAGTTCCGATTCGGGGACCGCTTCGGGGATCTTTTCAGAGGCTCGGGAGCGTTTGAGTTCCGTTTCGCCGGGGAAGAGCCGTTCCGATTTGAGTTCCCCGACCTCGGTGAAGATGTTCCGTCCGAGGAGACGGATATTTTGAACCGATCTATTTAGCAGTTACCCCGTCTGGTATCGCCTGCGCACCCAGAACACCAGAACCCCAGAACAAAATGAGGGCACGATGACCTCACCACAGACAACTCCACCGGGCAGCCGGACTGCTTCGGGCAAGACCATCCTCATAGTCGAGGACGACCCGCACGCGGCGGAGATCTCGCGGCTCTACCTGGCGCGCGACGGCCATGAAGTGACCGTGTCTCACGATGGCCAGGAGGGATTGAAGCTGGCTCGGGAATCGAGTCCGGACCTGATCGTTCTGGACCTGATGCTTCCGGGCATCGACGGGCTTGAGATCTGCCGGCGCCTGCGGGAAGAGAAAAACGACGTTCCGGTGATCATGCTCACAGCGCGGGTAGACGAGGCTGACAAGCTCTCCGGGCTCGATTACGGCGCCGACGACTATATGACGAAGCCGTTCAGCCCACGCGAGCTTTCGGCGAGAGTGCGCGCCGTGCTTCGAAGGACATCCTCTGACGACGAGGGCGGCAAGGAAGACGTTGGCGATGTGCTTTCTTACGGCGAACTGACGGTCCACGTCGACGCCCGCGTCGTCAAGATCGAGGGCGACTCGATCAAGCTCACGCCGACCGAGTTCAACCTTCTCGTCCATTTCATGAGAGCGCCGGGACAGGTACACCCCCGCAGCCGGATCATCGAGAGGGTATTCGGCTACGACTTCGAGGGATTCGATAGGACCCTGGACACCCACGTCTCTAATCTCCGCCGAAAGATTGAGCGGGATCCTGATGGGCCGCGGTTCCTCACCACCGTGTACGGAGTCGGTTACAGGTTTGGTGATGTCTAGCTGGCTGCATAGCCTGCAACTCCGACTGATCATCGGATTCGTATCCGTGCTCGCGCTGGCTCTTGCCAGCGTGGGTTTTTACGCGTCGTATGCGACTCAGAACGAAATCGACCACTTCCAGAAGGATGTGGCCGTGGCGCGGGTTTCGCGGCTTGAAAACGTGGTCGCAGAGACGTACGACGTTCAGCTCAAGCCACGTATGAGCCTGCTGGAGCCGGCACTTCGAAACGCCGCTCAGCTATTCGGCTGGAAGATCGCTGTGGTTGACCCGCGCGGGAACATAATCGCGGGGTCGCATCGATACGAAGGCGAGCTTCGAGCTGACACGTTCTTCAAAGGGCCCAGGGTGACACGACGGCCGATCGTGGTGAGGGGCCGCCTGATAGGTGAGATCCTGTTCGAGTCCTCGGACCCGGTTCCACATGGCCTCCTTGAATCGATCCCATTCACCGTCGGTTCCGAAGCGCTGAGAGTCCAGTCGCTCTCCGCCGGCGGAAGTGGACCGCGCGCGGCGCTCGCCGAGCCAACCGGCATCGAAGAGATCGAGAGCATCGAGGGCGATTCGGGCCAGGACCAGGTTGAGCCTCAGCTTTCGCAGCTCGCGGCATCGTTCAACCGGTCGTTGATCTGGGCCGGGCTGGCAGCGGGTGCGGCGGGCATAGTGATCATCTCCTTTACGACCCAGCGCACCCTGGCGCCCGTGCGCACGCTCACTCGCGCCGCGGGAGCGCTCGGCCGCGGCGACTTCTCGATGCGCGTCCCCGTCAGAGGCCGGGATGAGGTAGGTGAGCTGGGGCGCACTTTCAACGACATGGCGACCCAGCTTGAGGATGCCGAGGCCATCCGTCGGTCGATGACGGCAGATGTGGCGCATGAGTTGCGAACGCCTTTATCAAATCTTCAGGGCTACCTCGAAGCGATCAAGGACGGGCTGATTGAGCCCGATGCCGAGACTATTTCCTCTCTGCACTCCCAGGTACTGCACCTGA
This sequence comes from Chloroflexota bacterium, assembly GCA_022562515.1. GTDB lineage: Bacteria > Chloroflexota > Dehalococcoidia > Lucifugimonadales > Lucifugimonadaceae > UBA1151. Next base: position 3,222 of record JADFPB010000057.1, on the reverse strand, counting down.
GCCACCTCGTGGAAGACCTGCGGCTCATCGCGATGATGGAGGCCGGCGCGCTCCGCATGGATATGACCGCCGGCGATCTGGGCGATATCGCCGACCTGACGGTCGATACGTTCAAGCCAAGGGCGAAAGAACGGGACATCGCCCTCACGGTGTCGATAGCACCGGACATTCCCGAGGTCAGCATCGATCAGACTCGTATGCGGCAGGTCATCGCCAACCTGATCGAGAACGCTATCAGCTATACACCAGAGGGCGGGCGTATAAACGTCGACGTGACGGCAGGCCCGGGTGAGGTAGCTCTGTCTGTCACTGACACCGGTCCGGGGATACCCGGTGATGAGCTGGAGTATGTCTTCGACCGCATGTACCGCGTCGACCCGTCGCGCGATCGTGCGACGGGCGGGGCGGGACTCGGCCTGACGATTGTGCGGCAGTTGGTGGAGGCGCACGGCGGTACAGTGAGCGCTGAGAGTCCAGTGCATCCCGAGGGCAAGGCCGGTGGCAGTGGCAGTGGCAGCGGCACCCGCTTCACCGTCCGCCTGCCGGCCTGAGCGCGCTTCCAGAGAGCCTGACAAACCCCCTTTCGAAAACCTTGCGGATTGACACTCCCCGGCACGCGGGTTAGTTTCGGCGCGCCTGAGACCGTCGCCACGATGGCTCGGGGACCGACAGAGTCAATCCCAACCAATCGCTGGAGCCGATGATGGCAGCAAATGAGTCCGACTACACGCTCATCAAAGCAGACCGCCTGATCGACGGCGCCGGTGAGGCGCCGATCGCGGGCGCCGCCCTGCTCATGAGGGGTTCGACAATCGAGGCCATCGGCAGGCAGGCAGACGTGCGCGCGCCCGACGGCGCGTCCGTGACCGAGGTCGACTACGGCGACGCGACGATCGTTCCGGGCCTCGTCGACTGCCATACCCACCTCTGTGCGCCCGGTGACGGCACGGCAGGGGATGAGATAGCCAGAGAGCGGCATCAGATACTGCTGCTGCAGGCGGCGAAGAACGCACGCACGATACTGCACTCCGGCGTCACGACCATCCGCGAGAACGGGGCCATGGGCCAGGTGACGATCAATCTGAAGGAGGGCATTCGCCGCGGCCTTGCCGTTGGGCCGAAGATGGTGATCTGCGCCCGGCCCATCACGATAACCGGAGGCCATATGGGCTACTGGGGCTCCGAAGTGGACGGGCCATGGGAGGCGCGTGCGGAAGTCCGGAAGCTGCTGAAGGAGGGCGCCGACTACATCAAGATAACGGCCACCGGCGGCTCGACCCGCACATCGGACCCCAACCGGGCGTCTTTCACCGTCGAGGAGCTGCGCAATATCACGGAAGAGGCGCACAACGCGGGGGTGCTTACGGCGGCGCACTGCACCTCGGCCCAGGGCGTGCAAAACTGCCTCGACGCCGAGGTGGACATGATCATCCACTGCGTCTTCAACGAGCCGGACGGCAAGTTCAATGACAGGCCGGACCTGATAGAGCGGCTGATCGAGGCCAACGCGTGGGTCAACCCGACTCTCCATGTAATGCAGGCCGCGATCAACAACTGGGAGGCCCGGCGGCAGACGGAGGGGCTGACGAAGACGGAGGAGGCTGATCTGGACGGCCAGAAGCGGGAGCTGGACACGCGGGTGAAGTCCGTGGCCAACATGATCGGCCAGGGCGTGAAGATGGTGGCGGGTTCTGACTCCCCGTGGGGCTATTACGCGCCCGGGGAATTCATACATGAGATGGAGATGCTGGAACGGGCCGGATTGTCCAGTTCCGACGCGATGCTGGCCGGCACATCGTGGAGCGCCGCTTCTATCGGCGTATCCGACTCGTCCGGGGCGCTTGCGACGGGCCGGCGCGCCGATGTGCTGGTGGCGGGAGGAGATCCGTTGGGCGGCGTGAAGGCGCTCTGGGACGTTCGCGACGTCTACCAGGCGGGCGAACGGGTCGAGCGCGGCGTGCAGTGAGGGACCTCCGCCTGCCCGACGCCATCATTGTCGGCGGCGGGGTGCTCGGCTGCGCCTGCGCTCTCAGGCTTGCCGAGAGCGGCCTCACCGTGACTCTGGTAGAGCGGGATGCCATCGCCAGCCACGCGTCCGGCAACGCATACGGCGGCCTCTACCCGACGTTTGGCCCCGGCATCCCCGGCCCCAGTCTCCCCGTCGCAATACGCTCGGTCGAACTGCATCGGGAACTGGACCCGCGGCTACAGGATGAGACCGGCATCGACATCGGCCTCCGCGAGGCGCCTTCGATAGAACTCGCGCTTACGCCGGAAGACATGATCGGGCTGTTCGACGCGAGCGTCTGGTGGCCTTCGCAGGGATTCGACTTCAAGATGCTCGACCGGCAACACCTGCTGGAGATCGAGCCCGCTATCACGCCCGAGGCTGTTGGAGGAGTGCTTCACAACAGCCACTACGAGGTTGACAGCTACCGGTTCACGCTTGCCCTTGCAACTGCGTTCGAGCGCCGCGGCGGGCGGATACGGTCTGGAGCGGTGGCCGGCCTTGAGCGCGAAGGCGATCGCGTTGGCGGTGTCGTGCTCGAGTCGGGGGAGGTTTTGCAGGCCGGGGTCGTGGTGATTGCCAGCGGTCCATGGGCGGGCCAGGGAGAGATCGACGGATTGCCTGACCTGCCGATTCGTCCGGTAAAGGGGGAGATCATCCGGCTGAGGTACCCGGGGACCGATCTATCGCATCGTGTCGTTGTGGGGCGCTCCTACGTGGCGCGGAAACCGGGTGGGCTGGTCTGGATTGGCACTACCGATGAGGAGGCCGGCTTCGATGAGAAGCCGACTTCTGCAGCGCGCGACGAGATTTTCGCAGGGGCGCTGGCAATCGCCCCCGGTCTCGAGTCCGCGGAGATCGTTGAGCATACGGCCTGCCTGCGGCCGACGTCCGCGGATGGGTTGCCGGTGGTCGGGCCGGTCGCTGACGGCGCTATCGTGGCCAACGGCGCGGGCAGCAAGGGGATTTTGCTCTCCCATGCAATCGCGGAGTTCGTGCGGGAGATCGTTACCGGCGAGGAGGCTTCGGTGGCGATGCCTGCCGAGTACGACGTGGGGCGGTTTCTTTGAGGGCTGCCCCCGTCTCTCTAGCCGCCCGGGTAGTTTTCATCCAGAAAATCCTTGAGCAGTCTGTTGAAGGCGGCCGGGCGCTCGAAGTAGACCGAGTGGCCCGCCTCGGGGACACGCTCCAGGCGGCTGTTCGGGATGAGGCCG
>JADFPB010000243.1 GCA_022562515.1 Chloroflexota bacterium | reverse complement strand
CGGGCGAGATGCATACTGGCTCTCCGCCCCTTATATCGGTGCGCCAGACACGCATGAATCGATGTTTCGCTTCGAATTCGATCGCGTCTCTGCCTGCGTCGCTCGCCTCCCGCTCGTCTTCGCCGGGTGCGTCGATCATCTGGAAGGCGAGGGATTTCCCGTCGGGAAACCACTTCAGGGGGTTCAAGCTGCGCGGGCCTGGCAGCGTTCCCCGCACCGAGGTCAACCGAGAGGCTTCCCCGCCATCGGCCGGCAGAAGATAGACCTGGCGCTGGCCGTCCTCTTCGCGATCTGAATAGAACGCCAGGTAGCGGCCATCGGGCGACCAGCGAGGCGTGTTATCGGACCGGGGGCTCCGAGTCAGCTGCGCGGGTTCGGCGCCGGTGTCGGTTATCGCGAATACGTCCGATGCGGGCAGCTTCGTGCGATTCGGACCGCTCTCGACGAATCCGTTCCCGGCCACGAAGGCTACAGACTGGCCATCTGGCGAGATCTGGGCGTCGCCAACCTGCTTGAGCCGAACGCTGTCTTCCACCGAGAACGGACGAGCCACGGGTTTGCCTCCAGTCGAACTTATCGATACGAGGCGAACATATTACCGGTAGGGGTACTCTGGCAGCCTGCCAGTCCCGCCAGATACACGAGAACGCCGCAGCAATGAATGCCGCGGCGCTCTGCACGTGGTCAGTCGTGGCAGGTCAGGCTGCCTTCTTCCGGGCTTTCGCGGTCGAACGCTTCCGGGAAGTCTTGCGGGCCTTCTTCGGAGCTTTCGCTTTTTTCGGCTCGTCCGTCTGCATGAGGATCAGTTCAGGCACAACCAGGGACGCGCCCTCCGGGACAATTGGTAGATCGCTCAGCACAACCTTCGCGGCCTTTGCGGCTGCCTCGGGTGAGGTCGCCTTGATGCGCGCCGCCTCGGTGAGAATCCGCTGGGTTTCCAGTTCTTCCAGGATGGCGGACTGGGCCGACTCTACATCTGCGACGAGGGATCTGATCTCACCGGCTGCCTGCCGGCGCATCTCTTCCCTGATCTCTTCGGCGTCTACGTGAGCGGCTGCAATCAGAGAGTCGGCATGATCGCGGGCTTCCTGTGAGGTCTGCTCAGCCGATGCGAGGGAGTCGGAGACGATAGCGTCGGCCTCTTTACGGCGGCTCCGGGCGTACTCATCCGCCTCCTCGCCGGTGGTAACTGCGAGTGTGAACTCGGCCTCCACCTCGTCCTGGCGCGCCTGGATATCGGTTTGGGCCGTGCTGGCACGCTCTTCGAGATCGGCTTCGACTTCCTTCTTGAGTTGCTCGGCATCGGCGAGGATGCCCGACGCCTTCTCCAGGTCGGCTTCCGCTTCGGTACGAAGGTTCCGGCAGAACTTCTCGGTCGCTTTCAGCGCTTCCTGCTCTGCCGCCTTGCGGGCCGTTTCGGCTTCGGCGCGGCGCTCACGAGACTCCGTGACGCCGTCGCGGGCGAGCTCTCGCATGACCATAGCCTCTCGCCAGAGGGACTGGACAGACTCCTTCTCAAATCCTATACCGCTTGATTTATCGTTCCCGCGATTGACCATTATTTCCCGCCTTGCCAGAATTCCCCGGGGTTTGACTCTCGATCGAGGCGTTACGCGACGCGCTCTAGTTCCTCTAAGCCCATCGTAGGTTTACCCTTCGTGTCTGATACCGGCCATGACACGGATTCCTGATGGGTGAAACCCCGCACTGCGAGCGTAGTCACTGCATGCCGGGAGACCGGCCTGAAAATCGACCGGACGCCCCCCACACGATGAACCAGAAGTCCCGCAATCTGCACCTGCAGCTTCCGGCAAAGCCGGTGATCGGCGCGTCCGTGACCTTGTATGACCTGGTTGACTCCACGAACGATCTGGCGCTCCAGCAACTGGAGCAGGGCGCGCCCGGCGGACTGGTCGTGGTGGCTGACCGCCAGACGGCCGGCCGTGGCCGCTTCTCCAGAGAGTGGATTTCCGCCCCCGGCGAAGACGTGATGATGACGGTTGGGCTTCGGCCCCCCTCGGATCTGGTCGAACGCCTGTCGCCGATGGCCGGCCTGGCGATGGCGCTCACGGTGGACGAGATCGCCGGAGTGAGGTCGACGATCAAATGGCCGAACGACGTGCGGGTTGATGGTCTGAAGATAGCCGGGGTGCTTATCGAAACAAGAGTGATCGGCGATGAGACCCTGGCCGTCATCGGCATCGGCGTGAACCTGGTGCTGGACCCGTCGCAATGGCCTGAGATCGCTAAAACGGCCACAAGTGTCTTCGCGGTCAGCGGAAGGCGGGTAAAGCGGGACAGCGCGCTAGCGGTCCTGGTGCGGCGCCTGGATGAGCTGTACAGGCGGTTGCTTGCCAGAGACTCGCTCACCGCAGAATGGGCGGACCGCCTCGATACGATAGGGAACCGGGTTGAGCTGACGCCGGCGCCGGGGGGCGAGCCGATCAAGGGCATGGCCATCGATGTAACGGACGGCGGCGCTCTCGTAGTGCAGCTTGATGACGGCACAGAGCGGGTATTTAACGCCGGAGAAGTAACGTCCCAAAAGCCGGCCCAAAGCCCGCCTCAAACCCTCACCGGCGGGACGAAGTAGATGGCGAAAGGCCGATCTGCCCCGCCGTCCGTGAAGATTAACCTGCGCGTGATCCCACGTGCCAAACGGGACGCCATCGAGGGATTTCTCGACGGGGTGCTCAGGGTACGCGTGACTGCCGCTCCCCAGGACGGCAACGCGAACCGGGCGGTCGTGAAGCTGCTGGCAAAGCAACTCGGCCTGCCGCGCTCCAGCGTGGTGCTCGCGAAGGGAGCGCGGAGCCGAGACAAGGTCATCGAAGTTTCGGGGCTCGATCTGAAAGCGATTCGCGAGAGGCTGTCAGGCCCGGATGAATAGCAGAGGGTCGTTCCCGGGGCTTAGCGAATGGCGCGCGATAGCGCGATCAAGATGATTATCGCGATCATGGGGCTGAAATCCATCATGCCCATACGGGGAACCACCCGCGAAATTGGCTTAAGCATCCGGTCCGTGATCTGGTTGAGAATTTGAACCAACTGATTATTGCGCGTGTCCGGA
>JADFPB010000056.1 GCA_022562515.1 Chloroflexota bacterium | reverse complement strand
ACGCGTTGTCCCAGCCCGGCGCCGGTCCGATGATTGGGAGCAAGTCAGGGGTGACGGGTCGCAGGCACGCCGTGTGCAGCACCAGCTCGGCGTCGGCCATGGCGGGCATCAGCCGAGCGGCGCCCGCAATTAGCTTGTCGCGGGCCGATGTGCTGGGCTCCGAGTCAAACCCTTTTCGCTCCTCGGTTGCGCCTATCCACACCTGGCCCTCCTCGCGATGGTACAGCGAGACGCCCGCGCCCTCGAAGTCGCGGTCCGGCGGCCGGCCGTCGGTCGGCCTCATGCGCAGCATCTCGCCCTTCAGCGGCTCCACGGGGACCCGCACGCCAAGCCAGCCCTCCACCATGCCCGACCAGGGACCCGTGGCGAACACCACGCTGTCGCATACGATCTCACCGTTGCGAAGCACCACGGAGCTGACGCGGTCTCCGGCCCTCTTGATGCCCATGACCTCGCCGGACATGATGACCGCCCCTAGCTTCTCGGCCGCCTGAGCCAGGGCCAGTGTGTACCGGTAGCTGCTCAGGACGGCGTTGCCGTGAATCTCCAGCGCCCGCACCGAGTCCGACGCGATGCGAGGCTCCATCTCCCGGAGCTGGCGGCTATCCAGCCAGCGCGCCTTGAAACCGTTGCCTGCCGACTCGAATATCCGGTGGGTGTCCGTCAGATCGTCGAGCTCCCGCTCTTTGAATGCTACCCGGACCACGGAGATGACCTTCGGCTGGAAGTCGACGCCCGAGTCCTCGATCAGCTCGGCCCACATCGCCTGGTGTAATTTGAATGACTCAATGGCCATGAGCGCCAGGGGGCCGGGTATGCCCACCCCCTGCAACGGGTTCAGCCCCCCGGCCGAGAATCCCGAAGCCATGGCGGCGACGCCTTTTCGCTCGACAACGTCTCCTTCACGGCAGAGCCCGGACAGCTCACGGCAATCGTCGGCCCCAGCGGCTCAGGCAAAACCACCGTCGGCTACCTGCTCTCACGCCTCTACGACGTCGATGAGGGCGCCGTGTCAATCGACGGCGTAGACGTTCGCCAGATGACACTTGAGAACCTCAACAGCATGATCGGAAGCGTCAGCCAGGACCCATTCCTGTTCCACACTTCGGTCGCCGAAAACATCAAGTACGGCAGGCCGAACGCAACCGACGACGAGATGATCGAAGCGGCGAAGGCAGCCCAGATCCACGACGCCATCACCGCGCTGTCCGACGGTTATGACACGGTCGTTGGCGAGCGCGGTTACCGGATGTCCGGAGGCGAGCGCCAGCGCATCGCCATCGCAAGAGTGACGCTCGCCAATCCCCGCATACTCCTCCTCGACGAGGCGACCAGCTCCCTGGACACACTCTCGGAGCGAATGATTCAGCGGGCACTCTCTAGCGCCATGACCGGCCGCACCACCATCGCCATCGCCCACCGGCTCTCCACCATCATGGCTGCAGACCTCATCCTCGTGTTGGACGACGGGCGCATTGTCGAGTCCGGCAAACACCACGAACTGCTCGCCCAGTCCGGCCTCTACCGACTGCTGTACCAGGAGCAGTTCCTCGCCGCGCCGCCAGCGCCGGAGTCCTCCGCAGCCGCCTCAGGCTGAGACCGCCGCCTACCCCGGTTTGGACCCCAGATCTCGCTCGTGAGGCGCGATCTCACCGAACTGGTGCCGCCGCGCCCACTCATCCTCATCATGTTCCGCCTGCATGAAGCGGATGAACTCGTCCGTGCGAAGCGCCGGGAACGTATGCGGCTCAATCGTCCCACGAGCGCTCAGATCGATCGCCAGGCGCGCCATGTTCCAGTTGTCCGGAACATCGAGGATCGTTGCGAAGTCATACTCGCCAAGCAACGCATACTGCGCCACTATCTTGAATCCCCGCGCCTCGACCTCCGCGTTGACCTCCCTGATCCGCTCGGGATGAGATTTCACCCGCTGGCGACCCTTGTCGGTCAGGTTCGAAAGCATCAGATACAGACCCATGCGATCCTCCTCGCGTTGCGCCCCGTTGAGACACCTATCGGCGCCAACCTACTATCGGGCGGGCAATAGCGCAATCGGAGAGGGCTGAGACTGGCGTAATCTTCATGCGATCCCCACGGCGACTCTCCTAAACTTCCACCTCCAACGCCGTGACTCTTGTGCCGGGAGTGAACATGAACTCCAGAGAACGCGTCCTGACGTCGCTGAGACACGAAGAGCCGGACCGCCTGCCCCTCGATTCCGGTGGCTGCTCTGCAACTTCGATCTCCGCCGTCGCATACAGCAACCTGAAACAGCACCTTGGCATCGAAGAGGGGCCCGTGGCTGTCTCCGATGTCATTCAACAGCTCACGATGCCCGAGCAGTGGTACCTGGACATGTTCGACGTCGACGTCATCGACATCACGCGTGACTACGCGCTGGATACTGGCGGATGGAAGCCCTGGACCCTGGCGAACGACGCCGAAGGCCTGATTCCACCGTGGATCGAGCTGGAAAAAGACAACGGCGGCTGGGTGTCACTCGGCGACAACGGCGAGCGCCTCGGACGCATGCCCGAGAAGGGCTGGTACTTCGACCAGACCCACTGGCCCATGATCGACGTCGAGCCGGAATTCTGGGACAAGGCGACCGATTACGTCGGCAATACGATCTGGGCCAAAATGCCGCGGCCGCTCGCTCACCTCTCGAGCTCGCCCGAGTATCCGCGGCTGATGCGAGAGGCGGCCAGGAAGCTGTACGAGGAGACCGACTACGCGCTCATGCTCAATTCGGGCACGAGCCTTTTCGAGACGGCGCAGTTCCTGCGGCGCACCGACACGATTCTCATGGACCTCGCAACGGACGCCGCTGCCATGGAAAAACTGCTCGACAGCATCCTCTGGATGAATCTGGGCACGCTGGAGCGCCAGCTCGACGCAGTCGGCGAATACGTGCAGGTCGTCAAGATCAACGACGACTGGGGCCTCCAGACCGGCCTGTTCATCTCGCCGGAGATGTGGCGAAAGGTGTTCAAGTCCCACTACCTGGCCACCTTCGACTTCATCAAGGGCCGCTACCCGGGCGTCTATATATTCATGCACTCGTGCGGCTCGATCTACCCGATCATCGGCGACCTGATCGACGTGGGCCTGGACATCCTCAACCCCGTCCAGACCACCGCCGCCAACATGGAGCCGGAGCGCCTCAAGAGCGAGTTCGGCAAAGACCTCACGTTCTGGGGCGGCGGCGCCGATACGCAGGGCGCCCTCCCCTTCGGAACGCCCGACGACGTCCGTCGTGACGTGTCAGAGAAAATCCGCACGCTCGCACCAGGCGGCGGATTCGTCTTCACCCAGAGCCACAACATCGCCCCCGAAGTGCCGCCCGAAAACATCCTCGCCATGTTCGAGACGGTTCGCGAACTCGGAAAATACCCGATCACCTGAAGCTCGTAGGGTCGCCTCAGACCCGCTGCCTCGCCAGGAACTCCGGCAACTCCGACAGAGCGCCCAGGACTGCGATGGCGTCCGTGCTCTTTTGCTCCACAGGCGAGACCAGTATTGCCCGCGCGCCGGCCTCAACGATCCACCCGATGCTCTTTTCCGAATCGTCGAGGAACAGCGATGTCGCAGGCGACTCACCCGAGTCGGCAAGAATGCCCTCGTAGTAGTGCCGGCTGCCCTTATGCGTGTCGATCAGGTCCGGGCCATACGTCCGGGTGAACAGATCACTCACCCCCATTCCCTTCAGGAACACTTGAATGTCAAAAGAATAGGTTCCCGACGCCGTATACAGCCTGTACCCAGCGCCATGGAGCGCCCGGATGGCGTCGGCAGCGCCGGGGTAGTCGGAACGCACGCGCTGAATGACATACTCCGTCGTCGCACGCGAAATCCCGTAACACTCCCCATCGTCATCCGGCGCGGCAACCCCAACGATCTCGCACATATCCCGAAACCCGACGATGGCCATCTTGCGCTCGGCCTTGCGAAAGCCGCCTTTCAACGGGAAACCTGTGCCTTCGATGAACATCGGCATTGTCCTCTTCAGAACCTCAAGATTCGCCGCCTCCCACGCCGCATGGTCTCCGCCAAGACGTGGAACGAGATACTCGGCCAGGAAACGAAGCCATTGCTGCCCTCGGCGCTCGTTGTCATTCATCACTCCACCGTCGTCGATGAAGATGGCCTCGATTCCGCTCAGGTCGGGCGTCATGTCTCTCTCCCGCAGACGCGGTCAACACCAGTCTGAACGGCCGCGAACCGTGGATTCTATTCGCCTGTCGATGAAACGCGTCACCCATCATGGCGGTTACGGGCGTAAACTGCGCACCCGCGCACCGATAACAGCCACCGCGCCACGAGAGGCCGGATGACGTGAAGATCACCGATATCACCATCGACCCGCTAATTACCGGACGAGCACTCGTCCGCGTCTTCACCGACGAGGGCATCACCGGCATCGCCGAGTCCGGCCGCGCTCCGCTGGTCTTCCGGGCCTACCTGGAAGACACCATCAAACCCCTTCTGGTCGGCACCGACCCGCGTCAGATCGAACGCCACTGGGAGACCCTCTCACTCGGCACGAAGGGTCCCGAGAGCCGGGCAACCAGAATTCCATCCCAGGTCGTCGGCTCGATAGACATCGCCCTCTGGGACATTCTCGGCAAATCAACCGGCCTCCCCGTCCACGCCCTCATGGGCGGCGCGACACGCAAGAAGATCCAGCTCTACTGGTCACAGGGCAACGGCTGGAAGAAGCAGCCAGAAGAGATGCGCAGGCAGGTGGAAACCGGCCTCAACATGGGCTTCACCGCCTTCAAGATCCGGATGGACTGGCGTGACTACCGGCAGGACTCAGACCCCCGCAAAGACTTCGCCATCTTCAAGCTCTGCCGTGAGTTCCTGCCCGAAGAGATGCCGCTCGGCTTCGACGCCAACAACGGCTATTCCGTGAGCACGGCCATCGAACAGGGCGTCAAGATGCAGGAACTCGGCATCGCCCACTTCGAAGAGCCGCTGCCCCAGTACGACTACCCCGGCTACAGGCAAGTCGTCGACGCTCTTGATGTCGCCATATCGACCGGCGAGTTGGAAGTATCCCGCTGGCGCATACGCGACCTGATGGTGCTTGGCAACCCGGATATCATCCAACCGGACATCCTGAATCTCGGTGGCATCTCAGAGGTCAAACGAGTCTACGAAATGACCCTGGTGGCCAACAAACCCGTCATGCCGCACAGCCCCACCGCGGGCATCAACAGCATGGCCAGCCTGCACGCCTACTCAACGATCAAAAACGCCACCCGGCCGCATGAGTTCTCACTCGAATTCTCGCCCGCATTCGAAGACCTCGAACGCCTGTTCATCAACCCCCTGCTGCCGAAGGACGGCCACATCGAACTCTCAGACGGCCCCGGCTACGGCCTCGAAATAAACGAAAAGGAGCTCCCCAACCTGATCGCCAACATCTAAACCCGGACCCCACCCTTCGACCCGTTCGAAGGGTGGACCGCCGGCCGCACCGCGTGCTTGAGGAGCAAACCATGCCAACCCCGGACCAGATCGCATTCCTGAACGATTACCTCGCCACCGCCCGCATCGCCATCGTCACGGCGAACAGCGAAAGCGGCTACCCGCAGGTCACGCCAAACTGGTTCAACTGGGACGGCGAGCGGCTCAGCATGTCCACCACGAAGGACCGCCTCAAGTACAAGAACTTCAGCCGCGACCCACGCACCACCATCCTGATCTACGAAGAGCCGATGGCTGCCGACTACGTCCAGCTCCGCGGCGAGATAGAGATTCAGGACGACGATGAGATCTGGGGACCGACAAGGGCCATCCTCGGCAGGCACCTCCCCGCAGACAAAGCAGACGAGTACGTCCAGCGCATGAAGGACACCGAAGAGCGCGTCCTCCTCTGGCTCAAGCCGGATCGAATAGTGAGGCGCAACGCCTGACCCGCGGCGTCACGCAGGCGCGGGCTACGTGATTACGACCGTCACTCAATCGCCCAGCGCCCCCTCGCGACGATCACGGCACATTCACAGGCCGGGATCTGTATAGTCTGCCGCCAGACCCATTCCCTGTCCGCCGCATTAGGGAGGCCAATCGTGAAAATCACAGACATCAAGCTCAGACAACTCACCGGCGTCATGGAGGTCGAAGGCACCTACTTCGAGGAGCGCCTCGTCCGTCCCCTCGACATCTACGAGGAGTTCCGCTCGCAAAACGACACGCAGCGAGGCCGCCAGATTGACGATTCACATCTCGAGCTGACTGCCGTCTATGCGCAGGTCGAGACGGACGAAGGCGCGACCGGTATTGCCGGGCCGCTCATGCCCGCCGTGGCCTATCAGGTCTGGAAGCAGAAGGACCTCCTCATTGGCCGCGATCCGATAGCCACCGAGTTCCTCTGGGACATCATGCACCGCAGCGCCGCCCACGGCCGCCAGGGCGAGCCCATGATGGGCATCAGCGCCATCGATATCGCCCTGTGGGACCTGAAAGGTAAATCCCTCGGCATGCCCGTCTATCGGCTTATCGGCGGGCCCACACAGAAGACCATGCCCGCATACGCATCGATGCTCGGTTACGCCTCCACCGATATGGGACTGGTCCGCGAGCGCGCCATCGAGATGAAGGAGCGCGGTTACAGGGCACAGAAGTGGTTCTTCCGGCACGGCCCGATGAGCGGCCCCGAAGGAGTCAAACTGAACATCGACCTGGCAAAGACACTCCGGGAGACCCTCGGCCCTGACGATATCATGCTCGACGCATGGCAGAGCTGGGACTTCAACTACGCCGTCAAGATGTGCGAGCGGCTGGAGGAGTACGAGCCGCGCTGGCTGGAAGAGGTCGGCATGGCCGACCGCATCGACACGTACCGAAAGGTGAAAGACAGCACGACCATCCCGATCTCCGGCGTGGAGCACGAGTACACGCGCTGGGGCTTCAAGCGATGGATGGACGCCGAAGCGGTCGACATCATCCAGCCGGACGTCAACTGGTGCGGCGGCTTCAGCGAGCTACTCAAAATCGCGGCGCTGGCCACCAGCTACGACCTGATCACGATCTGCCACCAGGGGGTGAGCCCGGCTGGCATGGCGTTCTCCTCGGCGCAGCCGCCCATCCACACCCCCTATGTGGAGATGCTGGTCAAGCACGCCGCAACGTCATACTTCTTCGGCAAGGAAGGCCCCAACTTCAAAGATGGGATGCTGACAGTCTCCGACTCACCCGGCTTCGGCTTCGACATCGACGACAGCAAGGTCGATAGCGAGACCCTGCTGGAGTTCTAGCCCGGAACGGCATTCACCGCAGGCTGGGTGTCGCGCCGCTCGCTGCGTGCATTAGCATGTCCCGCCATGACTAATGATCGACGCGGGCGCCATCGATGAACCCCCGCCTACCTCACATTCCCTGGCGCATCTCCCCCGGCTGGGTCATCGTTATCGGCGTCGCCCTCGTTCTGTTCGGCACGGCAGGCAGCAGGTTCTCATTCGGGGTCTTCCTGACACCACTCACAGACGACTTCGGCTGGTCGCGTGGCTCGCTCTCTGGCGCTCTCGCCGTCGCCGGACTCGCAACCGGGCTCATGCGGCCCTTCGCGGGCGCGCTTGCCGACCGCTTCGACCCGGTCCGGGTCGCCCTCTCCGGCGTGCTCCTCGGCGGGCTCGCGCTCCTCGGCCTATCCAGCATCAACCATCTCTGGCAGCTTTACCTGCTATTTCTCGTCATGGGCATCGGCTTCACACTCGCTTCGCCAGCCACCCTGACCAAGCTCGTCAGCGCGCGATTCACCCATCGCCGCGGCCTTGCTCTCTCACTCGCGGGCAGCGGCTCCGCCGTTGGCGAGACCGCCCTCGTCCCACTTTCCGCTGTCGTACTCACCCTGAGCGGCTGGCGTCCCGCATACGTAGTCCTGGCCGTGATCCTGCTGCTCGTAATCGTTCCTGTCTCGTATGCGCTGCTTCGCCGGGCGTCCAGACCTGTCGCCGATAGCGGAATTGCGGGAAGCGAGACTGCATCCAGAGAAAGAAGACAGGAAACGGGCAGGCCCGCCTGCGCATGGATGCCCGATGAGGGGATGTCTCTCCGGCAGGCTATTAAAACGCGAATGTTCTGGGCGCTCTCTGCCGGCTTCTTCACCTGAGGCTACACAATGGGCTTCGTGAATGCCCACTTCATCGCATATGCGACCGGATTCGGGGCAAGCACCATTGCCGCCGCCGGATCACTCGCGACCGTCGGTGTCATGAGCATCGCCGGAGCGCTTATCTTCGGCTACTTCTCCGACAAAAGAGGAGTTCGTCCCGTTCTCGCGATCGCCTATGGCTTCCGCGGACTTGGCTACGGCGTGCTGCTCATGGCCGATTCGCTCCCGATGGCGACCCTCGGCGTCATGATCATCGGAATCTCCTGGACATCCGCTATTTCGCTCACAGGCGCGATAAGCGCAGACCAGTTTGGGCTGCGCCGTCTCGGCACGGTGTACGGCTCGATATTTGCCATCATGCCGCTCGGCGCCGCATCCGGCGTCTGGATTGCCGGCCGGGTCTTCGACAACACCGGCTCATACGATCTGGCGCTCCAGATCAGCATGGCGCTCGGCCTTGGGGCAGCCCTCCTGATCGGGCTACCGCGCTACAGACAGCTCGCCCCCGAACTGCCAGAATTTCCTGGCACGCCGCCGGCCAAACCGGACGAAGCATCCGCCACGGAATGAGCCGCCCGAAGCGCCATCGAATAAACTCGTTGCGCCATGACCCATGACCCCGAGAGCGACACCAACCAGTCAGCAGACGAACCCTCCGGCCGAGCGCCAGACCCCGACGAACTGGCCGATCTGCTCGATCAGGCAAAAGACGCCGCGCTGCGAGAGGACTGGACCGGAGTCCGCGATCGCCTCGAATCGGCTCTCGAATCCCTCGATGTGGCCGACCCCAATTCCGATAGCGATTCGCGGGCAGGCCGGACGCTCCCATCCGCCAACTGGCTGGTGATCGCCGGAATCGCGATCATGATCATCGGAGGCACCCTCTGGTTCCGCGCCGGGATCGGCCTCGATAACATCTCCGATGACCTCAGCGTAATCGAAACGTTCACCAACGATGTGAACCGGATGAAGACCATCCTGAGCCTTGAAGACGACCGTCAAATACGACAGATCACACAAGCCGTCGGATTCGGCGCAATCGTCGCCGGCGCGCTGGTCACCATCTACGCCTACACCCGCCCCCGGCGCTGAGCCCGAGCCATCCGGCCCGTGAGCCATTTGATTCCGTACGGGAGTCGCTTGCGGCTCCCGAGCGTCATCGCCCGACAGCATCGGACGGGGACGGGGAGGCGGAGCTCCTGCGAAAACCAGAACCCATCGCGGGCGTCCACCCCCGACGTGGACGCTAACGCCCCATACCGTCACAGTCCGGAGAATCTGGCCCACCTCAGCCCGGGCCACCGGCCTGCACTTGCAGAAATGGGGCGGCGCGTTCATCATCTACTCGCCCGCCTCCGACCGCTCATCCAACCCGCTCGCACATGGCGCCTGTAAGTCCTGGAGGACGCGAAATGAAAATCACCGATCTCAAATGCGCGATCATCGGCCAGAACCCCGTCGTCCGGATAACGACGGATGAAGGCATCGAGGGCATCGGCGCCGCCGAAACGCCCAAGCACTACCTGAAACCCATGATTCTCTTCTACAAAGAGATGATCCTGGGCCAGGACCCCACAGACGTCGAGAGGGTCATGCTCAGGATCAGGCGGATGGGCTCGTTCAAGCCCTGGGGCGCAGCCGTAAGCGCCATAGAAGTCGCGCTCTGGGACATCGCCGGCAAAGCCGCGGGCGTCCCCATCTACAAACTCCTCGGCGGCAAAATCCGCGACAGAGTCCGCGTATACAACGGCAACATCCGCTTCCCCTTCGATGGCTACCAGCCCGAAGACTTCGCCGCCAACATGCAGAAGATGAAGGACCTGCCGCAGAACTTCTCCATCATCAAGCAGGGAATCACCTTCCATGGCTCACCGATGGTCAAAAACATGCCTGACTTCTACTATGGCGATTACGTGCCGAATAGCAGGTACCCGAACCGCGGCACCATGACGGAAAAAGGCTTCAACCTCACCGTTGATGCCGTTGCCGCCATGAAGGAGGTTCTCGGCGACGAGATTGGCCTGGCCCTCGACTGCGGCCCCGGCATGACCATCAACGACACCCTGAAGCTGGCGCAGGCGCTTGAGCCATACAACCTCATGTGGATGGAAGACACCATCACTGGCGACTACACGCCATACGTCCACCCCGACTACTTCCTCCAGGTCACGCCGTACACATCGACGCCCATACACACCGGGGAGCAGATCTATCTGCGCCATAATTTCAGGGACCTGATCGAACGCAACGCCGTCAACGTCGTGGGTCCGGACCCGCTCGACGTCGGAGGCATCGCCGAACTCAAGTGGGTCGCCGAGCTGGCAGACCTCCATGGAATTCAGATTGCGCCCCACGGAACCGCCGACGGCCTCATCGGACTTGCCGCCCTCGTCCAGGTGTCGGCGACACTGCCCGACAACTACATCGCGTTCGAGCTGCCGGACGGAAAACCGGAATGGTGGTATGACATCATCGTGGGCCTCCCGGACCCCCTTGTGAAAGATAGCCACATAGAGGTCTGGGACACGCCTGGACTGGGCATCCACTTCGACGTCGATGCTACGAAGCAGTACCTCCGTGAAGAGGACGGCGACTTCTTCGAATAGGCAGCCAGCGCGATTGCCAGGGCCCCAGAAAGGCGCTCAGACAAGCGCCACACAATTCGGGAACCCTTTCTCAGAACCTCTTCGCCGCGCCCGTTTCGTACCCGTACAAAGCTGCTCACGCGCATCTTACCGCCGGCGGAACATCTAACATGTAAGAGATTCGCGCCGAGCAGGTTCGTGCGAACCAGCCAGCAACCCGTGGCGCCCTGCAAATTGCCCGAATCAAGCGGCCGAAACCAGATTTCTGGCAGACAACTCCATAATGGCCATCAGCACGACCAATTACACAGGCGATCCCGCCGACGCTTCCTACGAACTGGCGCGCCAGTTCAGAGGCATATCGCTGCGTGGGTTTGTCCTCACCGTCGTCACGATCGTGACGGCGGCGGCGTTGCTGATGGTCCTCGCGTGGTGGCTCCGAACACATCCGTTCGAGTCGTTCGATATAAACGGGCTCGACTCCATCTCCGGCTGGGACTGGACCGGAGCCGACGCTCTCTTTAGCACGATCGAAGTCTTCACCGCCGCATGGTTCGGCGCAATCATCGGGGGCGTGTCCATCGCCTATCTGTTCATCAGAGGACATACCCGCCTTGCGATAGGTCTCACGGTGGCCGCTGCGATAGTCGGCGGTTTCGCGATTCTGGCCGATTACACCCTCGGCGAATTGGTGGGCCGCTCCCGCCCACTTGAGGCTGCGGAGTCAGCCAGCTTCCCGAGCGGACACGCGCTGGGCACCACCGCATTCTTCGGCTTTGCCGCGTACCTGGCGATTACGCATGGGTTGCGGCGATCTCTGCTAATTCCGCTGCTGATCTTCGTGGCCGCGTCAATAAGCGTCGCCGGCATCTCCCGCATCCACCAGGAAGCCCACTACCCAACGGACGTTGTCGGAGGCTATCTGCTTGGCATCATCGCGCTGCTGACAATCGTCTACGTGCACCGGTGGATGGAATCGGTCCGGTGGCTGGCACGCCCGGTACTCGGCCGCGACGTCGCCGTGGTTCCCATGAAGGGCGTGACCGTCGCCGACTCATACGCCAGCGTAGTGATGCTGGACAAGAAAGCGGGCACTGCGACCAAGATCTTCAATCCACCGCTCGTTATCAGGCTCATCTACTGGATGGCGTTCCAGGCCAAGTTCCCATATGACGCCAACCCGGCCGCGCTGGAAGCAGCCAGGTACCGCCGGGAGATCGCCGGGTATCTCACCCAGTTCCGGTTCGGTAAAAACCTGGTTGCCCCTATTGTTGGCCTCGATTGCATCGGCGGCCGGCCGGCCATAGTGAGCCGCCTCATAGAGGGCGAAGAAGCGCCAAACGACGATGCCGCGCAAGAATTTCTCACCGAGGTATCTCTCCTGTTCGCATCGGCTGGCCTGCCAATCTGGCAGTTGAACCCCCGCAACCCGCACGCCCACACCAACATCATCAGAACCCCCAACGGCGACCAGTATGTCGTTGACTTCGAGTCGGCCGTCGCCACGCCCATCCCCCTCCGCGGACAGATGCGCGCAGCCGCCAAACTCGGGAACCTGCCGGTCTTCGACGATGTCGACTTCGACCGCCTTCGAGCATTCGTCCAGGTCAATGAAACTGAAATCCGCGAGTCTCTCGGTCCGAATCACTACATTCGCTTCCAGGCCGCGATAGCGAAGGGCGAGGCCTGCACGAAGGCCTGGCAGGGAGCCGAGCTGCGCCTCGCAAGCCGGATGATCCGCATCACCTACGCGATGCTCAACTGGAAGGCTCTTTTCGTCAAGACGAAAAGCTCGATCTCAGATGCGGATGTGAAGGCAGAGGCGTTCCTCGCCAAGGGACTGGATATCTGGGTGGAGGAAGGACGGATCACTCAGGAGCGCGCCCAGAAGTTGAAAGCGGATCTCCGCACCGATGAGGCCCACGCCGCAATGAGCCACCTGGGCGCCCACCTCGCCATAACGGCGGTCTTCCGCTTCCCGTTCGGCAGCATTCTCCGGCCGCTCTGGACCATCGTGTTCCTGATGCGCGGCCTCTACAAGGCAATCCGGGGCGGCGGGAAAGCATGCTGGAAGTTCATCATCCTCCACAATCCACTGGTAATCCTGCTTTCGATAATTCCGGGCTTCGGCGGCTTCGCCTATCTCACCGCCAAACCGCTCCGGCGGAAAATCATCATCCGGCTGATGATGGACCGGATCGGCCGCAAGATCCCGTTTCGTCTCTACAGCCGCTCACGCATCGACCGACTCGTCGCGCCTGCCATCCACAAGACTCCCGGCGATACCCAGGTCGAGGCCCCGGCCGAGGTCGGCCAATCCAACTAATCAGCCAACTCCGCACGGCGCGCGCGATCCTGTTCTGGTGAAAACCAGCCGCCGACTCCAGCCATAATCGCTCTGAGCCGCAAATCCAGCGGCCCGCACTCCGGCTGCCCCACGCCTCCCGGCAGAAAGCAAAACGAATATGGCGATGGCCATGCGTTCGCAATTCATACAAGCCGTCTCAGATCTGGCCGCTGAAGTCTGGGACTTCCACGACCGCTGGGACGTGCATGGCCGCCTGCCAGACTCGCCCGCCGAACGCATGAGAGTCCGCAGGCCACTGCTGCAAGAAGAGATGCGAGAGCTGGACGCCGAACTCGATACCGACGATGACGACGCCCTCGCGGAAGAAGCCACAGACATCGCATTCGTCGCCATCGGCCACCTCGCAGCCCTGGAGAACCTGGCGCTCGAATCGATCAGGACCGTCGTCTCCAAAAACGCAGCGAAGTCACACACCACGCACTACATCGACGACTCAACGGGCAAGATTACCCGTCGCAAATGAGCAGTGACGGCCGCATACGCCTCGTCGCATTCGATCTCGATGGAACGCTTCTGCGAGGCGACACGGTATGTACAGGCATCGCCCACGGCATAGGCACCCTCGAGCGGATGCAGGCGATGGAACGCGGCCACGAGCTAGCGGACCGGCTGTCAGACGTGGCCGAGATAGCATCCTGGTACCTGCCACTCGGCCGAAAACGCATCGAATCAGAGCTCTCCCGCCTGACGCCCGCTCCCGGCGCAGATGAAGGCTGCCGGCTCCTCCGCGAAGCCGGGGTCGAACTCGTCATCATCTCCGTCACATGGAAATTCGCCGTCCAGCACTTCGCAGAGCGCTTCGGCGCATCAGACTACGCCGCCACCCCGCTGGACTGGACAACCGGGGAGTTCGACGATTTCGACGCCAAAAACAAAGGACCCTGGCTGGTAGAGAAAACCGCGTCACTGGGCCTCAGCGCCGATCAGGTCGCGGCAGTCGGCGACTCCCCCAACGACTACGGAATGTTCGAAGCAGCCGGAACGTCGTTCTGCGTCGCAACCGGATGCGGCGAATTCGACAACGTCATCCACCGCCCAGACGCCAACATCCTCGACCTGGCCCAGGAAATCCTGGCCCTCTAACGATAGCGGCGGTCGTAATCGCCGCCCACCCGCACCAGGCCACTACTACTACTTTGTCATCCTTGGGCGTCCTCGCCCCAGGGCTCTCAGCCTCCGGGGGCAACTCGCGTTCGATCCGGCCGCAAACGCCCCAATCCCCGAGAAGGGTCAGTAGACACCCTGTCTACTCCTCGCGGCGTTCCCAGCCCTTTAGCAG
>JADFPB010000055.1 GCA_022562515.1 Chloroflexota bacterium | reverse complement strand
CGTTGAGATCGATACAGATGAGGGGATCACCGGGGTAGGGGAGGCCACCAATTCAGGGGGCGGCGGCGCCATCTTGATCGCCCGTGCCATCGAGATACTGCGCAACGACCTGCCGAATACGGACTTCTCAGACGGCCTCGTGGGCCAGGATCCTAGCCATATCGAGCGGATCTGGCAGAACACATACCGGCGCTTCACCGCGCTCGGCAGCAGGGGATTGGCGACCGCGGCGCTGAGCGGCATAGACTCAGCTCTGTGGGACATCAAGGGCAAGGCGCTGGGGAAGCCGGTTTACGATCTGCTTGGCGGCCCGGTCCGGGACACCGTGCCGCTCTACACGCACGTTGGCCACGCCGATGACCCCGTCGCCGCAGCGCGGGAGGCACGCGAGCTTGTGGACGAAGGGTTCAAGGCGCTGAAAACCGACCCGTATGCGGCCACGATGCGGTCCTTGCATCGCCGTTATATGTCGGGTCGCATCTCGGCCGAGGGCGCAAACCTGGGCGTGGATGTGATGACCGCCATACGCGAGGAGGTTGGCCCCGACATCGAGCTGATGATCGATGCGCACGGCAACTTCGACGTGCCGACGGCGATCGACATGATCAACCGGATGGACCCGATTCACCTCACCTGGTTCGAGGAGCCTTGCCAGCCGGAGAGCATCGACGCGCTGCGCGAGGTCCGGGAGCATACGGACGTCCCGCTCTGCGTGGGCGAGCGGATGTATACGCGCTTCGACTTTTTGCCGGTGCTGCAGCAGCGGTTGGTGAACTACATCATGCCCGACATCTGCTGGACCGGCGGTATCACGGAGGTGCGGAAGATCGCTTCGCTGGCGGAGACCTATTACGTGCCGGTTACGCCGCACGACGCCAGCGGGCCGTTTAACGTGATCGCCGGGGCGCATGTGATGATGAATACGCCCAACTTCTACCGGCTGGAGATGGCGACGGCGGGCATCGACGATTACAACGCCTGCATCACGGAGCCGCTGGACATTCGTGAAGGCGAGCTGCATCTGCCGGACCGGCCGGGGCTGGGCTACGAGCTTGATCTGGATTTCGTCGAGTCACACCCGGACCCGGACTGGGTGGCCCTGGGCGGCGGGTAAGGTGGCTGTGCGGACAGGCCGAGCCGTTCTCAGACTGAGATTGCGATGACCGCCACGATTACGACTGCGATGATGGCGATTCCGCTGTAGAGAAGCCTTCTCGGGACGAGCGGGGTGTCGCATACAGGAGTGATGTCCCTGAGTGGTGCGGTGTTACTCAAAGGCGTGCCAGCGTCATCGGTTGTCCGTTGATCTGCCATCCATCGCCTCTCAATGCCTGTTCGGTGCCCGACGCGGGGTTCTCGTGTGCCGGTTAGATGCCTGTGTTCGCCTGACGATCACTTGCGGCAAAAGGAGACGGCCCCGGGGCACCCCGGGGCCGTCTCTCAGGCGCGGCTGCCGACGGGGAGGATCGTCAGCATTTCGAATAGCCGCAGGAATAGCACTTTTTGCAACCCTCTTCGAAGGCGAGGGTGGGCTGTTCGCATTCCGGGCAGGTGTTCTGGTTCATCGCAGCAATCGCTCTGGCAACCAGTCCCGCCTCGGAGTGCGCAGAACCGTTCATGATCATCGCCCCGGCGCCACCGAGCACCGGCCGGGCTTCCGGCATCGGCATGCCGAGTTGAGACGCCTCTTCGCGAGTGTCAATCGCCTTCGGGCCAGCATCATCTCGAAGGGCTGCCTGTGACTGAATGTGCTTGTCCAGCGCGATTGCCATCGCGTCCGGGCCGGACCTCACGAGCGTGCCCTCGTCCCATCTCGGGCAGCAGGTGATGCCGCGCAGCGCCTCGACTACGTTGTCGGGGTCGATGCCGGACCGCAGCGCCAGGGACGCCAGCCGGCCGATCGCTTCGTGGTTCGCGGCGTCGCAGCCGCCGGCCTTGCCGAGGGTCGAGAACATCTCGAACGGGCGCCCGTCCTCGTCATGGGTGACGGTCACGTACATGTTGCCGTGGCCGGTTCGTATCCGGCGGGTCACGCCTGAGACTTCTGCCGGGCGATCGCGCTCGGTCATGAAGCCCGTCGTGGTTACGGACTCGGCCGTTGCTTCTTCTGTAGTGGAGGCGCTCTCGCCCGTTCCGGCCGTCAGCACTTCCTTGTCGCGGCTGCCGGAGCGGTAGACGGTGATGCCCTTGCACTTCAGCTCCCAGGCCATCTGGTAGGCCGTCTCGACGTCCTCCTGAGTGGCCTCGTTGGGGAAGTTGATCGTCTTGGAGATGCCTGCGTCGGTGCTCTCCTGGAACGCAGCCTGCATACGCACGTGGTACTCGGGAGAGATGTCGGCCGAGACGTGGAACAGGTCTTTTATGTCCTGCGGCACGTCGTCACGGGCCTGTAGCGAGCCGCCGTCTGCCAGGAACTCCATCAGGTCTTCTGAGTAGAAGCCGCGCTCTCTGGCGACGCCCTCGAAGTTCTTGTCGATGTAGAACAGGGTCTGGCCGCCAAGGATGTTTTGCTTGCGGAACACGAGCGAGAAGATCGGCTCGATGCCGCTCGAGCAGCCGGCGATCATCGAAATGGTGCCGGTGGGCGCGACCGTCAGGCGGCAGGCGTTGCGGATAGGCGTGTCGCCGGCCTGCTGTGGCGGGCTGCCTTCCCATGCCGGGAACGGACCGCGGGTCATCGCAAGACCGAGCGACTCGGCGTCCGCGTGCCCCCTGATGAACGCCATGATCTTGCGTCCGAGTTCGACGCCCTGGTCGGAGTCGTACTTGATGTTCATCTGGATGAGCATGTCCGCGAAGCCCATGACGCCGAGGCCGAGTTTTCTGGTTAGCCTGGTCATCTCTTCGATTGCCGGCACGGCGTACTGGTTGGCGTCGATTACGTTGTCCAGCATGTGCGTCGTCGTGCGCACGACGTCAGCGAGATGGTCCCAGTCCAGGTCGCTGCCATCGTCAATAACGAAACGGGACAGGTTGATCGAGCCCAGGTTGCAGGACTCGTTCTCCAGCAGCGGCTGCTCCCCGCAGGGGTTGGTCGCCGTGATGCGGCCAAGGTGCAGCACCGGGCTGTTCCGGTTCACCTCGTCCAGGAAGATCATGCCCGGCTCGCCGTTGCGCCAGGCGCCGTGGACTATCTTCGAGAAGACCTCGCGTGCATCGAGCCTGCCCGTTTCGGTCATGGAGTCAGGGTCGTTGGGGTCTGCGAGGGCGCGCAGCGGGTAGTCTGTGCCGTCTTTCACGGCCTGCATGAACTCATCGCTTGCGCCAACTGAGATGTTGAAGTTGTGGATGTCTCCCTCGACCTGTTTGCAGTCGATGAACTCGAGGATGTCCGGGTGGTGTACGTCCATGACGGCCATGTTTGCGCCGTCCCGCTTGCCGCCCTGGGTGACGAGGGTGGAGACGGAGGAGAGGTGGCGCAGCACGGCGATGGGGCCGCAGGCCTTGCCGTGTGTGGTGGCGATGTTGGCGCCCTTCGGACGGATGGAGGAGAGCGCGAAGCCTGTGCCGCCGCCGAACTTCTGGACCAGGGCCGTGTCCTTGGCCGCGTCCATGATCCCTTCCATCGTGTCGTTCAAGGGCAGCACGAAGCAGGCCGAGAGCGTTCCCGCGCCCGTTCCGGCGTTCATGAGAGTTGGCGAGTTGGGCAGGTAGTCCAGGCTGGCCATCGTCCGGTAGAACTTCTCTTCCGCTTCCTCGACTTCCTCGTCGGAAGCGCCATGCTGCCGGTCGACAGCCGCCAGCGTCGATGCGACCCGCCGGAACATGCCTTCCGGGTCCTCGACGATCTTGAAGTCAGTGTCCTTGCGCAGATAGCGCTTCTCCAGCACGATCATTGCGTTATCGGTGATGGGAGTAGGGGAGAAGCCTGAGGATTCCGGGCCGGCACCGGTGGGCTGCTCCAGGCCGGCAGACGAGTCGATGATGCCCAGGCCGCGCGCCAGTTCCTCGGCCTGCCCGGCGTCAGACAGCAGGCCCTGGGACTCTAAGGCGGCAAACAGATCCTGTGCTGAAGCGCGCGCCTCAACCCCGTTTCCGTTCCGCCCATTCCTGTCCTGGCCTGTGATCGTCATTACCCGCGCTCTCCGTTACGTTTCCTGTCTGAATGTCCTGCGTTTGGATGTTTGGGCGGCTAAGCGCCCCGGCGCCTCCGCCTGCGTCTGTCTGCGAGGCGTGGCACGTCGTCCGGTAAGAGCGTCAGCTGGTCGCTGGCCTTTCTGGTACCGGACTCTTCAGCTTGCAATGCCTCGGCCTCTCTGACAAAGGTGTCGATGTCATCAAAGTCCTTGTACACCGACGCGAACCGTATGTAGGCGACACGGTCGAGTTCTCTCAGCCGCTCGATCACCATCTCACCGATGATGCGGCTTTCCAACTCTGCCTTCGAGAGCCGATGCAGCTCGTTCTCGACATCCTCTACCAGCTTCTCAAGCGACCCTGTTGCCAGAGGGCGCTTGGCGCAGGCGATGCGGACGCTCCGGAAGAGTTTTTCTGCCTCAAACGATTCCCTGCGTCCGTCACGCTTGACGATCACCAGGGGCGTTGAGTGAACCCGCTCGTAGGTCGTGAACCTGTGCTTGCACTCCAGGCACTCGCGTCTCCGCCTGATTCCATCGGGCGATTCGCGAGAGTCAATTACCCTGGATTCTGTGTGCTCACACTGTGGACAGCGCACGACTCACGCCTCGCATCCGCGGCCGCCGGTTTAGCCCCCTGGCGACCCCTCGTGCGACCCCATATCTCGTGGGGCCACCAAACCATACCACTATCCCTTGTATAGTCAAGGTACTAGTGTCACTCATTTCAGCCACTTTTCGACAACTACCGATCAATCGTGATTTGAACTTGATTTCGGGGCCGCGAAATCGACCCGGACAGCGGCCCGCGACCGACACCGAATCGGCCACTTTGGGGCTATCGTCGCAAGGCCGATTTCGAGGTTGATTCGGGCGCATCCAGCTCGCCATTTCCGACTCACCTCGCGTGTGGCGAAAATCGTTGGGGAACCCGCCGGGGAAGCCGGATTCGTCAGTCTACACGGCATAGGCTACCGACCCATCATCCCGCAGCGGATTTGCGGCTGGAAGATCGCGTGGCTCGTGCTGTGCCGCGGCCAGCAGCTCTTCGTCCAGCTCCACGCCGAGTCCCGGAGCCTCCGGCACCGGAATGTGGCCCCCGTCCCGCTTCAACACGGTCCTGTAGATCGCGTTGTGTGCGGCCTCGTCGCTTTTTGAGTACTCCTGGGTGATGAAGTTGGGAATCGAGGCGTCCAGATGGACCGACGCCGCGGTCAGGATTGGCCCCAGGTAGTTGTGCGTGATGACCGCGCAGTGGAATGACTCCGCGATGGCGGCGATCTTCTTGCACTGCGTGAGGCCGCCTGCGAGGCCGACGTCCGGGCGGACGTACTGTGGCCCTCCGTGCGTCAACAGTTCGCGGAACTCCCATATCGAGTGCATCCGCTCACCGTTTGCGACGGGAATCGTTGTGCGGCGGGCAATCTCGCCCTGCGAAATCACGCTGTCGATCTGAATGGGGTCTTCATAGAACATTGGCCGGAACTCGACGAGCGCCTCGGCGAGGGCGACTGAGGTCATCGGCGTGAGCTTGCGGTGGATCTCGAGGATCACATCGACGTCCAGGCCCGCGCCCTCGCGAACGGCGGCGACCATGTCGCGAGTGTCCGAGATCATCCGGGAGAGGGTCATCGAGTGGTAACCGTCGGGCAGCGGGTCCAGCTTGACGGCTGTGAATCCCTCTTCCCGCGCCTCCACCGCCCGTTTCCGGGCGTCCTCAGGGTCCTTGCCGCCCATCAGCAGATGGAGGCGGATGCGGTCCCGGACCCTGCCGCCAAGCAACTGCCACACCGGTGCCTGGAACTGCTTGCCCTTGATGTCCCACAGGGCGATGTCAACCGCTGCGATCGCCCCGGAGAGAACGGAGCCCCTGAACGGACCCATCCGGTACAGGAACTGCTGGATATGCTCAATCCTGAGCGGGTCCTGTCCGATCAGCCATGGTCGGAAGCGGGAGATCACTTCGCCTACGGCTTCCGGGTAGCCCCAGCACGCCGTCTGTCCGATACCGCTTATGCCGGAATCGGTCGTTATCCGCACGACGTAGGCGTCGCGAATGAGAAACGACTCTACCTGCTCGATCTTCAATGCGGGCCAGGTCTCCTGTGATTGGGCTGCCGTGAGGATGATATGGAATCGGCACGCGGCCTCTTCCACCGCTCATCCACGGCCGGCCCGTTCCTGGGGATAACGCCGTGCGCCATAATTGGCGGTCGACGGGCCGCGCAACAAGGGCCTGGGAGCGAGAGGCGAGGGAGACGATCACTTGAAGGTCCTGATTGCCGGTGGAAGCGGGAACGTCGCCACCTGGACGATGCCGTACATGCAGTCCGGACACGAGTTCAGGGTGCTGGACCTGGTCCCGCCCCGTGTCGAGGGCGTTGAGTTTTTGCAGGGCTCGATTACCGACCCAGAGGCCGTCCGAGAGGCGCTGGACGGCGTGGACTCGTTCATCAACATGGTGATGAAGAGCCCCACGGCCTCAAACTCACGGGAGCACACGGTCCAGGATGTCCTGGACAACTATCTCGTCAACACGATGGGCCTGCACGTGCTGCTGAAGACGGCGCATGAGCTGGGCATCATGGCCGGGGTGCACACAAGCACCTTCACTGTGCATGACAGGCAGCGCACCTGGTACGCCTCAGAAGAAGAGGTTCCCCTGGACAATCCCGGCCTGTACGGCCTTACGAAGGGTTTTGGCGAGCAGATATGCCGCTATTTCTGCCGGGAGTTCGGCATGTCGATCGTGGCGTTGCGGCTCACTGGCCCGCGGGACAGGGCAGGGTGGATCGAAGGCCGGAAGATACCGAAGGACGATTCGCGCCACCTCTGGGTCACGGATGAGGAGGACATGGCGGCCGCGTACCTGGCCGCGCTCAAGGTCGCCGTTAGCCGCCGCGGCCGTTATGACGCTGTTTTCCTGGCTGGCGACGAGAATGAAGAAGAGGTTAATCTGTCGAAGGGCCGCCAGCTTCTTGGTTGGGAACCTCGTACGCACCTGAAAGTAGATTGATCGGGAATGCAAATGACTCAAACACCTTCCCGGGTATCCAGATGCCCCGGGGTACGAAGATGATCGACTCCATCGGCGGCAAGGTTTGCCCCAGGCGGCTGCTGCTGCCTTTTTTCGCGGTGCTGATCATTGCGGCGGCGGCCTGCGGTTCGGGCGGGTCCGGCTTGTCCGGGCTGGGAGATAAGCTGGTTCTTCCCGTCGGCGGTTCAATCGAGGTCGATACCGGCGATGGAAGGGCTCTCATTCAGTTCATTTCAATGGACGCGGATTCCCGCTGCCCCCGCGGTGTTGAGTGCATCGCGGCAGGTGAGGCCACGATAACGCTTGGACTTACTCTTGAAGACGGCAGCAGGCGGGCTTTTCCGGTAACCATCCCGCCAGGCGCCAGCGTCCGCTCGGAAGTCGCGGGATTCGTGTTGACGCTGACCGTCCTTCTTCCGGATCCGCCGCCGGAGAACATATCCCCCGGGTTATACCGGGCGGAGCTGGAATTGACGCGTCCCTGATCTCCCCGGACATATTTCAGGCACGCTGCGCGGCCGGGAGCGGTGGCCCCGGCTCGTCCCGATAATCGTCCGGGTCGAACCGGTCGGACGACCCTGTTGGCCGCCAGCCAATAACCTCAGTTGCGTGCGACGTGTCGCGCCATCGGGTGCTGTTTTCTGAGATCGCGTCGAATATGTCGAACTTGAGCGATTTCGGCGCTGAGAGGCACTTGTCGATCATCTGCACGGCATCCTGCTGGTCCAACCAGCCCGGGAAGTGCCGTAGCAGTTTTGGCCGGTTGGTGTCGAGCACGGCGCCAAGCCGAATGTTGAGAACTGACATTCCGTATTTGTCAGAGAACCACCGGCCGCACGCCTCGGTGAAGACTTTGCCCACTCCGTACGGAGAGTCGGGCCGCGGGGGGTCCGTGTGGTCGAGCATGGGCCAGCCCGGCTCGACTTTGTCGTACCGGCCCGCCGCCAGCATTCCGTATGGCGAGCCTTCATACCATTCCCAGCCGCACATGGTACTGCCCGTGCTCATGTTCACGACACGCCGGATTCCGGCATCCTGGGCCGCTCGAAAGACGTTCAGGGTGCCTCCGACCGTGATCGACATCGTCCCTTCCCAGTCCTCGATGTCGTCCACGTACGCGGCCAGGTGCAGGACCATGTCAACGCCGTCGAATGCGGGCCGGATGGCGTCATAGTCGGTGATGCTGGCCTGAGTCGACGGAACGCCTTCGACGGGCCGCCTGCTCAGGTTGGTGAACTCGTACTTATCGCCAAGGTGTTTGATCGTCAGCCCGCCGATCAGGCCGCTCCCGCCGGTGATAAGGACTTTTTGCTTCCGATCTGACATGACTCTTCTCCTGTCGCTCAATGCCCCGGCCATGAATCCCGGGTCGTTTCAGGGGATCAGTTCAGGGCGAGTGGCGGTCTCATGTGCGCCCAGGGCCGGGCTTCTTCAAACCGGGCCGAGGCCGCCAGCACCGCGGCCTCTTCTTCCAGCCGGCCGACTATCTGCAGCCCGACCGGCAGTCCATGCTCGGTGAAGCCTGCAGGTACGGACGCCGCCGGATTGCCGCACATATTGAACTGATAAGTGAACGGCGTGAAGCCCCAGTGCCTGTGCGGCACGGCTGCCCCGTCTATCTCTTCCGGGTGCTCGCCGATGGGGAAGGGCGGGACTGCGAGTGTTGGCGTCAGCAAGAGATCGAATGTAGCGAAGAACGCTCGGGCGGCGGCCCGGAACTGTTCCAACCGGGACATGGCGTGGAACAGTTCTGCTGCGGTTACTTCCCGTCCGCGCTCCAGCCCCTCCCGGAAATAGTCGGTCAGCTCGTCTCCATGATCGGCAAGCAGATGGCCGCTGGTCGCCCAGACCCGGGCGTTGTAGATCGTGTCGAATACGTCGAAAACCTCCTGCGGCGATGCCAGCCTGAGGTCCGCCTCCTCCACAGTTGCGCCCAGCCCTTCGAACGATCTCGCGGCGTCTTCAGCGATAGCGGCGACTGCCGGGTCGACGGCCACGCCGCCCAGATCGCGGCTCCACGCCACCCGAAGCCCCTTGATGTCGTGATCGATAGCTGAGACAAAATCGGGCGGCGGCGACTGTATGGCGTCTCGCTCGCCGTCCTCTGCCGGTCCGGCCAGCACCTGCAGCAGTATTGCCGCGTCCCTGACGCTTCGGGAGAGCGGGCCCACCTGCGCAAACTTCACCGGGTGCCAGCTATCCAGGCCGCCGTGCCGGCGAGGGACTCTGCCCTGGGACGGCTTTATGCCGTAGACGCCGCAGAAGCCGGCCGGTATGCGAATCGATCCGCCGCCATCGCCGCCCTGGGCTATCGCGGTGATGCCGGCCGCGACCGCGACGGCGGCGCCGGCGCTTGAAGCGCCGCTCGTGAGGCTCGTGTCCCAGGGATTGCGGCAGGCGTCGCCCAGAAGGTTTTCGCAGGTGCCGATCTGGCCGAACTCCGACGTATTGGTTTTACCGACGATGACAGCGCCTGCGGCCCTGATGCGCTCAACGGCAAGCGAATCGCCGGTCGCCACACGGTCCTTGAACACCAGGCTGCCGCTGGTATGCCGGACTCCCGCCACCTCCTCGATGTCTTTGATCGGAATCGGGATCCCGTCCAGCGGACCCAGTGTTTCGCCTGACATCGCTCTGGATTCAGCGGCGCGGGCTGAATCTATCGCTTCTTTGGCGCTGACAGCGAGGAACGCGTTCAACTCCGGATTGAGCCGCTCGATTCGCTCCAGCGTCAGATGAGCCAGCTCAACGGGCGAAACCTCTTTCGACCGGATGAGCTCCCGGAGCCGGTAGGCTGGAAGCCACTCGAGTTCCACTGGCGCCATTGGCGTTTCCTGCGTTGATTTGGGCCCCGATTCGGACCCTGACTCGGCTAGCTGGTCGGTGGGCGACGGCCGGCCCACGGGTGGGCCTGCTCAAACGCGGCCGCGGCCGCCAGCACGGTTTCCTCCCGCGCGAACCCTCCCACGATTTGAAGACCCATCGGAAGGCCGGACTCTGACAGGCCGATCGGCACCGTTGCAGCCGGATTGCCGGTCATGTTGAACGGATATGTGAATGGCGTGAAGCCCCAGAGGCGGTGGGCGACTGGCTTTCCACCCAGCGTTTCCGGATGTTCCCCGATGGGGAATGCCGGGGCGGCGAGGGAGGGCGTGAGAAGCAGGTCATAGCGGCTGAAGAAGTCACGCGCATACGCCCGGTACCGGTTGATCCGGGACTGCGCGACGTAAAGCTCCTTGCTTGTGGTGTTCTTTCCGCCCTCAAGCCCCTCGATGAAGTAGTCGGTCAGATCGTCGCGCCGCTCCTCGAGCAGGTGGCCGTTCACGGCATATGCCTTGCTGCGGTACATGGCCGTGAAGGCCCAGAAAACCTCCTCGCCATCGCCAAGCTTGAATCCGGGCTCATCCAGCTCAGCGCCAAGATCGGCGAACCGGTGCGCAGCTTTCTCCGCGGCCTGTCTCACTTCGGGGTCTACCGGAACCCCGCCCAGGTCGGGACTCCAGGCGATTTTCAGCCCTTGTACGCCTTTTCCGAGCGCTTCTACGAAGTCGGGTGGCTCCGACTGGATGGTTCCCGGCTCGGCATCGGGCGCAGGGCCGGCGAGCACCTGCAGCAGGATGGCGGCGTCTCTGACGTCGCGGGTCAAGGGGCCGACGTTCGAGAAGTTGATTGGGTGCCAGTTGTTCAGACTCTCATCCCGCCTCGGGACCCGGCCCTGCGAAGGCTTGATTCCGAATATTCCGCACAGACCGCTCGGGATTCTGATCGATCCACCGCCGTCGCTGCCCTGGGCGATGGACGTGATGCCCGCGGCGACGGAAGCGCCGGCGCCCCCGCTCGACGCACCGCTGGTGCACTCCGTGTTCCACGGATTGCGGCAGGCGTCGCCGAGCCGGTTCTCGTTGGTGCCGATATGGCCGAACTCAGACGTGTTCGTCTTGCCGATGATGATTGCGCCGGCCCGCTTTATCCGCTCAGTGGACAAGGCGTCGGCAGGGGAGACGTGGTCTTTGAAAGGCAGTGATCCGTTCGTCTGGCGGACCCCTTCCACTCCCTCGAGGTCTTTGATGGACGTCGGAACGCCGTGGAGAGGGCCGAGTTCATCGCCGCGCATGATCGCCGCTTCAGCCTCTTTCGCCCACGCCATCGCCTTTTCAGGGATGAGGGTGAGGAAGGCGTTCAGCTTCGGGTTCAGTGACTCGGCGCGGCTCAGTGCGAGCTGCGTCAGCTCTACGGGCGATATCTCTTTGCCGGCCACCAGATCGCGAAGCCGGTGTGCCGGCGTCCATTCAAGCTCGATAGTGTTCGCCATGCCGCCCTCGTGTTCTTGACCGCTGCTTCTGGGAATCCTGGACTATCGCCGTTGGGTCTCAGGTCTCTGGGGAGGCAGTGTACGCGAAGAGCCCGCCGGCGGTGGGCCGACGGGCTCTTCAGTTAGCGTTGCGGGAGCGCCGGGGTCTGGGGAGGTAGGTCTTAGCGACACCCGCTCCGCGGGACTATTTCACCTGCTCTGGTTGGCTGGCCGTTAACGGCTGGCCACCTGGTTCCGAAGCGCTCGGCGTGCCTGCGGGTGGTGGCGCAGGAACGGAGGAACGTCCAGATCGTCGGAAGTCATGGAGCCTAGCTGGTCGGCCATCTCTTCCTGGGCCTGAATCGTCTCTTCAGCGCTGGTGAAACCCGTGGCAACGACGGTCAGCTTGATCTCGTTCTCCATCTTGGGGTCGTTGGTCATTCCGAAGATGATGTTCGCCTCGGGGTCCACGACCCTCTGGATCACCTCGGAGGCGGTCTGGACCTCTGCGATGGTGGCGTCGCCGCCGGACGTGATGTTGAAGATCACGCCGCGTGCGCCGCTGATGGAGACCTCCAGCAGAGAGCTGTTGATCGCCTCTTCGGCCGCCTCTATCGCGCGGTTCTCGCCACTGCCGTAGCCGATGGACATCCAGGTTGGGCCGGCATTGCTCATCACCGCCCGCACGTCCGCGAAGTCGACGTTGATCTCACCGGGGACGGTGATCAGTTCAGCTATCGACTGGACGCTGCGCCGGAGCACGTTGTCCGCCATGCGGAAGCCGGACTCCATCGTCATGTCCGCGTCGGTCGCGATGAGCAGACGGTCATTCGGGATGATGATGAACGAGTCGACTTTGTCGCGGAGGCGTGAGATGCCTTCATCAGCCACGCGTTTGCGGCGCGCGCCTTCGAACGAAAACGGCCGTGTGACTATCCCGACGGTCAGGGCGCCGAGCTCCTGTGCTACTTCGGCGATGATCGGGGCTGCGCCCGTGCCGGTGCCGCCGCCCATGCCGGCAGCGATGAAGACCATGTCCGCTCCGGCGAGAACGTCACGGAGTTCGTCTTTACTTTCCTCTGCGCACGCCAGGCCCTTGTCCGGGTCGCCGCCGACGCCAAGCCCGGCGGCGATGGCGTCGCCGATTCGGATCTTGCTCGGCACGTCCGATCGGACGAGAGCCTGTGCGTCCGTGTTAACCGTGATGTATTCGACGTCTTCCAGCCGCTCCCGGTACATGCGGGAGACGGCATTGGAGCCTCCTCCGCCGACGCCCACAACCTTCAACTGGGCGATCTTTATTTCTGCTTCTGGCGCCACCGTCTGCTCAGCCACCATGCCCGTCCTCCTGATCGTGTTTTCTTCGTAGCCGTTCTCTGAGGTCGATTCCGTAATCAATCCGTTGCCTGTTTGAAATGCCATCAGTAGCCCTATCGCTCCGCACCCTGCTACACGCCGACAGGGGCGCCTGATTTCTGCTCCGCGGTTTTTGAGCCCGTCTGGGCCTTTGAACGGGGAAGCAGACTCTTGAAAGAGGCCCGGAGACCGCCCCGGCCGTTTGGCCTGCCGTCTGCGCGTCCGGACACTTTCCGGCTCGCGTGGGATTCCCTGGGCAGGTTCCGCATACTCCACAGAAGCATTCCCACGCTTGCAGAGAACTGCGGATCCTGGTGCTCTGAAAGAAGGCCCACGGCGCCGCGCGGTGAGGCAGTCCGGACGTGGCCCTGGAAGATGTACCGGGCAATTGCCTGGAAGCCGTCCAGCTTTACGCCGCCGCCTGTCAGAACCATCTGGGAGATGCGGAGCCCCTTGAGGTGCGGCTCATCCAGTTTCTTCATCATCAGCCGCATCAACTCGGTCGCCCGCTCGCTCATGAGCTGGCCGATCTCCCGCCGCGTAATAATGAGCGGCTCATCCATGCTGTGCGACTCGATCCCGAACTCTTCGGATGCTGTCCGGGCATCCGGAACCGCGCTCGCGAACCGGAGCTTGACCCGCTCAGACTCCTCGTATGTCGCGTTGAAAGAGATGGCGATGTCGTTGGTGAACTGGTATCCGCCAATCGGGAGCACCGCGGTGTGGATGATCGAGCCCTCGTAGAAAACTGCGATATCGGTGGTGCCGCCGCCGACGTCGACCATGATGACGCCCTCTTCCCTTTCGGCATCTGTGAGGACAGCCTCGGCTGCGCCG
This sequence comes from Chloroflexota bacterium, assembly GCA_022562515.1. GTDB lineage: Bacteria > Chloroflexota > Dehalococcoidia > Lucifugimonadales > Lucifugimonadaceae > UBA1151. The sequence goes on along the minus strand of JADFPB010000055.1, from coordinate 763 downwards.
ACCGGTTCCACGATCAGGCCGGAGATCCCGATGCCGGCAGCCTGCACGGCGGCCTGGAGAGTTTTAATCGGATGCTGATCACCCAGAATGGCATGCGCCTGCACGTACATCTCAGCCGCGTGCATCCCGAGCGGGTTGCGGACCCCGTAAATTCCGTCCAGCGCATACGACCTGGGAATCACGTGCAGTAGATCCCGGCCCTCTTCCGCTGCGTCCTCGCTTGCAACGGCCAGGGCCCTGCGCACGTCTTCCTGTGTGACGACGCTGACGCCTGAGAAGCCATCCACTTTGCTCCAGACGTTTCTGGACTTGACGTGGCTCCCCGTGAGGCCAAGGTAGGCCTGCCTGATCGGCATGCCCGCGGCCTTGGAGGCTGCGCCAACCGAGGCCATCACCGCGGAGGTCGTCGCCTCCGGATCTGCGACGAGGCCGCGCTTCAGGCCGCTGCAGGGCGCGACTCCGATGCCTGCGATCTCGATAGAGCCGTCTGGCCGCTTTTTGCCAAGGATGGTGCAGACCTTGGTTGTGCCAAGGTCGATTACCACCCTGTGATCGTCCTGAATCATGTCACTACCTCACACATATAGCCCGCCGGCAATTCCCGCGCCCGCTGTTGGCGTTCCCGGTCTTGCCGCTCTATCTGAGCCGTCCCGCACCTCTATCGACTGGGTCTCAAGAGGTCCCCTTACGGAGTACCGGCTCGTTTGTTAGCTCGGGGCTGTTGCCCCAGATGGTCATCCTCCCTCAGATTCGCTCTGCTACC
>JADFPB010000242.1 GCA_022562515.1 Chloroflexota bacterium | reverse complement strand
CTCGAGCGCGTCGACGTTCGCCTGCTGGTCACCATTGGCCGCGCCCTCAAGGAGCGTCCAGCCGAGCTCCTCGGCACGCGCCTTGGCCGGGTCGCGGACTACCGTGTATATGCCGGAGTTCTCGATTCCAAACAGGAACTGGATCTCCTTGCTGCCACCGGTGCTTCCAGCAGCAGCTTCGTCTGGACCTGTACCTACCGGATCACGACCTGCAATCGTCTGGAAGAACTTCGTCGCAGCAGCGGTGTCGTTCGGGCTGAAGATGGTGAAGTTGAGCAGAAGACTGCCGCCCTCACCACGCTCGATCACACCGATCGGAATTTCCACAACCGCACGGCCGGCCTCTGTCATGTTCAGCGCGGCTGACGCACGGTAGATGCCCTGCGGGCCGCCGCCCGTCGCGATCAGCTCAATCGCTTCGGTCTGGCCGTCGATGCCGCCCAGGAAGATCTCGCCCGGGTCACGCCCGGTCGACGCGATCTGGTCGAGGAACGCCTGGTGCGCTCCAAGCGCTCCGGCATCATTCACGCCGACGATCATGTCCAAACCAGGATCAACCTGGAGGAACGTCTCAGCAGCATTCAGGCCCTGCTCTTCGGAGACCGCCTCCGCAGTGCGGGACTTCTCGATGCCAGTGACGGCGACGAATGCCTTCTCGAACGCAACCATACGGGCCGTCGGGGACGGGCCACCCTGGTCAAAGTTGAAGGTTGCCCAGGAGAACGTGCTCTTATCGCCCGTGTACTCCTCGGTGAACCAGCGAGCGGCTTCCTCGCCAAGGAGTCTTCCGCCCTGGGCGTGGTCGAAGCCGATAAGGCCGGTCTGGCCCTCGACAGAGTCGGCGTAGCCAAACACCGGGATGCCGGCGTCGATGGCCTTCTTGACCGCCTCTTCGTATAGCGGTCCGCCGCCGATCGGGTTGACTACGATCGCCGCCACGCCCCGGGCAACGGCCGCCTCGAGCGCGTCGACGTTCGCCTGCTGGTCACCATTGGCCGCGCCCTCAAGGAGCGTCCAGCCGAGCTCCTCGGCACGCGCCTTGGCCGGGTCGCGGACTACCGTGTAGATGCCGGAGTTCTCGATTCCAAACAGGAACTGGATCTCCTTGCTGCCTTCGTCGCCGTCGGCGGGCGCATCGGGTACCGTCGTCGCAGTCGCTGCTGCGGCTGCAATGGTCGCGGTCGGCGCCGTCGCCGCGGGAGCGACATCGTCATCGTCGCTGCCACACGCGATGGCCGCTATAAGAATGAACGGGGCAAGCAGCCACAAGTACTTGCGCAATCGACTTAGAGGGATACTCATCCCGTTACCTCCTGATCTGGACTCCGGGAGACGCTCCCCGGATCTGCGGAGCCACGCCCAGACGAAACATGTTAGCGGCCAACTTACGGAACCTGCCGTTCGCACGCGCGTTTCACGCACGGGCAAAGGCGTCCGCGTTGCCGCGACGAAGAAGCTATGGGCAATCCGCCTCTCTGGCATCCTCCACAACGCTGATTCCATGGCGACAGATGGTGGACCCCGCCATCCACCATTTGGTCGATGCGCCCAGCACGCCACCCCAAATCAAACTAGTGGGCAAACTGGTCTTAGATGCTGGGCCAGTTACTTAAAAAAGCGTGCGCATCCCCCGCTAAAAGCTATTTATGCAGGCGCCATGAGGTGTAAAAGTTGCAAGAATTTAATGGAAAGGTCGCTGTCATAACCGGCGGCGGCGGCGGCATCGGCAAGGCACTGGCTGAGAAGTTTGCTGAGGAAGGCATGAAGATCGTCCTCTCGGACATCAACCCCGATACCCTTGACGCCGCAGTGACGTCTCTCAAAAATGCCGGGCATGATGCCATCGGATTTCAGACCGACGTCTCCGATCCATCATCCGTCGATGAGCTCGCCGACCGCTCATTCAACGCCTATGGCGCGGTCCATGTTCTGTGTAACAACGCCGGTGTCATAGATGCTCCAACCCCCATGTGGGAGTACACCGTCAGAGACTGGCAATGGATGTTCGGCGTCAACTTCTGGGGACTGATCAACGGCATCCGCAGCTTCGTCCCGCGCATGATCGAGCAACATACCGAGGGCCACATAGTCAATACCGCATCGATCGACGGCTTCACATTCGGCAGCGGACCGGCAGGAGCGATATACGGTGCCACCAAACACGCCGCCGTCAATGCCACCGAGAGCCTCTACATGCAGCTCGTGCAATCCGGGTCAAAACTGCGCGCGTCCATCCTGTGCCCCGGCGCCGTAAATACAGCCTTCATCGACGCCGCCACCGCGAGCCGCCCACCGACCATGCAGAACGACACCGGCTGGAGCGAGTTGCGACAGACACAGGTGGATGAGCTCCGCCAACTCCTGCTCGGCGGCCTTACCCCCGAACATGTCGCAGGCGAAGTGCTCGAGTCAATTCGACAGGAGCGGTTCTACATCCTCCCAAGCCCGGAGCTGGACCCGTTTATCAAAGAGCGCAGCGAACGAGTCCTGGCACGTGAAAATTGGACACCGCCAGAAGGCTAGGCTGTCCTATCCCCGAGTAGAGTTGACAGACGGCTGCCAGTAAAGGCAGAGAATGCACCAGTGAGAGCACCGGCCAAACCGCAGACGCGGGACGGCCGGCCCGAAGAGGAGGGTCTGTCGGGACCGGCCGTACGCCACGTTTCACGAGGCAGTCGCCGTTCCAGGGGGGTAAGAGCGGAACAGCCAGCGCCCCAGGATACTAGCCGCGTTAGAGATGCCCGTCTGCGCGAATAGACGGTAGCGAACCACTCCGGACAAAAATGCCCTGCCATGAGAATCGCACGCACTACCAATGCAGCCTGACGAGAGATTAGGCAGCGCCCGGGTCATGAACATCCCCCGCATCACCCATTGATCGCGAACGTATGGTGGACCCGGACATCCCCCAAACGGCCGATGCGGCCATAGCGCAGATCGGGCTCATATGATTACCGTACGCACCGGGAGCGAATGAACGCGCGTGGTGCGCTACTGATTTCGTCAACAATCCAGGAACGATGCAACCCGCCCGCCCGCTCCGATTACTGCCTCCATGGCGTGGCGATGAGCAGCAGACAACATGAGTCCGGAACCCGCGCCCGAATCGTTCACTGCCTTCACGAACTCGTTTCACTCCCGTGAGCGCCCGGACCCCGC
>JADFPB010000241.1 GCA_022562515.1 Chloroflexota bacterium | reverse complement strand
TCGCGGCCGAGCAGTTGCAGAGAGATTTCGTGCTGGAAGTCGTCCCGCATCCCGACACGCTGTACGCACAGACGCCGGAGCAGATGCGCTCGGCCGTCGAACGCATCATGGACGTCGCCGGCGACCTGATAATCGACATCGTCCTGGGCGAAATTGAAACCACGATGAACAACCCGGAAGTTCTCACCACCTGGGCCCGCATCGCGCAGGAGGTCGTTGAAGAACGCGGATAGACTCGTCCGGTGGATCTGGCCACCGGGAGTGGGTGCGAGTTGCCCGCGGAGGATTGGGCGGGCTGTTCACCCACGCGGGACGGGCGGGTTTGAAACCTGCCCCTGCCAAAATCGTCCAGCCGCGCGGGCACCCACCTCCTACCCAATCCCCAACGCCCCAATCCCGAAAAAGCCCGGGGAATCTGGCCGGGGAGGTGCAGGCTATTGCCCGCCGTGACAGCGTTTGTATTTACGGCCGCTGCCGCACGGGCATTGGTCGTTCCGTCCCACTTTTTTGACTCCTGAGTCGACCCCTGGCGCGACCGCGCCACCGCCCGCGGCGCCACGCGCTTCCAGCGGCGCGCCCCGGACAAGCCGTTTCGCCGTTCGCTCCGCCGGAGCGATGCGGCCCGCCGGCACCGGGAACGACATCGCCCGTCCCGCGCTTACCGCAAGCTGCTCCAGCCGCCTGTACTTCGAGCCGAAGAACTCCTTGAACGATGGGCAGAAATAGGGCAGTGCGCCTTCGGCAAATCCCTCGTTCGTGATCCGGTAGCGCGGACACTCGCCCTGGCAGAGGCTCCTCCACTCGCACGACAGGCAGTCGGGATGCAGGTCACCTTTCATCGAGGCAAACGACCTGAACTTCCCGCCCGCCATCATCTCGGCCAGCGTCGAGTCGTGCACGTTGCCCAGACGCCAGTCGTTCTCGACGAAGAAATCGCAGGGATAGCAGTCGCCGTTGTTCTCCAGCACCACGTAGCCGCACTCCGTCGCCAGCTCGCACATCTCGCTGCCCTGGCCCCAGAGCATCTGCACCAGGTTGTCGAACCACCGCACGCGGACTTTGTCGATGCCGATCTTCACCCACGCGTCGAAAAGGCCGGTCAAGAATCTCCCGTACTGCGCGGGCGTTATCGACCCCGGCGGCAGCGACTCGTAATCATCGATGAACGCATGCCCCGGCGGCGGCTCCGCGCACGGGATGAACTGCAGGTGCTCGAATCCCTGCCGGACCAGCCACCGAAATACCTCCTCGGGATGCTCTACGTTGCGGCTGTTCACCACCGTCAACACGTTGAACTCGACGCCGCGCGACCGCAGATGTTCTACACCGTCCATTACCCGGCCGTGCGACGGGCGATCCTTCCAGTCGACCCTGAGCGTGTCATGCATCTCGGGCGGCCCGTCGATGCTGATGCCCACGAGGAACCGCTCGGCCCTGAAGAAGCGCGCCCAGTCGTCGTTGATCAGGGTGCCGTTGGTCTGGATGGAGTTGCTGAAGGACGGCCGGTGGGAGTACTCGCCTCGCAAGCGCTTCTGAAGCTCGATGACCTTTGAGTAGAACGAAAGGCCCATCATCGTTGGCTCGCCGCCCTGCCAGGCGATGCCGTAAGGCGGGGCAAAGCCCTCAACGTACTGCCGCGAGAACAGCTCGAGCGTCTCCAGGGACAGCTTCGGATGATCGGCCCACGGATACAGCTCGGCCTTGCGCAGATAAAAGCAGTAGCTGCAATTCAAGTTGCAGCGGCTCGACGTGGGCTTTGCCAGCACGGATAGCGGTCGCTTCAAGGAGACATCCCCTTGCCGCGGCGCCTGCGGCCCGCCAAGCTTACCGCAGGCGGCCGGTCGGTTCGATCCAACTCCATTTCCCCCACAAAGTCCGGGCGTAGCCGACTACAGTCGGAATATCGGCCCGCCGTGGTAGACAATGCCAGGCCGCCGATGTAGAAGTTCAGACCGCGCTCAGCTTTCAAGGAGCTTCATACATTTCCCGCAAACGCATCGTCATCGTCGTCGCCGCCGCGGTCCTGGTCATCCTCGGGGCCGGCTTCAGCGGTGCAAGCTGGTACTACGCGGGCCTGATTGAAGACGGTGGGCTGAAGATAGATCGCGCCCGCGAATATGAGGTCCGGGTGGTGAGCATCGGCGGCGACACGATCACCCTCGACGCCCCCGACGATGACCTGCGGCCCGGCATACTCGGCCTGGAGTGGCCCGGTGGATACGCCCGCGCCGACGGCGCGCTCGCACCAGATGGTGACTTCGAAGTACGCGGCTACCGGCTCGTCATCGGCGAACTGAGCGCCGGGGACACGGTCCGCTTCGATAAGCAGGCGTTTTTCGACGACCCCCTCGCCGCCCGCGGGGTTCCGTTCACGGAGGTGACGTACGAATCGCCGCTCGGCCCCCTGGTTGCCTGGCATGTCGCCGCGCCGGGCGATACCTGGATGATCTACGTCCATGGCAAGGCCTCTGACCGGGGAGCCGGACTGCGCATTCTGCCCACGGTCCGGGATGCGGGCATACAGTCGCTCATCATCTCCTACCGGAATCACGAATCGTCGCCGGACGACCCTACCGGTCGCTACCAGTACGGCCTGACCGAATGGCGCGACCTGGAGGGGGCGGTCCGGTTTGCGCTCGGTAACGGCGCCGAAAGCATCGTCCTCGCCGGCTGGAGCATGGGCGGGGGCATAGTCGCCAGCTTCATGTACGAATCGGCGCTCGCAGGCGAAGTCGATGCGATCATTCTCGACTCGCCCGTGTTCGACTTCGAGGAGGCGGTCAACCTGGGCGCCGAGCAACGCAGTTTGCCCGGCATTTTGACCACCGCGGCGAAATGGGTCGCAGACAGGCGGTTCGGCATCGACTGGGCCGGCATGGACTACCTGGAGCGCGCCGACGAGTTGCGGCCGCCCATCCTGATCATCCACGGCGATGAGGACGAGACAGTGCCGATCTCGACCAGCCAGAAACTCGCCGACATCCGCCCGGACATCGTCACGCTCCTGCGCGTCCCCGGCGCGTCCCACACCTCATCCTGGAACGCCGCTCCTGACCTCTATGAACAGGCCGTCGCAGATTTTCTTGCCAACGTGGACCGGTAACCCGCCTCGCGGCCGCCATAGTGGTCCGACTGGACCAATGGTCATCCTTTGGGTCAGGCCCGCCCCCCGGGAAGA
>JADFPB010000240.1 GCA_022562515.1 Chloroflexota bacterium | reverse complement strand
CACGGACCCGCCTATCTCGCCCCTCGGCGGCGTTGCCATGCCGCTGCGCAGCTTCGCCGCGTACAGGCGGCTGATCGAGATCGTAGACTCGCCGTCGAACGCGATCGAGTTCTGCCAGGGGACGTTCTCCGAGATGCCCACTGTGAACCAAGACGAGGACATCTACGAGATGATCCGGTACTTTGGCGAGCGCAAGAAGATTCTCTACGTTCACTTCCGGAACGTCTCCGGCCAGGTACCGGAATTTCACGAGGAATTCATAAACACGGGCTACGTCGACATGTACAAGGCGATGACGGTCTACCGGGATGCCGGCTTCGACGGGTTCTTCATCGACGATCACGTTCCCCACACTCACGGCGACACGAAGTGGGGGCACCGGGGCAGGGCGTTCGCGATGGGGTACATACAGGCGCTTATCGAGGCGGTCCAGAAGCAATCGCGATGAGTCAGAGGGATCGCTGGCTGTTGCGATACGGATTGTTGATGTTGGCTGAGATCCTCGGGTCGCGGGGCGCCCAAGGATGACATTGTTATTGGCCGCCCGAACGTGTGTTAGTCGGGCTGAGCATTGATGAGGTACGCGAATCAGAGGGCAACAAATTGAAGATCACAGATATCAAAACCCACGTGACTATGCCGATAAACGGCCTGCCGTGGCTCTTCGTGCAGGTGGACACAGACGAGGGCGTAAGCGGCATCGGCGAGTGCACCGACTACGGTGTGAACGGCCACCTGTCGCGCGGAATCGAAGCGCTCAAACCACTGTTGATCGGCATGGACGCCGGTCAGATCGAAAACATCTGGCAGACGATCTTCCACAAATACGACGATCTGAACAGCCGCGGGTATGTCTCGCACCTGATCAGCGCGATAGACATTGCGCTCTGGGACATAAAGGGCAAGGTGCTCGGCGCGCCGATATACGACCTGCTCGGAGGGCCGGTGCGGGACCGCGTGCCGCTTTACACGCATATCCAGGACTACAACTCGGGAGCGGGCGACGCAGACGCTGCTGCCGATGCGGCCCGAATCACAAAAGAAGCCGGTTACCAGGCGATCAAGACCGACCCATTTCCCACGGCCAGCGGTCCGGAGGCGGGATTCAGCGGTCCCGCAGAGGTGGAGCGGCTAGACCCGAAGGGCATCCGGCAGTCCGTCGAGTGGATGGATGCCGTCAGGGCGGCGGTCGGCGACGATTACGAGTTGATGGTGGACGCCCACGCCCGCTTCGATGTGGCGAGCGCGATCCAGGCGGGGGTGGCGCTGGAGCATGTGAACCTGGTGTGGCTGGAAGAGCCGATTCACGTGGAGAATCACAATGCCCTGCGCCAGGTGCGGGAGAACGTCAACGTTCCTCTCTGCATCGGAGAGCGCCACTTCACCCGTTGGGACTACACGGAGATACTCCAGCGCCGGCTGGTGGACTACATAATGCCGGACGTGGCGTGGTGCGGCGGCATCAGCGAGCTGCGGCGCATCGCTGCGCAAGCGGAGGTCCAGCAGATACGCATCAGCCCGCACGATGCGCTCGGCCCGGTGTCGATCGCCGCCGGTTTCCAGGTCTGCATGACCACGCCCAACCTCTACAGGCAGGAGTGCCTGCATACCTGGTTCCCGGTGTTCGAGAAACTCATCTCGCCCATGTTTGATGTCCAAGATGGGTCGATATTGCCGAATGGAAAACCCGGACTTGGCATCGAGTTGAACATGGACGTTGTCGAGAAGTACCGTGTTGACGTGGACACCCGGGAGTATCTGAATCTGGATGGCCCGAACATAGAGGACGCCACGGGCCAGTGGATCAGGGCGAACGGCGGCAAGTAGTTTTCATGAACATCTAAAAAAATCCGGGGGAGCGTGGTGATTTGAGACCAGCAGTTGCAGTTCATTCCAATGTGACAGACGAGGCGTTGCAGACGGCCGCCCAGTACGGGATTGAAGACATAGTCGTCTACTACGGGCCGGGAGGCGGGGGTTCGCCCGACTTCCAGGACTACGTGGCGCTGCGGTTGCTGCTCGAGCGCTATGGCCTCCGGCTGGCCGCCCTCGAGGGCGGTTTCTCGCCCAGCAGGCAGTACCACGACGTCATATTCGGGGGGCCGAAGCGAGACGAGCTGATCGACCATCTCCTCGATCAGGTGCGGGCGATGGCGAGGGCCGGCGTTCCCATCTGGGGCTACAACTGGATGGCCAACTCGTGGGGCCGGGCGAAGCCCACCTATATCCGTGGCGGCGCGATGGCGACCGGTTACCAGTGGCAGTTCGACCAGGAGCGCCGGCCGTTGATGTACGGCGAGAGGATGGACGAGGAGAACATGTGGGACTGCCTGGAGTACTGGATCAAGGCCGTCACCCCGGTGGCCGAGGAGGAGGGCATCAGGCTGGGCATCCACCCCGAGGACCCGCCTGTCGAGGACAGGGGCGGCGTGCCCGGCCTGCTCAGGAGCTTCGACGCATTCAAGCGGCTCATGAGCTTCGCCGAGTCTGACTACAACGCCATCGAGTTCTGCCAGGGAACTTTTTCTGAGATGCCGGACGACAACATCTACGAGATGATCGACTACTTCACCTCCCGCAACAAAGTCCTCTACGTGCATTTCAGGAACGTCTCCGGGAAGGCGCCCGAGTTCAACGAGGAGTTCATCAACAACGGCTACGTGGACATGAAGCGGGCGATGCGCACGTATCGCGACGCGGGCTACCAGGGAACTTTCATAGACGATCACTGCCCGCTGATGTCGGATGACGCTATCTGGCCCGGAAACCTGGGCGGCTACCGGTCGCGTCTTTTCGCCCAGGGGTACATCCAGGGCGTCATCGAGGGTGTGGAGAAGGAAGTCGACTATACGTAGGCGGGTTGGAAGCTATCTCAAAATACGTTAACGGGCGAGGGTGTCAGAGTGGGTTTCTCCCTCACCCTTCGCCGGGCTCAGGACGCCGCCCCCGCCCTTTTCCGTCGAGGCTGAGAGGGAGCAAGACGCCGGGCCGCAGGGGTAGGCACGTTGAAGATTTCGCTGATTGAGACGATCAGGGTCGGGGAGTTTCCAGACCTGATATTCGTTCTGGTTCACACCGATGGCGGTGTAGTGGGCCTCGGTGAGACCTGGTACGCGGCGAGCACGGTTGAGGCGGCGATTCACGATCACTTCGGGCCGCTGATCATCGGGCAAGACCCG
>JADFPB010000239.1 GCA_022562515.1 Chloroflexota bacterium | reverse complement strand
GGAGACGGCACCGTGGCGTTTGCTGAGTTTTGTCTTGTCTTCCGCGAGGATGACGGGCAGATGGGCGTATACGGGCCGGTCGATGCCCAGTCCCTCGTAGATCAGAAGGTGGCGTGGAACGCTTGGCAGCCACTCCTCGCCGCGCAGGACGTGGGTGATCTTCATTGCATCGTCGTCGACGATGTGCGCCAGGTGGTATGTGGGGAAGCCGTCTGACTTCAGGATTACGAAATCGGAGATGTCCTGATATTTGATCGACACCCGGCCGCGCACGACGTCCTCGAAGATGGCCGTTTTCGTTCGCGGCACTTTTAGCCGCACGACTATCGAGTTGCCTGCGATGCGTGAATCGGCGAGCTCATCCCGGCTGCGTGTGCGGCAGTGGCCGTCGTAGCCGGGCGCCTGCTTCGCGGCTTTCTGACGCTCTCGAACCCGCTCAAGCCGCTCCGGCGTGCAGTCGCACTCGTATGCGAACTCGCCTTCGATCAGCTTCTTGGCAGCCGCGGCATATGCGCCGGTTTCGACGTTCTCTGACTGGACGTATGGCCCGTACGGGCCGCCGATGTCCGGTCCCTCGTCCCACTCCAGGCCAACCCATTTCAGCGACTCGTAGATCGAGTCGATTGAGCCCTCGACGATCCTGTTCTGGTCGGTATCCTCGAGCCTGAGGATGAACTGTCCGCCGGTGTTTCTGGCTACCAGGTAGTTGAAGAGAGCGGTGCGCACGCCGCCGATATGGAGGTCGCCTGTCGGGCTGGGCGCGAATCGGACCCTTGCGGGCCCGTTTTGCGCGGCAATTTCCGTGTCTGGCATGGCAGAAAAGTTTAGCACGGAGAGGTGCTCACCCCCGTCTTGCATCGCGGCGCTCGATCCAGTCGCCTGGAGCTTTTTCGGAGGCCTCTTCTCGAACCGGCTTCCGGACAAGCTCCGGGGTTACGAGGATGAGCAGGGAGGGCAGGACGACCAGTGAGGCGGCGAGCGCCAGGGCGATCATGATCGCGGTCAGGAAGCCGAATGAGGAGAAGAGCGGCATGGGCGCGAAGCCGAGGATCACGAATCCGACGATGCTGGAAGCCGCGGATGCCATAAGCGCCACGCCTGTGCCGCGCGTGGCCTGTGCCAGCGCATCGGCGCGTGACGGCGCGCGGGCCAGCTCTTCCCTGAACCGTTCGGTCATGTGGATTGAGAAGTCAATCCCGACGCCGATGGAGATCGCGCCTATCGTGGCGGTTACGAAATTGAATGCGAAGCCGCCGACGTACATGATGGCGTAGAGCCAGGCGACCACGAGTCCGATGGGGATGACCGTGACGACGGCGTAGCGAACCGAGCGCATGACGAGGAGGAGGAGGATGAGCGCGCCGGCCGCGGCGATGGGAATGGAGCGCCGCAGGGTATCGGTAGTGGCTTCGAGCTGGGCCTGCCTGGTGAACGGCGAGCCTGTGAGCGACGCAACTGAGACGGCGTCTGTCTCATCGAAGATCGCGAGGTCGGCGAACAGGGCGTCGCGGGCGGCCGTGACCACTTCCTGCCGGCGGGTGCCCGGAATTTCGACGTAGAAGATGGTGGTCTGCTCTCCCGATTCGCCCGGGTAATCGATGATCTCCCTTACCTGCGCGGCTGTCAGCACAAGGGTTTCCTCATCCAACGGCACACCCTCGCTGATCGCGTAGTCCAGCACCGCTTTCTGCCCGGCGCGATCGTCGGGCAGGCCGTCTCGATTGGCGTCGGCGATCGTCACACCGGTCAACTCTTCTGCCAGCGAACGGGAGTGCTCCGATGAGGTGATGCGGCGTGTGATGGAGACGATCGTTTCCCCCATATCCGGCTCGCCGGTTGTCTCGTGCGCGATGTAGGGGTTACTGGCGAGGTTGGCGATGAACCGGTCCGTGGTTGCTATCGCTTCCGGGTCTATGAAATCTCCCCGGAGGTAGATGATCGCCGGTTCACCGCCCTGATCGCCGACATGGTCATCGAGCTTGTCCAGTGAGACTACGAAGTCGGCATCGGATGAAAAGAAGTCTTTTACGTCGAAGCTGGCTTCGAGCCGCAAGGCGAAGACGACGGCCAGGACCGTGATGGCAAGCGCCGCGGGCAGGACGAAGTAGCGCCAGCGCGCCAGGGTTGTCACAAGTTCGACCAGAGGGCTGTTGGAGATCTCGCCGGCGCTGCCGGGCGCGGCGGCCGCGGCAGCGTCAGGGAGTGTGACCGGCCGGCGGCTCACGATGTAGAGGGGAAGGAGCAGATGCAGGCCGATGGTGGCGGCGAGGATGACCAGCTCGAGTCCGTTCGGTATGACTCCTCGGGCGACGATGAAGACGACCGCGGCGCCTGAGAGGATGGCTACGTCGATGGAGAGAAAGACGGCGCCCGCTGCGGCCAGCCGGCCGGTCGGTCCCTGGCGGCCGGCCCTGATGACGTCGATCTCCATCATGGCGAGCGGGACGACGATTCCCAGAACGATGAACGAGGCCGTAACGGCGATTGCTGCGGCGATGCCGAAATGGATCACGGCCTCGATTCCGGAGGAGGTGTTGGCGAGGAACGCGAGTCCGTCGGATGCGAATGCGAGGGCGAGCGCGCCGAGGACTCCGCCGAGGCCCGCGACGAACGCTCTGCGCGGCCTGAGTCCGAGCGACTTCTCTTCTTCATATCTCTTCAGGGCATGGACTGCGAAGTCGACGCCGAGGGCGATCATGGCGATCGGCACGATGAACTCGATGATGAGGCCGCCTTCGAGCCCGATCAGATTGGAGATGCCTTTGAGCCAGAGCATCAGGATGCCGAGGCCGACGCCGGTCAGGGCCATGGCCCAGTAGGAGCGCAGCGCGAGGCCGACGACGATCACAGCGCCGATCACGGTGAACATGATGAAGATGCCCGCGATGGCGCCCTCATCCTCGCTCTCCAGCGAGACGTCGATGGCGATTCCCCAGACGCGGTTGTGGAGCTGGTCGCCGCGCAGGATCTCCTGGACGTTGCGGTTGAACTCCTCCTTATCGAGGATGGTGTCGTCGGAGCCGAGTCCGATCTGCTGGGTGCCGCCGCCGAGTTTCTGGTTGTCTGCCACGGTGAATGAGAGGATTGCGGGCGCGATCCACCACTCGATTTTCTCGCCCAGGACGACACGCGGCTCGCTCGTGGCCTTTACCGATATCACCTCTCTGAGGCCGGCTGAGCGGGGGTCGGTGAACAGGCCATGAATTACCAGCG
>JADFPB010000238.1 GCA_022562515.1 Chloroflexota bacterium | reverse complement strand
GGCGCCCATGCCGCTCGCCGCCCCTGTGATGATCGCGGTCTTCCCTTCAAGTCGCATGGGATTCAGCCTCCAGCGTTGAATTCCGTTCATCGGGCCTGGCCGGGTACGGCCAAAGCGTCGCCCACCTTACTGCTTTTCTGCGCTATAGTGCGCGCCGACGTTTGATGGTGAATATTCCCGCCCGTGCGGGCCGCGCAGGAACTTAAGATGAAATTCGGCCAGTTCGAGATCATCAGGTGGCATCCAGACGTCTCCATTCCTCAGAGCATCAGTGATGTGATGGAGAAGATTGAGCTGGCCGATGAGCTGGGAATGGACGAGATCTGGCTGGGCGAGCATCACTTCTCCCGGCACGGTCTGGTTTCCGGAATCTTCTCGATGCTGGGCAACCTTGCTCTGCGCACGAAAAACGCCCGAATCGGAAGCGCCGTTATCGTGTTGCCCTGGCACAACCCCATCATGGTGGCCGAAGAAGCGGCAACGATCGACATCCTGTCCGGCGGGCGATTTACGCTGGGCATCGGCGCCGGTTACCAGGCCCAGGAATTTCGTGCCCTCGGGGCGAATATCGAAGAGGCCCGGCAGCGCTTCCGGGAGTACGTGGACGTTATACAGAAGTGCTGGGAAGACGGTCCGCTGACTTACAAGGGTGAGTTCATAGACATCGAAGACGTACTCGTGATCCCAAAGCCGATTCAAAAGCCGCTTCCGATGACCATCGCGGTCAGCACGAGTCCGGAGAGCGTGGATTTTGCGGCGAAGATGGGCCTGGAGATAATGGTCGGGGGGCCGACGGCGATCATGGGACAGGTGCCGCAGGTGATGGAGCTATGGCACGAGCGGATGGAGCATTACGGCCACCCCCACGAGCACATCGACTTGCCGGCCGGCATGAATATCTATGTGGCGCCGACCATGGAAGAGGCTGAGTCGGACCTGCTCGGCCTCGAAGATGAGATCGATCGCGAGTTCCACAGAGTCGGGAATCCCAGGGACGCCGCCGGGCGGGTGCCGACGGGCTACAAGCACTGGGAGGACCGGGACAAGGATCGGATCATGGGCGCCGCCATGGCGAAGAAAGAGGGAATCCTCCCACTCGTCGGCACTCCCGAAGTGGTCTCGGAGCGAATCGAAATCCTCCGGTCAAAGGGCATCAACTCAATTCGCGGGACATTTGGCAAAGCCGGCCTCGACCAGGAGAAGGCCCTCCGCTGCATGAGGATGTTCGCTGAGGAAGTGATGCCGAACTTCGCAGAGGCAGGTGTCCCTGCACCAGATGTCTCTGGACTTTCTCGGGAACGACCCGTTGGGGGCCAGGTCACGGGTGGGCGCCCTCGAGGGCAATAACCCCCTCACCCTTCGATAAGCTCAGGACACCACCCTGGCCCTCTTTCATCAAGGGATGGTGGTTCACAACTTTTCGCAGGCCGTCTCGCGGCCGGCTCGCCACGCACGGGTGGATTGGCGTGTGCGCGTCGATATGGAATCCAATGGATAACGCTGAACCCTGGCAAGCGCAATGACCACCCGTTTCAGCGCCAGTATCCGCCAGACCGCTTGTCTTGTGTCTGCGTGCATACATCAGGTTCAACCACCTGGATCGTGAGATCCGTGTGACGAGAATTTTCACAGTCCGCGGGTCGCGGCAGAGTTCCTGCCGCACGGTTGCGAGTCACCTGCCAGTACGGAAGTCCTACACGGAAAACGGTCGTCGATGGGGTGCCGATTTCCGGGGCAACAGAGTGTCGCGCGAGTCGGAAGCGTGTATTCCGCCTCCTCAATACGGCTCTACACGGTAACGGGAGACGACCTCCTCGTTCAGGTCGAAGCCGAGCCCCGGCCTATCCGGTACCGCAACCGTGCCATCGGGAGCGATCTCGATTGCCGGCTCGAGCAGTTCGGAGATGATTGGTGAGTCGGGAAAGGCTATGGGGAACTCGAAATACGGCATGTTGGGCGCGATGGCGGCCAACTGAATCTCCGCGGCCACGCCGACCACGTGGCACCAGGCGTGAGGGATACACAGCGCGCCATACCCGTATGCCATCTCGGCGATATTGAGGATCTCGTGCATGCCGCCCGCCCGAACTGAGCTGGGCTGGACCACGTCCACTCTGCCTCGCACGAGCAGGTCCCGGAACTCGTGGCGCCCGGCGAAACCCCAGTCGCCGACCGCGATGCGGGTATCCACGGCATTCGCCAGTCTCGCGTAGCCCTCGACGTTGTCGGCGGGCAGAGGCGCCTCGACGAAGTACGGCTGGAACTCCTCGATGGCCCTGATCGTGGCCAACGCCTGGCCAACATCTTGCCACTTGTTCTGGACGTCTATCATCAACGCCCGCTCAGGGCCGAGAGCCTGGCGAGCGGCGCCTATGACCTCGACATCCTTTGCGACGCTGACGTTGCCGAACTGCCCCGGCCACTCTTCGATCTTCACCGCAGAGAATCCGCGATCGAGCGCCATCGTGATTCGCCGCTCCATCTCCTCGATAGAGTCGCCGGGCGGGTAGACCGTCGCGTACGGGCGCACGCGGGTCTTCGCCTCCGCGCCGGTACCCGCGACCGTGAACGACTTCCAGATCAGCTCGTGGACCGGCCGCCCGACCGCCTTGCCCGCGATGTCCCAGAGCGCCGTCTCAACGGCGCCAATAGCGGCAATAGTCACCCCGCGCCTGCCGTACAGGCCGGTGCGGGCATACATCTTCTGCCAGAGCCGCTGGACCTCGGACGGGTCTTCGCCAAGAAGCGCCTGTTCGAGTCCCATCGAGTTTTTGATGATGGCGTCGATGACCAGCGAAGGCGCCTCGGCCTGGCCGATGCCCGTCACGCCCTCATCGGTATGGACGCGCACGACGGTCAGGTCGTAGCCCGCGGCACCGGCGTCGATGTTCCACGAAATGGCATCGCCACCGCCGTCGTCACGCAGCGCGATAGTCTCGATGCCTGTGATTTTCATGGGCCTGAACCTGGCGAGAGAGAGCGCCTACTCCGAATGCCCCGTCGTCGCGGCGTCACGCCGAGAAGTCACCGCCCACTCCGCGTTCGGGTCGGCCGTATCGACCTGCTTCACGCCGCTCGGGAGGCGGGCCTGCAGCTTCTCGTACTGCGCCCACACCTCGTCGTCCGGGTGCCGCCATTCGTGTAAATACCGGACGCCCTGGATCCCGGCCTGGATGATCTCCTTCGTGCAGCCGAAACACGGCCGGAGCGTC
>JADFPB010000237.1 GCA_022562515.1 Chloroflexota bacterium | reverse complement strand
AGCGGCTCCCAGCCACGGGTCGGGAAGCCGTAGCGGCCGGTCGCCAGGTCCCACCGATTGGGAATCGTGGGGTATGAGGCGATGTAGGCGCGGTCGAATACGGCGGACTGCTCCGCGAGGTGATCGAAGTTGGGCGTGTGAATCCAGTCGTTGCCGTATGCGCCCATGTGATCGCGTCGAAACGTGTCATTCATCAAGACGATGACGTTCATATGCGGACTACTTACTCATTACTCTGGGCCGGTAGCGCGGGGCTGTCGAATCCCTAATTCCCGTCTCGCAGCCCCAGCTCATCCAGGAGTTGGAGCATCTCTTCGCGGGCCTGGCCGTCCGGCTCCAGGGATGGGTGGCGGGCGAAGGCCGAGGTCTTCTGGAACACGCCGCGCTCAACAAGTATGTCCTTGTAGATCCAGTTTGCCAGCCCCTGCCCCTGCGCCAGTGTGCGGATGATGGGGGCATAGCGGCGGAACTCCTCTTCGGCGGCCCGTTCCTGGCCGTCGTTCCACATGTTCCAGACCCTTACGAACATGTCGGGCATGGTGCAGCCCGGCATGCAGCCGACGGCGCCGCGCCGCATCTCCTCCGGGAAGAAGGCTCCGCCGGCGCCGCCGAACAGGATGAGGCCGGAGTCGCCGGCGAGCGCCGCCGTCTGCGCCATGCGCGGCATAGTCGGAGGAGTCTCGACCTTCACATAGCAGAGGTTCTCATGGGTGCGTGCGAGCTTGACGGCCAGTGCCGGTCCGACGGGGGCGGTGGCCTGGTCCTGCAGGAAAATTGGGATCGATACTGCTTCGGCAATGCGGCGAAAATACTCGACGATTTCGCTCTCGGGGACGGGGACGAAGTTCGGCGGCCGGATCATCAGCGCATCCGCGCCCAGCTCCTCGGCTCTTTTCGAGTAGTGAATCGCCAGATCGGTACCCTGTTCGCCGGTGTTGATGACAATCTTTACCCGGCCGTTTGCCTGATCCACCACGGCACTGGTGACCTCGTCGCGCTCAGCCTCCGTGAGCTTGTACATCTCGCTTGCAACGGCGACGCCCAGTCCGTGAATACCGTGGCCGATGGCCCACTCGACCTCGTTCCGAAGATCTTCGAAGACAATATTCCCATCCTTATCGAAAGGCATGGAAAGGATGGGGTAGACGCCGCGCATAGATCGATCTGGCATTTGAAGGAACTCCGGATTTTGGTTGATCTCTGGGTTTTATGCTCTGCGGCCGGATTCTCTTATACAGGCCGCCGTACCGCAACGTACCAGAATTCAGAAATCAATCAGGCATCCGTCAGGCCTCAGGGTCGACGACGGCATTGCGATGGACCTTCAGGTTTCCGGGCTCGACCACGACGACATCAATGCGCCACTCAGCGTCGGCCTGCCCCTGCTCCTGCAGCCACGCCTGCGCCGCCTTCACGAGACGCGCCTGCTTTGCTGGCGTGATCGCCTCCTCGCCGATGCCATAGGACCGCCCGAGGCGGGTCTTTACCTCCACGAACACGAACTGGCCGTCTTCGCGCGCGATGAGATCTATCTCGCCGTGACGGGTACGGAAGTTGGAGCTCAAGATCTCGTAGCCCATGCGCGACAACTCACGCCGTGCGGCGGCCTCGCCAGCTTTCCCGAGGCGCTGGTTTGCCCCGCTCCCGCGCGGGCGCTGACTGCTCAGTCGAAGCCCCCGGCCCGGCCGAAGCGGGCTGATCCGGCATGCTGCACGAGATCCCTGATCGGCGCAAACGACATGCGATGTGCGGGGCAGGGGCCGAACTGCATTATGGCCTCGATGTGGGCCTTGCTTCCGTAACCCTTGTGTCCGGCGAAGCCATAGTTTGGAAATCGCACGTGCAGCACGTCCTTCATCAGACGGTCGCGGGACACCTTCGCAATGATCGAAGCGGCGGCAATCGACCTGGATCTGGCGTCTCCCTTGATGATCGAGGTCTGGGACAGCGGTACGCCGGGAAGGTCGAGAGCGTCAATCAGCAGGTGGTCCGGCTGGGGATCAAGGCATTCGAGAGCCCGGTACATCGCCCGGCGGGTTGCTGCGACGATACCGACGGCGTCGATCTCGGTGGGCGAAGCCGCGCCGATTCCATGTGCGACCGCGAGTTCGAGGATTCGCTCGCTTACGTACTCGCGGCGATCTTCCGGAACCTGCTTGCTGTCCCTGAGGTCTTTGAGCCATTTCTGCCGCGAATCCCGGAGACTGTGTGGCAAGATGACCGCGGCGGCGACGACCGGGCCGGCGAGAGGCCCGCGCCCGACTTCGTCGACGCCTGCCACGAGTGTGGCGCCCGCCGATGCCGCTTCCGACTCAAAGTCCCAGCCCGGCATGAATCCTGGTCCAGTCGTCGATTTCCGCGCCATCGCCTGTCCCCGTATTGCCTGTCACCCTGCTCAGGGTCACAGGCACGGTCTTTCCGCCCCATCAGACCCCGGACGGGCCAACCCTGATCGCGAAGAGTAGCAATCCCTATCTGAGCGCGGACGGTGGCAGTGGGAAAAGAGGGCGCGGGGCTACTGGCCGGACCCTCGCAACAGGCCTCGAATGTAGGCGATCTGCCCGATGTGCTGGGAGATTTCGACCGGAATTCTGGCGAGGACCCATGCCACTGTGGGAGCGGGCTCACGTCCTCGGCCCGGATATGTAGTTTCCAGGTCATCTGCCCCGAGCGCCTCGATGACTGATAGCAGGTGGGCGCGGGACGCGAGCCAGTAAGCGTCTATCTGCTCGGCAGTCAGATCAGGGAAGTTCGTGATGTCCTCCGCCGTGTCTCCGTAGCCGTTGCGGGACGTATCGATCCCGAGCCGGTCTGACCAGCCGGCCGATTCCCATATCTCCGGCTCACCTGACAGGTAGCTCCACCACATATCTTCCATACGTGCGATGTGCCAGAAAAGCCAGAGGATGTGGTTCGCGGTCGGTGACGGTTGTGTTCGCAGTTCAACTGGCGTCAGGTCTCGCATCGCCCGCCGCAGCGCTCTCTCGTAGTCAGCGAGCGAGAGTTTGGCTACGTTGCGAAAGTCCAATTGTTATGGCTATTCTGGGACGCGGGACTGCTAGGCGCCAAGTCCGCGGAGCATGCCGCGGATGTAAGCGATCTGGCCGACGTGCTGTGACTCTTCGACAGCTACGTGGCCCAGGACCCAGTGAATGGTGGGATGGTCAGTCCGCTCGGGCCGTCTCTCGGGATGGCTCTTCTCGAGGTCGGCCTCCGTCAG
>JADFPB010000054.1 GCA_022562515.1 Chloroflexota bacterium | reverse complement strand
GGGGAGCTGATCGTTGACCCGCTCAATATACGGGATGACGAGTTGGAGATCGTCGCGGAGAGGGTGCGGGAAGAGTTGATCAAAGCGGCGTCCGGCCTCTGATCAGGGCATGACCAGGACATGAGATGAGAGCGCGCAAGACTACCGTTTCCATCGATGGTGACCGGTGGCTGGTAAACGGCGAGCCGACGCACCCGGGCCGCACGTACTGTGGCTGGAAGATCGAAGGGCTGCTGCTCAACAGCCGCATGGCCAACGGTGTATTCGACGACCTCAATGCGCTGACGCGCGACCTCTGGGCCTATCCGGACACCGGCGGCTGGGATCCCGAGCGCAACGTGCGGGAGCTGATCGATATGCTTCCCGCGTACAGGGCGCACGGGATGATCGGCCTGCCCGTCAACCTGCAGGGCGCATCCCCGCTGGGCTACTACCGCACCGACGCCGTAGAGCGGCTCTTGTCGCTGATCCGGCGTTCACACCCTGACTCCTCCCAGGACGACGTGTGGGCCGGGCTCGCCAATGTTGAGTCGCAGCCGTGGGACTCCGGCGCGTTCACGCCGGGCGGCGACCTCCGTCCAGCGTTCATGGACAGGGCCGGGCGGTTGATCAAAGCCGCAGACGCCCTCGGGATGGTCGTCATTCTTGGCCTCTTCTACTTCGGACAGGACGAGAGGCTGCGGGACGAGCAGGCGGTGCTGCGAGCGGCAGACAACGCAGTCGAGTGGGTCCTTGCCAACCGTTTCGGCAACGTCGTGATAGAGGTTAACAACGAGGCCGACGTGCCGAAGTACGAGCACGAAATCCTGACACCGCCCAGGGTGCACGAGTTAGTCAGACGCGTATCCGAGATATCAGTGGAGGGCAGGCGTCTTCTCGCCGGCACATCGTTCACCCGGCGCATACCGCCCACTGATGCGGTGGTCGCCGCATCCGACTTCATCCTGCTCCACGGCAACGGCATCACGGAGCCGCGCAAGATCGCGGAGCGCGTAGACGAGGTACGCGGAATGAGCGCCTATCGGCCCATGCCGGTCGTCTACAACGAAGACGACCACTTCGACTTCGACAGGCGGAACAACAATTTCACGGCAGCGCTCTCCCGCTACGCCGGATGGGGTTACTTCGACCCCGGAGAAGGCGCCGGCGGGAGCGCGGCTTACGGCGACTATATCGAGGGCTACCAGAATCCTCCCGTGAACTGGGGGATCAACACGCCCCGCAAGCGGGCCTTCTTCGACCTGCTTGCGGAAGTGACGGGCGAGCGCCCGCCGCTCCCGCCCCGGGAGGACGAATGAGCACCGGTTCAGAAAACCGGCCTGTCATAACCGTGGACAAGATTCGCGAGAACCTTGACGCCATCCCACGCGTCCGCTGGTCGCACATCCCGACTCCGCTCGAGGACTGGACGAAGCTGGCCGAACGGCTCGGCGGCCCCCGCATCCTGGTAAAACGGGATGACGCCACGGGGCTGGCATACGGGGGCAATAAATCGCGCCACTTCGAGTTCGAGATGGCGCATGTTCTCGAAGGCGGATTCGACACACTCATCAACATCAACAACTTCCACTCCAACCAGGCACGCGTGGCGGCGGCGGGCTGCGTGAAGGCCGGCATCCGGTATCTGCTGGTCTCTACCGGCGAGGTAGACCGGCCCATACAGGGCAACCTGCTGCTGGTGAAGTTGATGGGTGGTGAAATCCATCGCATTCCGGAATCTGACGATGCTTCTGCGTACGCCCGATCGCTAGCAGACAAAGTTCGCTCGGAAGGCGGAAATCCGTACATCCTGAATGAGGATTCGTTCCCGGAAATCATGGGCGCCATTGCCTTCATCGAGGCCGGGCTCGAGTTGAAGGAACAACTCGACGCCATAGGAGTGAATCGCGTCCACCTGTGGGGCCTTACCGGGCGCTCCCTGCCGGCCCTGAAGATGTTTTCAAAAAATCTTGTGCTCGACTGGTCGGCCACGGTGGTCAAGTACAGCCCGTCCGACGATGAGGCGCTGCGCGAGACGATGGTTGCCCGCTCCAGGCAGGCGGCCGAATTGCTGAAGCTGCCGGTGACGCTGGAGCCGGACGACGTGGAGATACTCGATGGCTTCTCCGGCCCCGCATACGCGGCGCCCACAGACGCCGCGTTCGAGGCGATTCACCTGGTTGCGCAGACCGAGGCGGTGATACTCGATCCGAACTACACGGGGAAGTCGATGTCGGGCCTCATCGACCAGATCCGAAAGGGACGTTTCGGCAAAGACGACACCATCATGTTCCTGCACTCCGGCGGCCTGCCCCAGGTATTCGCGTTCAACGAGGAGCTTGCTGCCTGGGACGGGTAGTCCGCCTCCCGCTCCCTCAGACCGTCTCAAGCGGATTGACAGTAAGCTGTGCCTTACGTAAGGTATCGCTTACACACTAGCCGTGTGCTGTTTTTGCATCGTGCTCATTATCGGGTGCTGTCAGGCCAGCGCCGTCAGGCATCAGGGAGATATAACTATGGATACCGTCGCTCTGTTTTCGAAGGCATCGCAGGCAACGGCCGATATTGCCTCGAACGTAACTGAGAGCCAGCTCTCCAGCGCCACGCCGTGCTCGGAGTTCGACGTCAAGAGTCTCGCGAACCACCTTGCCGGCTTTTATGGCATGAGCGCCATGGCCGCCCGCAAGCAGACTCTTACAGGCGAGCCGGGCGCTGACATCGTCGGCAGCGACCCCGCCGGCGTCATCCCCGGCATGATCCAGGGCGCAGTCGCGGCCTGGCAGGAGCCCGGCTCGACAGAGGGCAAGACGCAGTTCGGCCCCGGCGAGTACGACGCCGGATTCGCTGCCACGATCACGCTCTTTGAGACGGTGATGCACGGCTGGGACCTTGCGAAGGGCACCGGCCAGGAGCTGCAGGTCAGCGATGACGTCGGCGAGGCGATATTCGGCATCACACAGCAGATCTGCAACGACGACTCGCGCGGCGAGGGCAACCGGTTCGGCCCGGAGATCAACGTGTCCGCCGACGCGTCAGCATTCGAGAAAGCGCTGGGCCTGAGCGGCCGCGACCCCAACTGGCCGGCCTAGAGCCCACCCACTTTCGCAGTCGAGATAGCGGCCTGCCGGCCCATGCCAGCCGGGTCCGGCTTGCGGTCGACGCGCAGTAGGTGGCTACTGCAGCCGCAGTCCGACGCGCCGAACCCCGGCGCCGGCGCCGACGCGCCCGGCAGTCGCCGCGCCGCGGCCGCCCACTCGCACTCCAATCGTTTTTGCCCTGCCAGCCACCAGACCTCGATCACGGTGGCGCCGCTCGCGCCGGAGTTGAGATAGTCGATGTGCCAGTGCCGCTTTTTATCGGCCCGCAGGTGTCGTAACACGCGGCCCCTGAGACCGCCCTGCGCGCTCCCCGCGTACAGGTAGTAGCCGGCCGGGAACTCGAAATCGCCAAGCCTCCCCACCGCCAGCCTGCGTCGCTTCGGCAGGCGAAGCACGAGCATGTACGTCCCCGGCCCGCGCGGGATGTGCTGCAGATCTGGCATTCCCGGCATTTCGGGCCGCCTAGACGATTTCGTTGTGGAGTTCCGTCTCGCCTCTGGCGAGCCTCTCAAGATTGCCCATCATGATGTCCAGCAGGTTGGCCTCGTATAGCTGCGTCTCGCCGCCGGTATGCGGCGTGATGATGGCGTTGTCCAGGTCCCAGATCGGCGACTCCGGCGGCAACGGGTCGTCGTAGAAGTGGTCCAGCCCCGCGCCTGCGATCGCCCCTGTCCTGAGCGCTTCGATGAGGGCCTCTTCGTCCACGCACGCACCGCGCGCCACGTTTATCAAAAATGCGGATGGTTTCATCATCTCCAGCGCCCGCGCGTCGACAATACCGCGGGTCTCCGGGGTAAGGGGGCAGTTGAGCACGAGCCAGTCGGATTCCCTGAACAGCCTGTCCACCTGATCGGGCGGCAGCACCTCATCGGCGGGGCCCTCGTAGTTGTTGATGTCACGCTTGGTGGCGATGACCCGCATGTCGAACGCCTTCGCCAGCTTCGCAACGCGTGAGCCGATCTGCCCCATGCCGATGATGCCCATAGTCTTACCGGCCAGCTCGTCCTCGCGCATCGGAATGTCCGAGATCATCTGCCGCCAGAAATGCTTCCGCTGGTTGTCGCGGGCATCGTGGATCTTGCGAGACAGGCCCAGGATGAGCGCCATAGCGTGCTCGCTGACGCCGTTCTTGTTCGTGCCCTGCGCCGACGCCAGCCTTATCCCCCGCTCCCGCAGCTCGTCGAGCGGGAACTGATCGAAGCCGGCGCCGATCGACTGGATGTACTTGAGCCGGTCCGCCACATCGAGCAGGGCGTTGTCCCAGAACCCGCTTATCACGAGAACGTCGGCCCCCGGCATGCGGGCGCGTGAGTCTTCCGGCGACCACGTCTGGTAGTGGCTGATGCCTGTGCCGCGCTTTGAAAACTCCTCTTCGAGCGGGTATGCGACGTGCGAGAACTGGATGGTTATCTCAGTGAGTGCCGGGAATGGCAACGGCGTCTCCTGTTGAAGGGGCTGGACTCACGCAAAGGCGCGAAGCCCGCAAAGTTTAGAGGTGATCTGTGCCGATGTCACCGGCACCTGCTTTCTGAACCAAAATCCTGTCTTCGCGAACTCTGCGCCGCCGCGTGAGACAGGGCTTTTCTGCCTGCGGGTACTTGACGGGGTCGAACAACCCGGAGCAGTCGTCGATCTGCACCTCGCACAACAGGACCAGATTCCCAACGATGGCATACGCGCCGCAACTGGTGCGCGTGGCGCTGATCCGATCGGACGCGAACGGCGCCGCGACAACGAGGAAAAATGGAGCGATGCCGACCGTGCCGAGGTTCATTGCCGCCGTGTTATAAGTGGCGCGCCTGCCCGGCCTTCCCATTCCAGACACTCCAACCGGCTCTGCGTCTTAGCGCCTTTGCGAGAGACCAATCCCCGCCGGAGGTCCTGGAGCGGAATCACCGGCAGGACCGCCGCGATGGCCGCTCCCGCGAACATCGTTGCAACCATTCATGCGGTGGCCCGCATCTAACGTTCAATTACATAGCTGTTTGAGACCGGCATGTCTGCCCCCCCACCCACCGAAAAAGCTCGAAGAACATGGCGACACAGGGTAGGGAGATGAACCGGCCGAATGGAACGAACAGCATCACCCCCAACCGGCCAGGTCCGACGCGGATAGTGACCGGCAATGGAGTCACATCATGGGATGGCAATTCTGGAGAAGCGAACCTGGCCCCAAAGGGGTCGACGGAAAGCTGCGCGATCTGATCATGAGTCGTTTCAATTTATCGGCCGTCGATATCGACAAGCTGTATGTCATACGGCGATCCGGCAAATTCGCCGGCCGGTCGGTCACGCGACTGCGCGTCTACGACCCCTCATTGCTCAACGGTGACGCGGGAGGCGTAAGTACATACATGCATCTCGACGAGCAGGCCCAGGCTGTCTGTTTCGAGGGCTACGACGAAAAAGGCCGCGCGATGGAACTGAACGCAAGGGGCTGCATGGAAGAGACCGCGAACGCGGCCTGAACCCCGGTCCGGACAACCTGGCCGGCGTTGCGCCGTCCCCTGCTCTGGGCCTTTGCGTGAGACCTGTCCTCGCCGGTGGTCCTAGCGCGGTATCACCGGCAGGATCAGCCGCGACGGCCGCTCCCGGTCGTGGAAGACGGTCTGGCGCGCGGTGCGAAGCTCCGCATCCGACCAGAAGTCGGCGCCCGTGTTGTGGTTGCGGTCGAAGTTCGGGAAGTCGGACGACGATACGTCCAGCCGCAACCGCTGCCCGGGCCGGAGCAGGACGCCCACCGGGTTGAGCCTGATCGTATACTCGTATGGCTCGCCCGACTCGAGCAGGGCCGGCGAGTCGTACCCATCACGGTAGCGGGCGCGAACGATGCCGTACGTCAGGTTCACGGCCGTGCCGTCCTCATACACGATTACCAGCTTGGCTGTGAAGTCAGTGTCCGGAGCGTCGGACGCGGCAAATAGCTTGAGAACCACCGGGCCGGTGATCTCCATTTCCTGCTCCAGGGGCGGCGTCTGGTAGACGAGAACGTCCCGCCTGCCGTCGAGTGGCGCCTGATCGCGCGGCATCGCCTGCGCGTCTATATCCATCACACTCATCACCGGGTCGCGCGGGTCATAGGCGTAGCCGTCGGGGGTTTCGCCGCCCGGCTCATCCATGCTGAGCGAGCCGTCCCCGGCAGGCGTGTTCGCGCCGCCGTCACTGTGCAGAAAGAAGTCCGTGTACTCGGCGCGCGCAAGCGGCCACTCATGCTCCAGGCGCCAACTGTTCTCATTGACGATGAACAGGCGCACCGGAGGCTCTTCGGCATAGCCGTTGTCGATCTCTTTGAACTGCCAGTCGTACCAGCGCGTGATCAGATCGGTCCACTCCGCCTGCGCCTGCGGCCCGTAGTCGACCGGCCCCAGGTCGCGATGAAGATTCGTCATCATATGGCTCCACGGGCCGACTACCAGCCGGTGTTGATCGCGGAACTCGGGCGGGCCGTTTGCGACCATGCCGGAGTATTGATTGACGGTCCCGATCACCCGGTCCCACCAGCCCGTGAAAGTGCACGTCGGCACGCTCACTTTCCGGTGAATCGACGCGAAGTCCCACATCTCTACGTTCTGCTCCCGATAGAACGCCTTGAGCTGGGGCGTCAGAGTCGAGAACGGCTCGTCGGGGATGTCATCCAGCGGGAGATACCAGAGCCACTTGCCGCGCTCGATCTCCCGCCAGTACCGGACCGCCTCGAACGGGTCGAGCGGGCCGTGCTCGACGCCCGCTCTGCGGCGCAGGTCGGCGGCCATCATGTACGACCACTCCAGCCTGCGCCCGGTCTCGAACACGCCGAAGTTCATCTCCAGCGAATTTGTGCCCATGCCGCTGGCGTGCAGCGCCTTCAGGCTCGGCGGTTGAAGCTCGGCCAGCCGCCAGGCGCACCATGCGTCGTACGAGTGGCCCCACGTACCGACCTGCCCGTCGCTCGACGGCAACTGAGCCGCCCACTCGACGCTGTCGTAGCCGTCGGCCGCATCGAACGTCAGGTCGTTTTGCATGAACTGCCAGCGGAACTCGCCGCCGGACGCGTATCGGCCTCGCATGTCCTGGTTGACCACCGTGTACCCGCGGGCAGCCATCGCCCGCGCCGCGCCGACGTAGCGCGGATGCTGCTTACAGTAGGGCGTGCGAAGCAGCAGCGTCGGGTATTTTCCAGAACCCGACGGCCTGTAGACGTCCGACTTCAACGTTGTGCCGTCGCGCGTCTCCATCGTCAGGTCGTACTCGACCTCGACCGACACGTTGTCGTGCTGGGTTACGACCATGGGTGAATCACTTCAGTTCACTGTTCCGCCAAGGATGGCCGCGCGTGTCAAATCGATCTTTTCAAGCCCCTCCGGGGTCGGTCCGAGTGCCAGTGCCGCGTCAAGGTCCGCGATTGCGCCGTCCGCGTCTCCCAGGTCGCTCTTCACCCTGGCGCGGGTGATGTAGGGCTGCCAATCATCAGGGATCAGGTCGACCAGCGTGTCGAGGTCGAACAGGGCCACATCGTTGCGGCCGAGTCTTCTGTTTGCGTCGGCGCGCAATCCGTACGCCATCGGCTCGTCGGGCATCAGATTAATCGCCGCATGAGCGTCCAGCAGCGCACTCTCGAAATTGCCTGAGTCGAGATAGAAATATCCCCTGTCCAGGTGCCACAGATAGTTGTCAGAATCCAACTCCAGGGCGGCCGTGAAGTCGGCTTCGGCATCGGCCATGCGGTTCAGGCGGAAGAAATTCAGGGCGCGCCAGTTGTAGTAGTTGGGCTGCGTCCCGTCGAGCGATATCGCCCGATCGAGGATGTCCACCCCCTCCGCATACCGGCCCTGCTGCAGATAGACGAAACCGCGCTCGCCCTCTATCCACGCGATGTCCCCGTCCAGCGCCTGGTCCGAGTACAGCGCTTCAAGCTTGTCGAGCGCCACAAGGGCGTCCTCGTAACGGCCCTGGCCGATGCTCTCGATGATCAGTGCCGGGTGTGTCGACTCATCGGTAGGAGTGCGCAGCAAGGAGATGATCAGGAAGACGATGAGAACGGCCGAAAACCCGAGGGTGAATCTGGTACGCCGGCGCCACAGCCGCGGGTCCAGGCCGTGCCCGATCTCCTGCCTGAAACCTTTACGCTCTACTTCGGCCACGGAACCACCATCTGCTCACGTCCCCAGATCAGCTCGCCACCCCACGCAGACCGGGCCTCTCTCTCGTTCGCCTCGGCGCTTTCGGGCTTCGTCAGGCGTCCGCCGATGTGCACCATGACCAACTGCTTCACCCCTGCTTCCGCGGCCGTCTCCGCGGCGCCGCGAATGCTGCACGTCGCAATATCGTGGTCACTCGCGGAGATCCGGTCGTGCGCCTCCCAGCACATCATCATCAGCACGTCTGCATCCCGTGCCAGTTCCGTCACCGAGTCGCACGGACGGGTGTCCCCGGTGATGACCAGACTGCCTTCGTCCGTATCAACCCGGTACGCAAGTGAGTCCAGAAACGGTTGCACGTGCTCGGCCGGCGCGCCGGTTATTCGGTAGTTCTCGGTCTCGACGATCACGCCGGGCCCAACGTCTTTCGGGATCACGAGGGGCTTGGAGCGCGGCAGCTCTCCGCCGCGGTCCTGATACGTGATCTGGCTGCCCACGTGGCCGACGCGCGCCTTCCAGTCGTGCCGGAAGAGCCCGATGTCCTCGTCGATGATGCCGTTCGTGAACTCTTCGGTCAGCGTTGGCCCGTATACGTGAAGCTCCTTGTCGCGCGGCACCATCTGGTCCCAGCGCGTCAAGATGAACGCCGGGAAGTCTGCATCGTGATCGAAATGGTGGTGCGTGAAGACGACGGTGTTGATCTCGGTCGGGCTGACGCCATTCTGGACCAGCTTCCAGGTAGTGGCAGGTCCGCAATCAAAGAGAATCTTTTCGCCGGCGATGTCTACCAGTTGCGCCGACCCGAACCTGTCTGGCAGCGGCGACGGCGTGCCGCACCCGATGATCGTCACCTTCGGCGTCGTCGCCTCTTTCGCTCCCATACTCCTCCCCGGGAATCAAGATCTTTCGCCAGGCCGCAAAGGCGCTAAGAGGTCAAGACAAAAAGTTCTTTTCTCTTGACCTCGCGTTCTTTGCGCCTTTGCGAGAGACAACTCTCCCCCTGTTCGACGGTGGCGTCAACCAGTGCTCAGGGCAGCGCGAACGCGACCACGTAGTCGCCTGGCGTTGAGCCAAGGCCGTTGTGCCCGCCGGCAACGATCACGACGTACTGCCGGCCGTTGATCTCGTATGTCATGGGCGTCGCCTGTCCACCTGCCGGAAGCGGCCTTTTCCACACCTCCTCGCCGGTCTCGATATCGAACGCCCGTATCGCATCGTCGAGCGTGGCCGCCATGAAAACCAGTCCGCCCGCCGTGGTTATCGGACCGCCGAAAAAGAGCGTGCCGTGGACCTTCTGGGAAGGTAAGATCCGGTCTGCCGGTACTTCGCCAAGCGGCGTCTCCCACATGATCTCGCCGCTAGCGAGATCGATTGCGACGAGGTTGCTCCACGGAGGCTTGATGCAGGGCAGTCCACCGGGGCTGAACAGGAACGTCTCCTCTTTTTCGTATGGTGTGCCCAGCTGGTTGCCTGATGTCGCGGACTCCCGCGGTATCAGTTTGATTATTCCCGGCAACCGCTTCACGCCTGTAACCAGGATGCTGCGCTCCTTGTCGAAGGCCGCGCCTCCCCAGTTGATCGCTCCCCACCATGACGGGAAGAACAGGGTTCCCTGAAGGCTCGGCGGCGTGAAGATACCTTCATTGCGGGCGCTCTCTATTTGAGCGCGGCACTGGATCTCGTCGCCGACGGTAATCCCCCAGGCGTCTTCCGGGCCAATCTTCTCCGGCAGCAACGGCGGGGGCAGGACCGGGAACGGCTGGGTTGGCCATGACTCCTCGCCCTCGACGTCGCTTTGCGGGACGGGCCGCTCTTCAACCGGGAACAGCGGCTCACCGGTAGCGCGATCGAGGATGAAGACGTGTGCCATCTTGGTCACCACCGCGACAGCGGGTATGTCGACGCCATCCCGCGGGACCGTAACAAGCGTTGGCTGCGATGAGACGTCATAGTCGAAAATGTCGTGGTGGACAACCTGGAAGTGCCACGCGATCTCGCCGGTCGCCGCATGCAACGCGACCACCGAGCTGGAATAGAGATTTGCCCCCGGCCGCTCACCGCCGTAAAAATCTGGCGACGCGCTTCCGGTGGGCACGAAAACAAGTCCGAGCTCGGGGTCTGCTGAGATCGGCGCCCATGCATTGGCCGCGCCGGTCTTCTGCGCCGCCTCCGGCGTCCACGTATCCCATCCCGGCTGATCGGGGTTTCTCGGAATTGGGTCCCAGTCCCAGAGCTGCTCACCGGTGCGGACATCGAAGCCCCTCACGGTTCCGTACGCTTCCTCCACCCGAAAGTGGTCCCGGATGGACGAGCCGATGACGATCACATCGCCAATGATCGAAGGCGGCGATGTGATCGAGTAGAAGCCCGATATGACCGGCCCGACACCGCGATCGAGGGGGATCACACCCCCCTCGCCGAAGCCTTCGCACAGCTCACCGGTACCGGCATCAAGGGCGATCAGCGTAGCGTCGATGGTGCCCTGGAATATGCGGCTGCCGCATTTCTGGCTTGCTGGCGCATCGGGATCCTCCCAGTAGGAGACTCCGCGCGAAACAAAGCCCTGGTTACGCGGTTTTGTGCGGTCCAGGTCGGGATCGTACCGCCAGACTTCCACCCCGGTCTCGGGGTCGATGGCGATCACCCGGTTCAGCGGTGTCGATACGTACAGCAGCCCGCCGGCCTGGATCGGCGTCGCCTCGAATTTGAACGAGCTGATGAGTTCCGCATCGCCGGTCTGAAAGGTCCAGGCGACTTCGAGTCCGTCTACCGTCTCACGGTTGATCTGGTCGAGGCCAGAGTAACCTGACCCTCCCGCGTCGCCACCGTACGCCGGCCATTCTCCCGCGGCGCTGTCATTGCCGCTGCACGCGACCAGCGCCGCCAGCAGCGCAAAAACGAACGCCAGCCGCACCGGCCTAGTCCGCTTCGTCATCTGTGATGTTTTCCAATTTCCCGGCGCCGGCAGCGTTTCCTAACCGCGTTGCTCCCAGCCGTCCGACAGCCGGTCATACCGCTCGTGCAGAGCGTCAACCGCGGCGGCCGGGATCGGCAGCCGGTTATCGATCAGCTCGATGTTCGACAGCATGTGCTCCGGGCGCTGCGTGCCGACGATCATCACGTCTACCTCCGGGTGCGCCAGGGTGAAGCCCATCGCCGTCATGATCCGGTCATCCGGCTCGTCCGGCAAGGCGCCTTCAGCCTGCATCACCGCGGCGCGCCTGTGGTACTCCACCGTGTAGTCGGGATTGTGCTCGTAGGGCTGCGGATCCTTCGCAGCGCCCCAGACGGCGTTGCCGATAGGCCGCTTGATGATGATGCCCATGCCCTGCGCCTCGGCTGCGGGGAGCAGAGTGTGGCGCGCCTTCTGGTCCACCAGGTTGAACGACGTCTGGAGCGTGTCGAACTCGCCGCTGGCCACGGCGAACTCTGCGTTCTCATTGTCGCCCGAGTAGCCTATGAAGCGCGTCTTGCCCGCATCGCGGGCGTCTTGCAGCGCGCGTGTGACATCGCCGCGCTCGAGGATCTCGACCGAGCAGGAGTGCAACTGGACCAGGTCAACGTGATCGGTCTTCATCCGCTCGAGACTGCGCTCGATGCTCGAAGTGATCAGGTCGTATGTCCAGTCCTCGCCCTCGCCCCTGGGCATGAAGTGGCCGGCCTTCGTCACCAGCACGAACTCATCCCGGCGATGCGAGACCGCCTCGCCGAGCAGCTCCTCGCTCAGGTCATAGCAGGCCGCCGTATCGAGAAAATTGATTCCTGCGTCCAGCGCGCTGTTCATCACGCGCGCTGCCTGATCAAGGTCGTCCCGGGTCAAATTGAACCCGATCTCAGACAACCCGATGCCGAGCCTGCTGACGTTGAGTCCCGTCTTGCCGAACATCGTTCGTTCCATCGGCCAAAACCTCCTCGGATCAAGATTTCAGACAAAGCCGCAAAAGCGCGAAGAGATCAAGATACCTTTTTCTCTCTCTTTCTGCTCTCCACGCCTCTGCGAGAGCATCTCTTCCCTACGAATACTCCCGCCCGCCAGTGCGGTTCTTCATGATGAAGTCCCAGTCGTACTCGACGCCCAGCCCCGGTCCGTCCGGCACCGGCACCTGGCCGTTGGAGTCGATCGCGTCCGTGGCGTCGCGGTAGCCGTCGGCGTATACCTCGTGGCAGCGGCCGATCTCCGGTGTATCCGGGTGCAGCAACGCCATCTCGTAGTAGTTCGTGTTGCGCGTGGCCGCCATCACGGCGCGCTGTGCGGGGCCCGGCGAGTGGATCTCGACATCGAGCCCGAACCCTTCCGCGGCGTGGACGATCTTCATCGCGCCCGTGATCCCGGCGTCGTAGTCCGGGTCTACTCGCACGATGTCTGTCGCGCCAGAGGCGATGAAGTCGACGTGCTGCTCGAGGCCGCGTATGTGCTCTGTCTGGAGCAGCGGCGTCTTGATAACCGTCCGCAGCTGCTTGTGGCCGTGCATTGAGACTCCGGTGTCCTTATACGGGTCTTCCAGCCAGGTATAGTGCGCTTCATCGCAGGCCCTGCCGAGCTTCACCGTCTCCACCCACGTATTGATCTCGCACGCCGGGTCGATCATCAGGTTCATAGTTGGCCCCACCGCTTCGCGGACCGCGAGGACCGTCTCGATCTCCTGGTCGATGTCGTAGTCGCCCCAGCCGTGAATCTTGAAGGCGGGATAGCCCATCTCCTTGCACTGGAGTGCGAAATCTGCGAACGCCTGCGGGCTGTCCAGTCCGCCGTTCCGGTCGCCGTGCATCGTCGACGCGTAGCAGGTCAGCGACGTGCGCCAGCCGCCCAGCATCTCGTAGACCGGCGCCCCGTAGTATTTGCCTGCGAGGTCCCAGAGGGCGATGTCGATGGCGCCCATCCCCATCTTGTCGAACTTCCTCATCGCCCGCTTCACGTCGTTGTAGATCAACTCCCGCTGGATGGGGTCGCGACCGATCAGATAGTCGGCGAACATGTTGAACTCGGCGAAGCCGGGAGAGTCTCCTCCGACATACTCGCCGACGACGCCCTCGTTGGTGTGGACTTTCATGGCGTACGAGGTGCCGGTCTGCCTGCCGCCCTTCTCGTAGACAAGGTTGAAGCCGTTGTAGTCCTTGCCAACGTCCAGCATCTCGAACTGGAACTCGTGGACTTCTATCCTGGTGATTCGCAGCTTTGACATTCTGTTCTCTCCACAAAAGGCGGTATGCGTTGCCGGGGATTCGGGTTCGCCGCGATTATGAGCGCTGGCACGGCGTCACGCAAAGATTGGGAAGGGGTCTCTCGCAAAGGCGCGAAGGGTGAAGATAAATAAAAATTCCGGAATCAGTGTCCTGGAAGCCTCGCGCTCATTGCGCTCTGGCGGGAGAAATCTCAGCCGACGCCTTTGCGTGAGCTCTTATCCCGGACCCCTGCCCTCGTGGAAGCGGCCGATCAGCTCAACTTCCCGCGCCGTGCCAATGTAGTACGGCGTCCGCTGGTGCAGGCCGGTCGGCTCGATGTCGAGGATCCGCTTGGTGCCGTTCGTCGCTGCGCCACCGGCCTGCTCGGCGATGAACGCCATCGGAGAACACTCGTAGAGGAGCCGCAGCTTGCCGTCGGGCCTGCCGGTGTTGCCGGGATAGGCGAAGATGCCGCCCTTCAGCAGGATCCGGTGGAAGTCGGCTACCAGCGCGCCGATGTAGCGGGCGCTGTACGGCCTGCCGGTGTCCGGGTCGTTCTGCTTTATCCAGTTGACCCACTTCAGGTCGGGCTCCAGCCAGGTGCCCGAATTGCCTTCGTTGGTGGAGTAGACGTTCGACTTCTCGGGAAATCTCAGCTCCTCCGTCGTCAGGTGGAACTCCCCCATGGTGGGGTCAAGCGTGAAGGCGTGGACGCCCTGTCCGGTCGTGTATACAAACATTGTCGAAGAGCCGTAGAGGATGTAGCCGGCAGCGGCCTGGCTCCTGCCGGGCTGCAGCAGGTCATCCAGGTTGCCCACGCCTGATTCCGTGGCGCGGCGCTGTATGGAGAATATCGTGCCCACCGGCGCCGCGATGTCGATGTTCGACGAGCCGTCAACCGGGTCGAACAACACGGCGTAGCGGCCGTTGGAGGCGCTTTCCGGCGGCACGATCGGCCCCTCGACCTCCTCCGAGCCCATCACGCAGACGCACCCGGTCTCGCCAAGAAGGTCGACGAGCAGGTCGTTCGACCACTCGTCGAGTTTCGCCACTTCTTCACCCTGTATGTTCGTACGCCCGGTATAGCCGGTTGCGCCGACAAGCCCGGCGAGGTTGATCTCGCGCGATATCAGCTTGCCGCCAAGAGCGATGGCGCTCATAACCTGGCTGAACTCACCGACCGCATCCGGGTAGTCCTGCTGCCTGGCCCTGATGAACTGACTCAGCGTCGGCGGCATGCCTGCCATGGCCCTCTCCTCATGCTTGCCGGGATCGATGGCTTCCGGGATTCACGGGTTCAGGGATCCGGGCGCAATCTGCGCGCCGCGGGCGAGCCCTGTCCGAGTGATCGCAACTGTTCACGGAGCAAGTCTTTCGCCATGCAACAAAAATACCGCGCTCCAGATATTCCCGCGCGCTCCGGTCGGCGGGATTCGTTGCAGCGGCGGGGGTTTCACCCTAATCTTAGATCTTCTAGTTTTCTAGAGTTTCTAAAAATCCGGCCAGCTAAGCCGGAAGCCCGCGGGCGTATCATCCCTGCGGGCGCACGATCACGGAATGGCCCGATACGGCCAGTATGGAAGAGCGCGGGGAGAGTCGGATGGATAAGCAGCGTCTCGCAGAAATCGCGATAGCAA
>JADFPB010000053.1 GCA_022562515.1 Chloroflexota bacterium | reverse complement strand
TGGAAGTGGCGCGCAGCCCGGCCATGATCTACTGGCTGGACAACCACGAGAATCATGCCACGTCGGTAAACGAGAACTGGGGCCGGGAACTGCTCGAGCTCTTCACCATGGGCGTCGGCAACTACACCGAGACCGACGTCCGGGAGTGCTCCAGAGCCTTCACAGGCTGGACCCTCATCCACAAGCTACCGCGTTTCCACATGGGCCGCTGGGACTGGGAGTTCGAGTACAGGCCGGAAGACCATGACGATGGCGAGAAGGTGTTTCTCGGGCACACCGGCAACTTCAATGGCGAGGAGATCGTAGACATCATCCTTGCCCAGCCGGCGACGGCCGCGTTCATCGCGCGCCACTTATATACCTTCTTTGTTGCGGACGAACCCCAGGTGCCCGCCTGGTCGGTGACTCCTCCCAACGACCCCGAGGCCGTCCAGTCAATCGCCGATGTCCTGATCGAGAGCGACTACCACATCGGCAAGGCACTGCAATTCATTTTTGACTCGGCCTTCTTTAAAGAGGCCCGATTCAAGAAGGTGAAGAATCCCACCGAAGTCGTGGTTGGAACCTTGAGGCTTGTGGGTAATGCTGAGCGTCCATTGCCGGAGACGATGGGCTGGGCCAGTGAGATCACCTATATGGGGCAGGACCTGCTTAATCCGCCCAGCGTTGAGGGCTGGCACTCCGGCATCGAGTGGATCAACAGCGGCACCCTCATGAAGCGAACTAACTTCACGGCCGGGTTGATAAGCGATCAATCCCGCCCGGGCGTGATCCGCATCATGGATCGCGTGAGGTCAGCGGGCGACGCGCCCGAAGAAGTCATTGACGCGTGCCTTGACGTCATGGGTCCGCTTGAGATTTCCGCAGAGGCCCGCCTGGAGCTAATCGCGCACGCCGAGTCGCTCGGCCCCATCGATTGGGAAGACGACTCGCCGGAAGAAGGCGGCGCGGTCAAGATCTTAGAGATCATCCAATTGATCGTATCGCTCCGGGAATACCAGTTCGCCTAGAAATCCATGACCCGCGTCAGCGCCAGCGAGGCCAGGGGGATCAGACATCATTACCCGAAATAGCGATCCTGTAATCGTCGTTCTGCAACTCACTGGCGGTAACGACTATATGAACACTGTGGTCCCGTACGCCGATCCTCTCTACCGCGACTATCGCCCTATCGTGAACGTCGCCGAGGATGAAGTGCTGGTGCTTGATGATCAGGTCGGATTCCACCCTTCGATGGCCCCGATACAAAAGATGTATCAGGATGGCAACGTGGCAATCCTTCATGGTGTGGGCTATGAGAACTCACCCCGCTCGCACTTCCGGTCGATGGACATCTGGCACACTTGCGAGCCCGACTCACTGGGCACCGAGGGCTGGCTGGCACGAGTGATTCGGGACATCGACCCCAATAAAGAGAACGTCGTCACGGCGGTCAGTATGGGGCCGTCGCTGTTCCGTGCGCTGGTGGGTCCGGGCGTGCCGGTCGCAACCGTCGAGAACATCAATAGCTACGGCATGCTGACGGGACTCACTCCCGAGGAGAAACTCAACAGGGTTCTCAGCCGGTACCGCCGCATCTACTCGCCTGCGATCGGATCAGGCCCTGTCATGGACTTCCTGGGCCAGACGGGCCTCGATGCGTTGAAGGGTGCGGATATTCTCAGCGCGGCGCCCGCCAACTACACGTCGGATATCGAATACGCGAATTCCAGCATCGCGGACAAGCTGAAGGGCATCGCCCAGATCCACCTAGCCGGCCTCGGCTCAAGGATCTTCTACTGCGATCACAGCGGCTTCGACACACACGCCGATCAGGTCAACACACACGCTCGTCTCTGGACCGAGGTATCGACGGCGATTCGCGATTTCTTCGACGACCTCGAAGCCCACGACGCGGCGGACAACGTCGTCATGTTCCTCTACTCGGAATTCGGCCGGCGGGTCTACGACAACGGGGCGGGCACCGACCACGGCGCCGGCGGCGTCTGCCTCGCGATTGGCAAGGGCGTCAAAGGCGGCCAGTATGGCGAATATCCGTCGACCAGGGCCGCCGACCTCGATCAGGGCGATCTCGTTCCCGCGATGGATTTCCGGAGCGTCTACACCACTCTCGTTGAGGACTGGATGGGACTCGATGCAGTGCCGGTAGTTGGCGGCAACTTCGAGAAGCCTGAGTTCATCCTGAACTAGCGGCCAGAACTGGCGCCAGAACTAGCAGAAGACGCAGAAATGTCACCCTCACTCACAACCTCAGCCGCGGGCCGGGCCTATGACTTCAGCCACGTAGTCGGCGGCCGCCAGATCACCGGCATCGTCAACATGGCGTTTGGCCAGGACGATGACGTCTACATCACGAAGAAGTCCCTCTATTTTTTCGATGTGATGCGGCTCACGATCGGGGCCGAGCCGGGAGATGAGGAAGAAGTCACGTCCTTCAGGGAAGTGAATCCCGGTTTCTTCGATGGTGCGTGGCCGGCGTCCGTAGCCGTGGGTCCAGAGCTGGATGTGTATGTCACGGACGAGTTGCGCAGCCTGATATCCGTCTTCGATCGTGATGGCAAGTTCATCCGAAATATCGGCGAGCCCGGCACCGGGCCGGGCCAGTTCGACCGCCCGTCCGGTATCGTCTTTGCTGAAGATGGCTCGATGTACATCTCTGACACGATGAACCATCGGATCCAACACCTGGCATCTGACGGTGAGTTCATACACGGCTTCGGTGGCCAGGGCCCAGATGAAGCCCACTTCCAATCGCCCTGGGGCATCGCCATTGACGGCGAAGGCAATCTCTTCGTCGCAGATCACAGGAACCATCGAATCCAGAAGTTTGATGGCGGGGGCGGGTTTCTCAGCGCGTTCGGCAGCCCCAACTCAACCCCGGGCTCCGGCGCGGGCCAGTTTGATCATCCGTCCGACGTAGCAGTCGACCCGGACGGCGATATCTACGTCTGCGACTGGGTGAACGACCGGGTCCAGGTGTTCAACCAGTCAGGTGAGTACCTCCTGCGACTGGGCGGCTCCGCCGTGGAGCTGTCCAAGTGGCAGAAGCGCTACATCCAGGGCAATCCGGACGTCTACAAGGCCCGGCGCCGCGTGGACAGCCTGGATCCGGAAACGAAATTCGCCCTGCCAACCGGCGTTAAGTTTGATGGCAGCAGAAACCGCCTCTTCGTGGTCGACTCACAACGCTGGCGAATTCAGATCTTCAACAAATTAGAAGGCTACGCTGAGCCCCAGTTCAACATCTGATCGCGTTGTCCGCGTGTCTCCTGGGCGGTGTGTGTTCTGGCGTCAGCCTCACACCTCAATCCCGAAACGCTCGAAGTCTGCCAGTAGCTGATCGACGCCTGAGAACTGGACGGCCTGCAGGCCTGCCGAGCGGGCGGCCTCGACGTTTTCCAGGTAGTCGTCCGTGAAGAAGATCTGCTCATACGGCACGCCACTGGTGCGGGAGAGAGTGTCGAAAATCTCGCGGCCCGGCTTCATCAAACCCACCTCGAACGACAATATGAGCGGGTCGAAAGCGTCTACGAATGGCATCAGTTTCCGTGCGCTCTCCCAGTGCGCCGGTCCGGTGTTGCTGCAGAGTGCAATCCGGTGTTTTTTCGATACCCGTCCTACGAGCTCGAACATGGGCGGATTGGGAATCAGGATTGAGCAGAAGATGTCTTTAAATCGCGCCTCGGCAAGTTGCTCTTCAGAAATGTCGAGGCCCAGATCATGCATGGCGGTCTGAGCGAACTCTGGCCAGCTCTGTTGACCCGTCTCATGCGGGCGTTTGCGCCGGGGCGAGAAGCAGGCCTCGAAAACCTGCGCTTCGGACCTGCCGGACAGCCGGGCGAGCTCGTGTATCGCGATCTGCTCGTCGGCGAAGAGGAGCACTCCGCCCATGTCGAATGTAATGAGAGAGATCACGCGCCCGCGCCCGCAGCGGCCGCGCCCCGCGCGAGCGGGCGAGCGAGGCCGACAAGGTTTATATGGTTCATGACCGGCAACTATGAGGCGTGGTGTTTCGACGTGCTCGATACTACTCTGAAGGAGTCAGGGTACTGCACGAGGGCTGATTTCTGCCTATCCCTGGCCGGCGCCGATGACTTGCGACGGCGGAAAAGATCCACGGAGAGCGGCAATGAGCGGTTTGGTCAAGGCGGTCAGCGCCAGCCCGAGTCACACCATGGTGAAACCCAATCAGGCAAGCATTCGCCTGCTGGAGGGGCTCGGCGTGGAAGGCGACGCCCACCTTGGCGAGACGGTGAAGCACAGGTCGCGGGTGCGTGCTAATCCTGACCAACCCAACCTCCGCCAGGTTCACCTGATCCATGGGGAGCTACTCGACGAGTTGTCTGCAAGCGGCTTTGAACTCGAAGCCGGACAGATGGGCGAGAACATCACTACGCGTGGTATCGATCTGCTTGCTCTGCCGACCGAAACGCGACTTCGCATCGGACCCGAGTCAGTGATCGAGATAACCGGACTACGCGATCCCTGCAGCCAACTCGATGGGATTCAGCCGGGCCTGATGGAGGCGGTGCTCGATCGCGACGAAGAGGGCAATCTGATCCGCAAGGCCGGCGTCATGGCGATCGTCTTGGCCAGCGGAGACGTTCAGCCGGGCGACACTATAGCTGTCGATTTGCCGGCACGGCCACACAGGCCGCTGCGACCCATCTGAACTTGCGTGCCAGCTATACCGATGTGTCAGGCGGCGCCGAGGCTTGCGCTATCGCCCCGATGCAACCCTGGGAACGAACACCGCCTCGCCGAGTTCCACTTCGAGAGTGGATTTGACAGTAAGCAGCCGGGCGATCTCTGAAATCAGGGCTTTGTATTCGTCGTTGCGCTCAGCAATGCCATTTTCCAGCATGTTGAGCACGGCGATTTCGGCATCCAATCTTTCGATATTGGTCATCCGATCCGGGGCCGTGTTGCCAGGCCCTGGAACGTCGGTATTCGCGGCAATAGCGCTGCTGAGGACCGGTCCAGTTGACGGCGCATCGTTAGACGTGGAGTTCACTCCCACGAGTATCCCCACGGCAAATGCCACGACTGCGGCCGCGGCAACAAACTTCAACATCTGGCCCCCCTTGCATTTCGGCTGTCGAAATCATGATCGATCACCTCTGCGTTCATGATCGAGAGTGTTTTATCGCGACCGGGCGCGCTGCCTCCCACAGGCGTCTGTGGGGGGTTGCACCCATGATCGTGGGCGCGGGACACAGAGGCCGGGATTTCGTGCGTGACGCGATGGCTGCGCTTACCGGCGCGCCCGGTGACTAACGCAATGGCGTTGGCGTACCTGGAGACTCCGCGGCGGATGGTGGGAGCAGCTCAGGCTATTGTCCAAACGAAGCTCATCGGACAAACACAGCCCCATCAACCTCCGCTTCCAGGTCGGATTTCATCGTCTGGAGTCGGGCGATCTCTGAGATAAGCAGTTGGTACTCCGCATTGCGGTTAGAGACATTGGAATTCAACCATTTCAGGGGTTCAATCTGCGCGTTGAGTTGGTCGCTGTTTGTCATTTGGCGTGGATCAGACGCGTCGAGCTGCGGAACGTCGGACGAGGCAGGCGTAGCATTGTTGAGAACCTGTTCAATCCCTGACGTGCCGCTAGAGCTGGAATTCACTCCTACGATGATCCCCACGGCAAACGCTACGACTACCGCTACCGCTACGACAATGAACTTCAGCATCTGGTCCCCTTGATTCTTCGGTGACAGAGATCGTCATCGATCACAACCACATTCGATTTCGAGTGGGTTAGAACCCGTAGCGTCGCGGGGAATCACACACTCTGGGTTGTCGGCCTGGACGCAGTCCGGATTTTGTTTCGCACTACCCTGCATTGACATCGATATTGGGCAGGACTAGACTTTTATCCTGACTACGTATGTCTCTCGTATCCGGGCAAACGATATCTCCCACTCGGTAGCCCCCCAACTCACAGATTAGCGTTCCCCTTGACCGGGGCGCGCTTGTTGTATTTTCGCGCGTTTTACAGTGCAAGTCTCACTAGGAGCTTTGTGAAGTAATGGTTATTGCCGCCTCACGCCGACACTCGCAGAAGCCGTCCAATAAGTATTACAACCGCGTCGAGCAAGTGCTGGACGTGCCGAACCTCATACAGATCCAATTAGAGTCATTTGAATGGCTGAAAAAGAGTGCTCTCAAGGACCTCTTTGAAGAAATCTCCCCTATCGAAGACTTCTCCGGTGGACGTTTTGAGCTCAGCTTCGGCGAACACGAATTTCAGGAGCCGAAACTTACGGAGCGCGAGTGCCGTCTCAAGGAGACCACCTACTCCGCATCCCTCTATGTAGTTGTCCAGTTGCTGATCAAGAGTACAGGCGAGCGGAAGCAGCAGAAGCTCTTCATGGGCGACATTCCGATGATGACGCGCAATGGCACGTTCATCATCAATGGCGCGGAGCGGGTGGTCGTCTCTCAGCTCGTCCGATCGCCGGGCGCCTATTTCACCGCCGCTAAAGACTCGGCGACCGGCCGCACTCTCTGCTCGGCCAAGCTCATCCCGTACCGGGGAGCGTGGGTGGAGCTTGAGACTTCCAACCGGGACATCCTTTACGTGAAGGTTGACCGGAAGCGCAGGACCCCGGTTTCTA
Source organism: Chloroflexota bacterium (assembly GCA_022562515.1). Lineage (GTDB taxonomy): Bacteria > Chloroflexota > Dehalococcoidia > Lucifugimonadales > Lucifugimonadaceae > UBA1151. Next base: position 8,459 of record JADFPB010000053.1, on the reverse strand, counting down.
CGCTCCTCCGGGCACTTGGCTACACAAGTGACGATGAGATTCTTGATCTGTTCCGCAAGGTGGACACAGACCCGGATCACCGGTACATGGCAACGACGATCTCTCGTGACTCCGCGATCACGACCGAGGACGAGGCGCTGGTCGAGTTTTACCGCCGGCTGCGCCCGGGTGAGCCGCCAAGTGTGGATAACGCCCGTGCACTGTTGCACAACCTGTTCTTCAATCCGCGCAAGTACGACCTTGGCCGCGTGGGCCGCTACAAGCTGAACCGGAGTCTCAATCGTAAAGTCGACGAGCGCACGCTTTCCAAAGAAGACTTCATTGAACTGCTCCGCAAGATGATCAGGATCAACAACGGCCGCGACAAGGTCGATGACATCGACCATCTCGGCAACCGACGCGTCCGCGCCGTGGGAGAGTTGATCCAGAACCAGCTCCGCGTTGGCCTTCTCCGGATGGAGAGGGTTGTGAAAGAGCGGATGACAACGCAGATGGACCCGGATACGACCACTCCAGCGGCGCTGATAAACATCAGGCCGGTTGTTGCGGCGGTCCGTGAGTTCTTCGGCGGTTCTCAACTCTCGCAGTTCATGGACCAGACGAACCCGCTTGCCGAGCTTACCCATAAGCGCCGCCTTTCCGCACTCGGCCCTGGCGGCCTCTCAAGGGACCGGGCGGGATTCGACGTCCGAGACGTTCACAACTCCCACTACGGCCGCATCTGCCCCATCGAGACGCCGGAAGGGCCGAACATTGGCCTTCTGGGGTCGCTGGCCACGTACGCGCGCTTGAACCAGTATGGGTTTATTGAGACTCCGTACCGGCCGGTGCTGCGCGAGATGTCAAGCCACGATTCGGCTCTAATCGGCCACCACACAGTGGACGAGATCAAGGACAGCAAGGGCAACGTCCTGATAGAAGCCGGCAAATCAATCAGCAAGCCTGTTGCGGAGAGGATGGCAGGCTGGAAAGAGCGGACGCTCAAAGTCAAACCGTACGTGTCGATGAACGCGGCGGAAATTGTTTACATGCCCGCGGATGAGGAAGAGCTGCACGTAATTGGCCAGGCCAACACGAAGCTGGACTCCCGCAACCAGATTGCGACCGACCGCATTGAGGTGCGGTTTGGCGACACATTTGCGCACGAGACCGCTGACAAGGTTGAGTACTTGGACGTCTCGCCTATGCAGATCGTAAGCGTCTCGACAGCGCTGATCCCATTCCTGGAGCACGATGACGCAAACCGCGCGCTGATGGGCTCAAACATGCAGCGGCAGGCCGTGCCGCTGGTGCTGCCGGAAGCGCCGACCGTGGGCACGGGCATGGAAGAGCGAGTGGCGCGGGACAGCCGGCAGGTGATCATCGCGGAGCACTCCGGAATCATCGCCCAGGCCACCGGCGACATGATCGTCATTCAAACCGACGACGGTGAGAAAGTGGAGTATCCGCTCACGAAGTTCAGGCGGTCCAACCAGGGAACATGCGTGTCGCAGCGGCCGATTGTCGACAAGGGGCAGCGCGTCGTTATAGGTGACGCGCTCGCCGACAGTTTATCGACCGAGGGCGGCGAGCTGGCCCTGGGGCAAAACATCCTCGTCGGCTTCATGAGCTGGGAGGGTTACAACTACGAGGACGCCATCATCCTCTCGGAAAATCTCGTAAAGGCCGACAAGTACACCTCAATTCACATCCAGAAGCACGAGTCCGAGGCGAGAGACACGAAGCTGGGCCCCGAGGAGATCACGCGGGACATCCCGAACGTTGGGGAAGAGAGTCTCCGCGACCTGGACGAAGAGGGGATCATCCGCATCGGCGCGTACGTGGCGTCGGGCGACATCCTGGTCGGCAAAATCACGCCGAAGGGCGAGACAGAACTGACGGCCGAGGAGAAACTCCTCCGCGCGATATTCGGTGAGAAAGCCCGAGACGTGAAAGATACTTCTCTGAGGGTGCCTCACGGTGAGTACGGCAAGGTGCTCGACGTAAAGATCCTCACCAAGGATGCAGGTGACAACCTGCCTGCCGGAGTGATTCGCATGGTGCGCGTGTGGGTGGCCCACACACGCAAGATCATGGAAGGCGACAAGATGGCCGGCCGGCACGGCAACAAGGGCGTTATCGCCAAGATCTTGCCGGCCGAGGACATGCCCTACCTGGCGGACGGGACGCCGCTGGACGTGATACTGAACCCTATTGGTGTTCCGTCTCGAATGAACCTCGGGCAGGTGCTGGAGATGCACCTGGGGTACGCGGCCAGCGTACTGGGCTTCCGAGCCCGCACGCCGGTCTTTGACGGCGCTACCCAGACTATGATCGAGGATGCTCTCTCCAGGGCGTGGTTCGTCATGGCGTCCAACGCGGTCGATCCGCGGGATCTTGACCGTGCCGCGATCGATGATGAGATCGTCAGTGCGTGGCTGGCGGAGCGCGGTTACAAGCACAAGGACCTTTTCGATGATAACAAGGTAGCTCTGGCGCGCGATGCCTGCATGAAGATATGGCTGACCGAGATAGCGGGCGTGGACGTTGACGGCATGAAGTCCGCTGACATGTACGAGAAGTGCCTGTCCCTGGACAGGAAACAGCATGTGTGCGCTCCGTTCATCGGCAAGCAGACGCTGTACGACGGCCGGACCGGTGAGCCATTCGACCAGCCGATCGCAGTTGGCACGACTTACATGATGAAGCTGATCCACCTGGTGGAGGACAAGATTCACGCCCGTTCCACCGGGCCATACTCGTTGATCACCCAGCAGCCGCTGGGCGGCAAGGCACAGTTCGGCGGCCAGCGGTTTGGTGAGATGGAAGTGTGGGCGCTCGAAGCGTATAGCGCTGCATACAACCTGCAGGAGATGCTAACGGTCAAGTCCGATGACGTGATTGGCAGAGTAAAGACCTATGAGGCGAGCGTTAAGGGCGAGAACGTCATCCAGCCCGGGGTGCCGGAATCGTTTCATGTCCTCCTCAAGGAACTTCAGGGGCTGGGCCTGTCCGTTGAACTTTTGAACGAGGTCGGCAACCGATTCGAGATTGATGAGGCCGAGGCCGCCGGCGCCGGCGTCGGCGATGATGAGATTGGCGGTTCGATCTGGGCCGAAATGGCCCTGGGAGAAGGGATGCCCGATCTGGACCTCGGCGATGATCTGGACGATGACGACATCGTCATGTCCGATGACGCTGTCGCTGATGAAGACGAGGAAGATGACGAGAGTGGCGGATCGGAATCCCCAGAATCCGAAGACTCCCCCGACGGTGAAAAAGACGGGTCCGAGGACGATGACTAAGGAAGTCGCATAACCGACACACACCAGTCGGCAAGGCAGTTGGCCGGCACCATCCGGAGCCAGGGCGGAGACAGATGAATCAGACCCTGGACGACAACTGCAATGGTCCACAGGCACACAGGTACGCGTAGAGGCGTCGGCAATGCGCGCGAAAACGCCCCGAACCGTACAGCCCCGAAGCGTATAGCCCGGAAGGGTAAGAAGGACTGAACAGGAATGACAGAAACTGGCACTGACTTCAATGCAATCCGAATTTCCCTGGCTTCCCCAGAGCAAGTTCGAGCGTGGTCATACGGAGAAGTCACCAAGCCGGAGACGATTAATTACAGGACACTGCGTCCCGAAAAGGACGGTCTGTTCTGCGAGCGGATCTTCGGGCCGACGAAGGACTGGGAGTGCTACTGCGGCAAGTACAAGAAGATCCGCTACAAGGGCGTCGTATGCGACCGCTGTGGCGTTGAGATCGCCAGAGCCAAAGTACGCCGGGAGCGGATGGGCCACATCAAGCTGGCCGCGCCGGTAGCGCACATCTGGTTTTCAAAAGGCACGCCGTCGCGCCTGGGGCTGCTTCTCGATCTCTCGCCGCGCAACCTGGAGCGGGTCCTGTACTTTGCCCAGTACATCGTGACCGAGGTCGATGAGGATGCCCGCGAGCGGGCGATGGAGAGCCTCAACAGCTACCTTGAAGCCGAAGATGACCGCTTCGAAGAGGAGAAGCAGGCTGCGCTTGAGGCGCTCCGCAGCGGCGATGTCGCCGCCGAGGAGGCCGCCGCGTCAGCAGAGGGCGAAGAGCCGGTAGCCGAAGTTGAAGAGAAGAAGCCGGCAGCCAAAGGCAAAGCAAAGTCCAAATCCAAGTCCAAGACTACGGTGAAGGCGAAAGCCTCGGCAAAGGACGTAGAGCCGGAGGTGGATGAAGACGAAGAGCCAGCAGATCCGCTGGCGCCTCAACTCACGGCTATCGAAGAAAAATTCGATGAGGCGAAGGAAGCGCTTAAAGCCGAGATTACCGAGCGCATCGAAGAGCTCGAGGGGATATCCCGCCTCGATCTGCTTACGGAAGCCCGGTACCGGGAGCTCCGCGACCGATACGGCGAGGTGTTCAAGGCCACAATGGGCGCCGAGTCCATTCTGAATATTCTGAAGCACACCGATCTTGAGAAGCAGCGGGAAGGGCTCCAGGCTGAGGTGCGGAGCACCTCAGGCCAGCGCCGTAAGAAGGCGATCAAGCGCCTCCGCGTCGTGGAGTCGTTCGTCAAGAGCGGCAACAAACCGGAGTGGATGGTCATCACCATGCTGCCGGTACTGCCGCCCGAACTGCGCCCCATGGTCCAGTTGGATGGAGGCCGGTTCGCGACTTCCGACCTGAACGACCTCTACCGGAGGGTAATCAACCGGAACAACCGCCTGAAGAGACTTCTTGACCTTCAGGCGCCGGATATCATCGTTCGCAACGAGAAGCGCATGCTTCAGGAGGCGGTTGACGCGCTGATCGACAACGGCCGACGCGGCCGCGCGATCTCAGGAAGCCACAACCACAAGCTCAAGTCACTGACTGATCTGCTGCGCGGAAAGCAGGGGCGATTCCGCCAGAACCTGCTGGGCAAGCGTGTTGATTACTCAGGCCGCTCGGTCATCATCGTCGGTCCCGAGTTGAGGCTGCACGAGTGCGGACTGCCCAAGAAGATGGCCCTTGAGCTGTTCAAGCCGTTCGTCATGAACCTGCTTGTGGTCAAGGGCTTCGCACACAACATCAAGAGCGCAAAACGAATGGCGGAGCGCGCACGGCCGGAGGTCTGGGACATCCTTGAGGAAGTCATCAAAAACCGACCGGTGCTGCTGAACCGCGCTCCCACGCTGCACAGACTCGGAATCCAGGCTTTCCAGCCGGTTCTGGTCGAGGGCAGCGCCATCAAGATCCACCCACTGGTTTGCACGGCGTTCAACGCCGACTTTGACGGTGACCAGATGGCCGTCCACGTACCACTTTCACGGGAAGCGGTGCTGGAAGCCCAGAGGATAATGCTGAGCACTAACAACATGCTCTCACCGGCATCCGGTGACCCGATCGTCTCCCCGACCCTGGACATGGTCCTGGGTAACTTCTACCTCACGACTATTGAGGGGGAAGACGAGGCCACGGCCGAAGCCAGTACCGAAGACGGAGAGTCGGAAGAGGTCCGGGAAGTTTCGCAGAACGGCGCTATGCCCCGGTTCCCCGACTTTGATGCGGCGCGCCTGGCACACGATTGCGAACAGTTGGGTCTTCGTACTCCCATCATGGTGAGAGGCGAGGGCGATGATGGCGAGTGGCTGACCACGAGCGTTGGCCGGATCATCTTCAACGATGCTGTGCCGGATGAGCTGGGCTACGTCAATGTGAACGTGGACCGCGACAAGGTCAAAGAGCTTGTCTCTCTGGCCTACGAACGTCTGGGGAATTTGCGCACCGCGGACTTCTTGGACTCTCTGAAGACACTGGGATTCCGTTACGCCACACAATCGGGAACCACGATAGCGATTACCGATATCGTCGTCCCGCGAGAGAAGGAAAGCCTGCTTAAGAAGGCGGATTCGGCTATTCACAAGCTGGAAGAACAGTATCTCCAGGGCCTGATCACGGAGGAAGAGCGCTATAAGGCAACGATAGAGACGTGGACCAAAGTGTCCGACGAGATGACCAAGGCGGTGGAAAAAGCCCTGCCGCATTACGGCGGCATCTACCAGATGGCGGCGTCAGGCGCCAAAGGTAACATCGCACAGATCAAGCAGATGGCGGGCATGCGCGGCTTGATGTCAGACCCGAAGGGTCGAATCATCGACCTCCCGATCCGCTCCAGTTTCCGCGAGGGCCTTTCGGTGCTGGAATACTTCATCTCCACGCACGGCGGAAGGAAGGGTCTGGCCGACACCGCGCTGCGTACCGCAGACAGCGGCTACCTCACGCGCCGTCTTGCCGACGTTGCGCAGGACGTGATCGTTCTATTTGAGGACTGCCGAACCCGCAACGGCACCTGGATCCAGGAAGCGGAGGATACTGCTACGGAGGCGAGCCTCCGAGAGCGCGCCGTTGGCCGATTCCCGGCCGCGCCGGTGATCCACCCGGAAACCGGGGAGGTACTGGCGGACGAGAACACGCTCATGCAGGCCAATCTCGCCCAGAAGATCGTCGATGCGGGCGTCAAGGAGATGTACGTGCGCTCGCCGCTCAGTTGCGAGGCAACCCGCGGGCTTTGCAGAAAGTGCTATGGCGCTTCCCTTGCCACGGGTGAGACGGCCCTCCTTGGCGAGGCCGCCGGCATCATCGCGGCGCAGAGCATCGGAGAGCCCGGCACCCAGTTGACAATGAGAACGTTCCACACAGGCGGGATTGCCGGTCTTGACATCACCAGCGGTTTGCCCCGTGTGGAGGAACTCTTCGAAGCCCGTACTCCGCGAGGAGTCGCGAGCATTACGGAGATCGATGGCGTCGTGGAAGTCGTGGTCAGCGCTGAAGGGCGCGAAGTAAAAGTCAGCGATACCCAGGATTTCCTCGAGGAGTTGGACATTCCGGACTCACACAAGCCGCTCGTGAAAACGGGAGAGTGGGTCGACGTTGGAATGCCCATCCTCGGGCGCAAAAAAATACGCGGCAAAAAGACCGAACAGGATGAGACGGCTCTAATGCTGGACGATGAGATCGTCGCAACGGCCGCGGGCGTGGTGAAGGTCACGAAGACCGGCATGTCCATTAGCTGGGAAGAGCGGGATGAGCGCGTCTACCAGATTCCTGCCGCGGCGGCGCTCACGGTACGCACCGGAGACACGGTTACCGCAGGCGATCAGTTGACGGCAGGCCCCAAGAACCCGCAGGACATTCTGCGAATCGAAGGCCACGAGACTGCACAGAGATACATCATCTCGCAGGTGCAGGCGGTCTACCGATCTCAGGGTGTCCCGATTCACGACAAGCACATCGAAGTGATCATCCGGCAGATGCTGAGAAAGGTCCGCGTGGACGTTCCCGGCGATACGGATCTTCTGCCTGGCGAGTTGATCGACCGCCTCGAGTACGAGCGGAGAAATGCGCGCATACTTGCAGAGGGTGGCGAGCCTGCGACTGCCAGCCCGGTGCTGCTGGGCGTGACCAGGGCGTCGCTCAACACGGAGAGCTTCCTCGCAGCCGCCTCGTTCCAGGAGACGGCTCGGGTACTTACTGAAGCGGCGGTCAACGGAGCAGTTGACCACCTGCTCGGCCTCAAGGAGAACGTGATCATCGGCCGGCTAATCCCCGCGCGGCTTGATCGTTCGGAGGAAGGTCGGAAGAAGCTTGGACTGGACACGCTGGGTCCGCGCATCAAGGGCACGCTTTCCGGCACGACAGAGGCTCCTCCTACGTTCGAGGAAGCCTTGCGGGCATTTGGCGCCGAGGACGATTTCATATCCCGGGGCGGAGACGGCCCGGGAGCAGTTGACCCCAGCGTGCTGGGCGCACGCCCGACCGGCGAAGGTGATGAGGTCGCACGCGCAGCGCAGGCATTTTCCGCCAAAAAGGAAAGTTCCGAGGAAGACCTTGAAGCTGCCGCGGCCGCCGAGTCGCTGTTGGCCTCAACTTCCGGGGACGCGGCGTCAGTCCTGGGTGACGGGGGAGACGGATCCGAGGACGGCGCCGGTTCTGCCGACGCTGAATCTGATACCGAAGCAGAAACGGAAACCGAAGACATCGAGGAAAAAGAGCCGGCCGGGGATTAGTAGCGATAGGAAGCCGCCCGGCGCAAGGCCTCCGCGGTACAATTCACGGACACTTGTCCGGGCGGTTCGCGGGCGGTTAGCTCAGTTGGTTAGAGCGCAGCGTTGACATCGCTGAGGTCGGAGGTTCGAGTCCCCCACCGCCCACCAATAAATCGAAAATCGCAGCCATGAACTCGTCAGCCAGCCAAATGATTTCGACTGCCCAGCCTTCTCAACCGACACCCGGACGCCCTGGCGAGGGTCGCGCGCTGCCTGACGCAACTGACGGCTCTCCCATTGCTCTGGTCACTATCGGGGCGCGCTCCTGAAAATCCCGGCCAACCGGGGCGCGCCACCAGCCGGCACCCATACGGGCCACGGCACCCATCACCGATATCAGACACCGCGGATGCGGAACCGAACACGTTCAGCGCGTCCGTACCGAAAGGACCAGAAAGATGGCATTGA